>DARE01000066.1 GCA_002503205.1 Thermoplasmatales archaeon UBA447 | reverse complement strand
TCTCAACAAGGAACGGTCTTGTGAGAAAGGTTCAGGAGATTTCGGAAGTCGTGGAGATGGACTCGGAGACTGGTGAGATCGTGACTAATGTCCTTTACAGGCTGGATGGGGATTCATATACTTTTTCAGGAAACAGTTATCTTTTGCAGCGCATCAGCTTCAGGGAGGGCATCTCTGAGGAGGAACTGCTAAATCAGGTAAAGAAGAGAAAACTCCTGCTGGAAAAGCTCAGGGAAAAAGGGATAACAGATTACAATAAGCTCTCCTCTGTGGTATTGAGGATGGAGAGGGAGCCGGAAAAGGTTCTTGATGAATACGGAATAAAGGATCAGGATTGATTCTGCTGTTCTCCCTCAAACAGCCTCCTGGAAATGAATGGTACGTAGATAGTCTGAAGTATTATGGAAAACAGAACAATGAAAGAGACAATTACAGCAATTGAAGGACCATACTGAAGAAGAAGTTTATTCCCTGTCTCCAGGCCCACTGTATACGGGACAGTGGACATGACTACAGATACTACCCCCCTTGGCCCGACGAGTGAATAAAATAGCATGCTCTTCCTAGGAATTCTTCTTTCCTTCTTGACGGAAACTAGCCCCAGGGACATGGTTACAGCCACCGGCCTGGAAATGAAAAGAAGGAGCAGAGTCATTCCGAAGCCGATAAATGCAAATTCACCTATTTCGACCCTTGTGAGCATGCTCCCAAGTGTTAGAAAAATCAGAGCCTGTGCTAGAAAGGAGAGATTCTCCTGGAATACTTCTTCCCGGTTCCAGAATATGCTCTTGTCGGAGAAATTCCCGATTATCGCCCCTGTAACTATTATAGCAGGGAAAGGAGTTATGCCAGCAGCCTCGAATATGGTAAACTCAAGTATTACAAGACCCAGAAGAAGGGCCACTATGAGGTTTTCAAAATTCAGGAACCTGTTGAGGATTATTACAGAAAAACCAATAACACCCCCTATCAGTGCCGGAATTGAAATCTGCATTATGAAATATATTACGGAACCTGCGTAAAGGCCAAGAAAAGAGACAATTCCTGAAAATGAGGATACATATGAGGAAGTTGGCGTTATGAATATTATGGCTATTGAAACAAGGATTATGGATATTGGATCATTGAAGAGGCTTTCACCCACAAGTGTCCCAGATACGTCCTCCTTTATCTTGATCCTCTTGAACAGTGGGATCAGTGTTGCAGGATCGGTAGGTGCCACTATTGCTCCAAAAAGAAAACCGATGGAAATAGGCGCCCTGAATACAAGGGAAAATATAGCTGCACTGACAAGTGCAGTTACGACAACACCGATTATGTCCAGGGATACAATATTCCAGAACTGCTTCCGTAAGACTCTCAGGTTCATATGGTGGCTTTCGTAGTAAAGGATTATCATGATTCCAAGAAGCCCGATACCAATTCCCCCAAATGTTGTAAGGAATGATGATGCAAATGAGCTCTTGATTATTCCCAGCATTGGCCCAAAGATGATCCCGAGAAAGATCAGTATTGGGATATCAGCAACGGCAATCTTTCTTGATATTGGTATTGCAAAGGCTGCCAGAATGAGGATAAGGCTGATCTGGTAGTACTGCGTTGCAAAATCTGAGATCATTCGATCTCACTGTCCAGTAGTGACCTAGGAGGTTTTCTTTTGTGGGAACTTGCCGTTATAAGATCAAGCATCCTCATCTCCTCTTCATTCAGAGGTCTGGCGGAATTGCTGTTCTTTTCGTATCTTTCCAGAAAAGCATCGAGATGGTCATAGGTGAAGCCCATCTCCGATTCATCTGTTTGAGACTCCCATAAACCGGCACTTGGGTTCTTTTTGATGATGCTCTCAGGAACTCCGAGGAAGGAGGCCAGAGATCTCACCTCATGTTTGTAGAGATGCATGATCGGCTCTAGGTCACAGGCTCCATCTCCGAACTTGGTGAAATATCCTGTAAGGTATTCAGACCTGTTTGTAGTTCCAATTACCATACCGTTATTCAGGTTTGCAAAATAGTAAAGAATAATCATTCTTGTTCTGGACTTGATATTCCCAAGAAGCCTGGGATCGCTGACAGAAAGCAGTGAACTGAATGAACCGACCACAGGGGTTATGTCAACTTTCCTGATATCTATTGATAATGTATTACCGAGGCTGGAAACATCCGCCGAATCAGACGCTGTGGTACGTGAATCTGGCATGAAAATTGCGGTTACCCGCTCTCTACCAAGTGAACTGACAAGAAGAGAGGCCACAACAGCACTGTCGATTCCTCCGCTAATGCCTATTATTGCAGTCCTTTCACCTATCTCCCTCTTCAGGAAATTCGAAATTTCTTTGTAAGCGGAAGAAGGTGAAAATTCAGGCATTGCATTCTTCATAATTAGATAATTATTAATTTTTTTTATCTATGTATGCTCGGAATTTCTTCATCCCATATTTGCAAATTTGTAGGAATATCTTAGGCGTTTAAAGGCGGGAAATAATCAGCGGCCAGTCCAGTAAACATTCACATATGTTTTCTCTTTAATGACAGCCTGAGGTTATCAAATATAAGGAGAGAAGTGAGCTTTCCTATGCCCCCTGGGACGGGAGTATATCTGATACTGGTGCCTGAGATGCTCTGTAGATCGAGATCGCCCTTTATTTCCCCGCCAACGCTGTTGATTCCCACATCAATAACAACAGCACCATCGGAAAGGTACGACCTGTCTATTATTCCTGCCTTGCCTATCGCTGTGACAACAACCGGGCTTCTGACTGTTATACTCTTGATATCAATGCTTCTGCTGTGGCATACAACAGGAGTAAAGCTTTTGTTCAGGAGCATCATTGCAAGTGGCCTTCCTACGGTTATGCTCCTGTTTATAATACATATTTTAGAACCTGTTGGTATCTCAAGAAACTTCATTGTCTCCATAACGGACCTGGCAGTCGCAGGTTCAATGGAACTGAGGCCTTTGGCTGTTCTGCCCATGTTAACGGTATTGGAGCCGTCAAGGTCCTTCCAGGGTGTTATGTGATCCACAATCTCCGGATATGTTATCCCTGCCTCTGCAGGTATGGTATTTTCCACCATAACCCCATGTATGTTTTTATCAGAAGAAAGTTCCTCAATCTTTTTAATAAGGCTTTCCCTGCCTGTATCGCTTGGAAGCTGCACAACATCTGCTTCAATTCCAAGTTTTTCAGCAAGCCTCCTTTTTGAATTAAGATATGCAAGAGAGGCAGGATCATCACCAACAATTACCAATGCAACCTTTGGGGGAGTATTTTCCAGAGAGTATTTTGAGAGAAAATCCCTGAGGTCCCCCCTCATTGAATTATAAAGCGGAGTGATATCTATGGACGGCAATTTCACTTGCTCCAGTCTATTACACTCTTTATCTCAAGCGGGTCCTTCTTTGTGAACACTGATGTGTCATCTGGCGAATAACGGTGTGTAATGAGTGATTTAATCTTATCTCCATACTGTACATTCCATCTCTCGAGATCCTTCAGGGCAAGTTCATAATGGACTCTGGCACCATCTACCGATCCTATCAGGAATATGTTTCTTTCTATTATGTGGTCAATATCCTGGCCGTCTATGCCTGTGGCTGGGGCACTTCCGTTTGTGCCGAACAGTATAACATTTCCATTGTTGTTCGTCTTTCTCAGGAACCTCATTATTGTCCCCGGGTCGCCGCTGGTATCAATGACAAGGTCCCAGCCTGACTCATCTTGGTGCTCCTTTGTGTAGTCGAAGAACTGCACTCCTGCGGTGTCCAGAAATTTCAATTTCAGATCATCGATAGGGTGCCTGTTTGTTATCAGTGTCTGAAAACCGTAATCCCTGCACTTAAGGGCGTAAAGGAATGCCTCACTTCCCGTGCCTATGATAATGGCCCTCTTCTCACTGAGTGAGCCAAACCTGTCAGTCGATATGGATCGTCTGGATACCAGATCATATACCTCAAAGGCCTTTTCAACATTTTTAAGAGGCTCTGTAAGCACACCCACCTCCTTCATGGTGTCTGATGAAACTTTAAGAAGATATTCAGGAGAATCTCCAAACTCTTCCCTCATGAATCCGTGCATACCAGTAACGCCAGCCTCATGTTTATCACCGTCGCTGCAATTGTCACTTCTTCCTGTGATACAGTTCAGGCATTGTCCTGGGCGCCTTACAATAGGGACAACAATATCTCCTGATCTAATTCCGTATTTGTTGCTCTTTGCGGATATCACTCTGCATATGCTCTCATGGCCAAGTGCAAGGTCACTGTATCCAGGAGGACAGTATGCGAAGTTAAGCGAACCTTTCACTATCCCTCTGTCGGTTCCGCATATTCCGGTATATATGGGTTTAAGGATTACGGGCATATTCTCGTAATCCACTGTAATCTGCTTGTAAGAAATACCCCCCTTTGGTGCGGGGGAGGTAATGCTGTAAACTCTTCCCATAGATGAATATAGAGAAAAAATATTTAAAAGGACTGTGGCTCAAAAGTCAATAGGTGTAAGGTGCTGCAATTCTTAGAGCTGATGCCCCATCCTGGTCTTCTTTGTGGAAAGATAGAATTCGTCATATTCGGTGGGCTCGCTCCTTATTGGGATCCTTTCACTGACAGTTATGTTGGCCTTTGCAAGAAAATCTATTTTCGCGGGATTGTTGGTCATGAGTTTAATTGAATGAATTCCGAAATATTTCAGAACATCAACAGCAAATGAATATTCCCTCTGGTCAATTGGCAGGCCAAGCTGAACGTTTGCCTCAACCGTGTCATATCCCTGATCCTGAAGGCTGTATGCTTTGATCTTGTTCAGCAATCCTATGCCTCTGCCCTCCTGTCTCAGATAAATGAGCATCCCGTAGTCCTGCTTACCCAGATATACTAAGGATTTGATCAGCTGATCCCTGCAGTCACATCTTCTTGATCCCAGAACATCGCCTGTCAGGCATTCGGAATGAATTCTGACTGGTATATCCTGCCTGGATTTGACATCTCCTTTGACTATCACTGCGTGATCCTTATTTTCATCATTCTTGAAAACATAGATTACAAAGTTTCCGGCCATTGTTGGCAAATTAGCCTTTGCAAATAGTTCAAGCATTTTATTACGGCACCTTATAAATGAATAGTATAATAACATGCATCAAGAAATTCTTAATCAATTTTACCTGAACCCTGTTTCCTTACCCATCATGTTTCCCCTGGAAACATCTTTTCAGCAAGATAGAATCTGTCATTGATGTTGAAAAGATATAGTGTCATACTTCCATTCAAGCCCTTTTCTATTGCATTTCTGAACGCGTAGTATCCTTCAGGTTTTATTGAATATCTTGGAATGACCTTTCCAGCACCAAGTTCACTGAGATTTTTGGTCAGATCTCCCATTTCTGTTTCCCTTATTATATGGTATATTTCACCTGGAAAGCCTTCAAAAAAAGAATGAGATGAGAGGATTGTTCTTCTTGCATCACAATGGACAGTATACATATCTGATTGTATAACCTGATATAGAAGGCCTGAGAGGATCATTGCCTGGTCAGCCATGTACAGGTAATTGTCTGGAGCGTCATTATGGCATTCTAACCTGGAAGGATTTCCGGAATATTTTCTGCCGGAAGGGAGAAGAAATGCGCTGGCACTGGACTCCTGTAGATCTCCTGTGTAAAGAGTGAGGCGGCTCAGCAAACCATCCACTGAAGTGTATTCTAGCTCCCCTTTGATGGAAATTGAATCCACAGGCAAATGTGGAGGGAGATCGAAACAGAAATTTCCTGTTAATGGAGAAATCTTCTGATAAACTATTTCCGGATTTGGCCTCAGATCCTGCAGACTCTTTGGACCGGCTGTTTCTGACCTCAAGGGATCAGAGTAAACCACTGTTCCCAGTTTTATAAGAGAATCAATGTTCATTGTGTAGAAATCACCATGCAGGAACTTTATCCCCTTAACACCCATTTCAATGGCATTGATTCTGGACAGGAGATAGCGATTATAGTCAACCTCTATTCCGGTTACTTCGTTTCCGCCATGACTCTGCAGGAAAATTGCCTGGATGCCTGCCCCGGAGCCTAAATCAACAACTTTCCTTTCAGATATGCGTTCAGCTCTGTGGATGGAAACTGATTCGGGAGTAGCATATCTTGAGCTGAATGAATCCATCCAGAGCCGATTCCAGGACCTGAAGCGCCCTCTGGCACTGATCCTTGATCGTGCAAGCTCAATAATTGACTCTTTTTCATTCTTTCCTCCGCTGACCTGGTCAATAAGGCTCCTACCTGAGTGACCAGCATCAATAAGGTCCATAGCCCTGTCTATTTCTGAGTTTATTTTATCGCGGTAAGATTCGTTTTTAATTATCCTTTCAAGTACTTTCCTGTCAAGTAATGGTTTATCGGCCAACGATATGGTATATCAGGATCGGTTAAGCATTTCACCATTGTTTGAAAAGGATTACTTATACTGAAGAATTTAACTAGGTAAATTGACTGAAGGTACGTGGAACCTATCAGAGTGGGCAAGGTAAAGGACGTGTATGATGAGGGTGAAACACTTCTCTTCAAGTTCAGTGACAGGATTTCTGTTTTTGACCAGATCATTCCTGACAGCATACCAGGAAAAGGGGAATCTCTTTGCAGAACCTCGACTTTCTGGTTCAACCTTGTTAAGGAAACCAGTAACCTTTCCACACACTACATCGAAACTCCCTCTCCCACTGAGATGAGGGTGAAGAAATTTTTTGTTCCGGAAGGCAAGGGGAATCCATATGAGGTTGAGTTTGTGATTCCACTGGAGTTTATAATGAGATATTTCGTGGCCGGAACCCTTTATGACAGATTGAAAAAAGGTCAGGTCAAGCCCGAGGAAGTTGGGTTGAAACACATGCCAGAATATGGTGAAGAACTGTATGATCCATTCTTCGAGGTTACAACAAAGTTTGAGAAATTTGATCGGCCCTTAAAGACTGGTGATGTGGTTGACATTGGTGGAATGTCTAAGTCAGAACTTAGAGATATACAGGAGGCTGTTCTGCTTGTCGACAGAAGAATTTCCAGGGAAGTTGAGAAAAGGGGCCTGATCCATGTTGATGGTAAGAAGGAGTTTGCCTTTGGGCCTTCCAGAGAGCCTGTCCTGATAGATACATTCGGCACAGTGGATGAGGACAGATTCTGGGAAAAATCGGACTTTGAGAATGGTAGAATAACAGAACTCAGCAAGGAGTTTGTCAGGCAGTATTACAGATCCACAGGCCATCATACAAAATTGTACGATGCTAGAGAGAGAAACCTACCTGAGCCGCCGATCCCGGAGCTGCCACCTGAAATGGTGAAAAAAACTTCACAGCTTTACTCCACAATGTATGAAAGAATTACTGGCAACAAATGGAGATAGATCAGATGGTTCCAAGATCTATCTGTGTCTCCAGATAGTGCCATAGATGGTGCTCCATTTCATAGGTCCAGAGTGATTCTGGAATTTCAAAGTATTCTGTTGATGGGTGGTGAAGAATGTTCTCTATCTTTTTTTGGTTCTGTGCCTCCATCCATTTTGCAATTCCTATTCTCACCTTGTAGTTTATCTCGTCTCCCTCAACTGAAAGAGTGAATGCGCCATCCTTTCCCAATATAGGTCGGAAAACACCCCCTTTATGCGCCTGTATAACAAAGCCATCAGGATGTGAGAACCATTTGACGCGGAATCCTTCCTCAGTGAAAAAATCCATTATAATATTCTTCAGGCTTTCCCTGTTAACTTTCCTCCCGAAATAATCTCTCTGTGCAAATCTCATAGAAGGTAATGGCTGGAACTGTTTTAAATCTTCCAGATATTCTCTCTAATAGATTAAACAAGGGTAAAATATCATGGATTACAGGAGCCTCGTTAACAGTATAACGCACGGGAATCGGATGGATAGCGTTGTTGCCATTGACCTTGAAACACTGATTGACACCCCAGCCGATTTTCTTACTGGAGAAAGGATCATTGCAGTTTCAATCAGCTATTTTGACATTAGTGAGTTGAGAACCGAGGTATTGATAGCTAAAGATAATACGATAGATGAGGAGGACAGAATACTGAAAGAATTTGACAGAAAGATGAGAGACCTTAATCCGTCCATAATTATAGGGTACAACCATTCCGGATATGATGTACCGCTTATTCGTATTAAGATGAACAGGAGAAGTTATTCAAAGCAGTTATGGAATCTAAAGAGAATCCTTTCTACTTCTTATTTGCTTGATATGATGTATGTTATTGCGGATGATCTCTACGAATTTGATGGAGATTACAGACTGAGAAAACTTTCAGAGGTTGTAATACATCCAAGATACCAGGATCTGAAACTGCAAAGGAGCAAGTACCTCACAAAAAGGGAAGGTATGCCAGTTAACAAGGCGATAGAGCTTATGTGGAAAGAAGAACCCAATAATTTCAGGGAATACTGTTCAGGCGACACCAAAGATCTGATGTCCATATTCACATACATATTTCTTAATAAGCCATAAAATCTCTCATTCTTTTCGAAAAGACTGATCGAGGCACAAATTTCCATGCCTAAGAGGTTTATATAGAAGGTACCAGCTCCTAGTCCATGAATTAACCAGATGAGCATATTGTAGGGTAAATGCAAAATAGAACATATTTAGCCTATTTAAGATCGACCACCATAGGATGCCATCATAATTTAAAATGACTTATTAATACAATTTTCACTGGATTCTATCTTCAATAATAATTTAAATCAATATAGTAGATATTTAACTAGGTAATTCATAGCCCCGGTCAGTAGGAATATAGCGGAGATATATCAGAAATGAAGGACTCATTTTACAGAGGCATATTCTGAAATTTTAATTCAAAAAAACTCTCTTATTTAGTCCTATATTGGGTCTATTTCAGTACATATATCCTGATTATGCTGATTTAACAAGAGAACAATAAAGGAAATGCACAACCAATTCACTGTTAAAGTATTATAGTATTTCATGTTATAGAATATCATGGATAGAGCTATAGTAGACTACACTATAGAAATGCGAAGATATTTCCATGAAAACCCCGAGCTTTCGTTCAAAGAATTTAAGACTCAGGAAAAAATTCTTTCCGAACTAAAGTCAATGGGTCTAAATCCTGTTAAGATAGCAGGTACAGGCGTTTACGCTGATATTATTGGAAAAAACAATGGTAAAACCATAGGAGTTAGGGCAGATATAGATGCTCTTCCAGTTACTGAAAACAACAGTAAGACATACAGGTCAAAAAATGAAGGTGTCATGCATGCATGTGGCCACGATGCACACACTGCAATGGTGCTTGGCCTTTCCAAACTTCTAGTTTCTGAAGGTAAAAATTTCAACGGAAGAATCAGAGTATTCTTTCAACCCGCGGAAGAAGCACCACCAGGTGGGGCTGTCAGGATGATAGAGGAGGGGCTTCTTGATGGTGTTGATTATGTTATAGGCCAACACGTCGATAGCCAGCTGCCTGCTGGGTATATTGGTTACAGATCAGGGCCAGTTTCTGCAAATTCTGATACTTTTTTCGTAACGATACAGGGGAAGGGGGGACATGGCTCCAGACCAGAGGGGGGAATAGACGCCATTTACGCTGCTTCCCTCTTTGTAACATCTCTTCAGGCCGTAAGAGCTAGAATTCTACCTCAAACATCCCCTGCGGCTATTACGGTGGGCACCATCAATGGAGGATACAGACATAATGTGCTTGCTGACAATGTTCAGCTTTCCGGAACCGTCAGGACTGTCACAGAAGAAGATAGAAAAAGTGCCGAAGCTAAAATAAAATCACTTCTTGAAGGGCTGAAATCGTTTCTTGGAATTTCGTACGAATATAAATTTGAATATGGCTACCCGGTAATGAAGAATGACTTGGAAATAACAGGCATCGTCCATGATGAGGCCGTTAAAATAATAGGAGAAAAGAAAGTCATTGAAACTGGACAGATGCTTGGTGGAGAAGACTTTGGCTATTATCTGCAAAAGAAAAAGGGAGCATTCTATAGACTTGGAACTTCAAACAGGGATAAGGGAATCATTGCTTCGAACCACAGCCCTGAATTCGACATAGATGAGGAAGCCCTTGGACCAGGAGTTGAAGTTCTTAATGCAATATCTAAACGCCTCTTGATTTGATATGATGTCAGATTACTTTTTCAGACTTATACAAATAGCGGCATAATCAATTTAGGATACCATACTTACAACTCACATTTTCTTCTTCGACTACTGTGATAAATATAAAATGAATTGTACGAAAAATGTGAGTTATCCAAGCAATAAATTTTAGAGTTATTCAGAACGAGTCAGTAATTCTCAATGTAATCGAGAATTGAATCATGGCCTATCGCCACAGAAGTGAGTAAAGCCTGCTTGGATTCTTCCGCAGAGGCAAAATATTTCATTTCTTCTGAATGCCCGGGCAAACCTAAAGGACCTATCTTAATCCCGAGATGTACTGTGGGGATAAGTTGGGAGATATTCCCAACATCAGAGGAGGCTCTTGGCATTGATCTGTACGCAATATCTGGTGGTTTCAGATTATCTCCGAGATACTTAACTCCGTTATTATAGTAAATTTTGTCAAGATATTGATCCGGCTTTCTAGGGCTCAGCCTAGGAATTAGCTGAGAATATTCAAGTCCACAATTATGCATCTCCGCGGCGGTCTTTGCTATTCTTATGATTTTTTCTTCAATTTCCGAGAGGAATTTTTCATCCTCAGAGCGGGCGTCGGCCCATACTTCTGCTCTTCCTGGTATAATGTTTGGTGCTGTTCCTCCATCCTTTATTATGGCACTAAGCACCACATGGTGATGACGACCCGGCATTCCGTGAAGCATCCTGAAATTTGTGCAAAAAGAAACTGCAGCATCCAGGGCGTTAATCCCCTTTTCAGGAGAGGCGGCTGCATGAGCATTTTTCCCTTTGAAGACAAATGAATATCTTACTGTTCCGAGAAGGTGCCCACCAACCTCCCACTCACCTCCAGGATGAACAGTGAATACAGCATCAAATCCTTCTTTGACGAGCTCAGGTGCTATTCTCACTTTGCTTGATGCAAATTTGCCCCTACCCTCCTCAGCTGGAGTTCCAATTAGATATATTGAACCCTTCTTTGCTTCACCTATCAGAGAAGTGAAAACGCCATAAGCCCATGCCCCAATAATGTTATGGCCACAGGCATGCCCGATTGGAAGCGCATCATACTCTGCAAGAATAGCTATCTTAGGTTTTCCCTTTCCAAAACTTGCCCTGAAAGAGGTTTCCATGCCAAGATAATTCTCCTCAATATTCACATTAAGCTTTTTAAGGAGATTCAAAAAATACTTCACACTAAGGAATTCCTCACTTCCAAGTTCAGGGTTTGAATGGATAAAATTTGAAAGATTGATTATTTCATCCGCAAGATTTGAGACAGATTCAGGTAGTGGAACCAGCCTCTTAGTTATTTTTGACGCTTCCTCATAATCCAGAACCATTCAGTTTTACCTCCCAGCCGATACTGAAGCCTGTGCAATATCTGACCTCTTGCGTACCTTTGGGGCAAGACTCATTAGCAATAGGCTTGCCACCATTGGAATTATCAAAGCGAACACCCCTGCCACGACATACCCATGCGATGGGATAAGGCTGCCCATTAATGGCCCACCTATCATAGCTCCTATATTAAATATTAAAAATAGGAAGCCCACGGCCGTCCCTACCCACTGATCCTCAACACTTTCCTGGCTGAAAGCCTGTATATTACCATATACGGCATATCCGCCTCCAAATAGTACCACAGCAATTATCGCAATAAAAGGAGTCAAAATTATTCCAAACATTACTACCGTTGCAATTAGGATTGATGCTGCACCGATCTGTGTCACATATTTCCTGTTCATGAATCTGTCCCCTACAATTGCTCCTGGATATGCAAATGCTATTCCGGCAAAACCGAATAGTGAAAAGATAACAGCAGCAGTTGATTCCTTGATTCCACTGCTTATCATGTAAGGTGTAAAATACGATTCGTACGCGAAAAATGCGATTCCAAAGAAAAAGTATGAAAGGGATGCCAGTATTAGGGAACGGTTCATGTTGCCAAGAATGCCTTTCTTGGGTTTTTCCTGAATTTTATACGTGGCTGGAACTATTAAAATGGTCAGCACAATGAGAATCAATCCAGTTATTCCAGCTATAACGAAGGGTATGTCAAACGTCTTCAGTGAAGAATAGTTGGCAAATACCAATGGAGCAATCGCAAGCCCAAGGTTGAACATTACCCCTGCACTGGCAATAAGTGTCGCGCGCTCTTTTGGCCTCATATCACCCAAGAAAGCAGATATTTCAGGCTGAATCATTCCAACACCAAACCCAACGAGGAACCTGTAAACTACAAGTTCATATTCGTTTGTAACAAAGCCGGTTAATGCTGAAAATACTGAAATTATTCCCAGGGAAATTATTATTCCGTTTCTGGCAGATATCTTGTCGAAAATAAACCCCCCAATCACGCTGAAAATTGCAATTCCAGCAGAAAAGCCGGTAGCAGTTATTCCCAGCAAAATCGGATTCACATGTATTATCTTTAGAATAAAAGTGCCTCCAAACAGAAACAAATCAGAGTCAAAACCCACTAAGAACATTCCAACAGCCACTACAGCAGCCAGCATAATCAGCTTTTTCAGGCTTCTGGCTTCCTCTATTACCGTTTGAGACATATTACCTCCTCCATGCTAGGTAATCTCACTCATTGTATATAAATTAATTGACATGGCAGGACAAAACACTAATATTATGAATACTTAAGCAGAATTTGGATTATTTTAGTAAAATATGTTGACCTATGACTATCGCTTTCAAAAGAGCATCTATTTTCTATTCTGTAAGAAAGCTTCAATTTGTAATTTATCTACTATTTCCTAACGCTGAAATACTATCGTTATAACAGATATAAAATCCAGTTGAAACTTTATTTTAATTCCAAAATTAAAGGTTTCGCTTAACCATGAAAATCATTAAACCGTGGTGGACATTATCAAGTCAGTAAGTCGTATATCGATTTCCGCACGTTTAATATATTTTAAGCGCCAAAGAGGTCGGAATTGTTGGTAGTATGAGGATAATATCGAACCCATCAAACTAAGTTGAAATCCCGTAAGTATTTCAATCAAAAAGATAGTGACCCGGAACAATGTCCCGGAATACCATTAAGAATGGCAAATGATTAAATTACTTGCTAACTAAATCCATCTCTTTTCCTCCATTTTTCTAATCCTAAACAGTGTATTCCTTCTAAGATTCCCATTAATTTATTGAAATTAGGATTAATAAAATTTATAGTAATGTAATGTTTTTTGAGTTCATGAAAACTATTTTGAAAGCCAAAGTTATCTTTGATGGAAAAAATATTCTAGAGGCTAATCAGATAGAAATAAGAGATGGAATAATAAGTAAAGTAGGAAACAACCTTAACGGGGATAACCTCATTGATCTAGGAGATGAGTTTCTCATGCCTGGAATGATTGACGCTCACATTCACCTTTCCGGTGCTTCTTCTGGGAATCTTCTTAATGAGATATTTTCAAAGCATCCAGAGGAGTTAATGCTGAACGCCATCCCATGGCTAAAATCACTTCTAAAGGCAGGATTTACTTCTGTCAGGGATTGCGGAAACACAAATTCTGTCTTTCTGAGGGAAGCTGTTAAAAATAATATAATACCTGGTCCGACAATCTTTGCAGCTGGTACCACATTGAGCCAGACGTTTGGACATGGAGAGTTTTCGCACACAATCCCGATTGACATCTACAAACAGATGAAACTGACAGAAATATGCGATGGTATAGACTCCTGCATAAAAGGTGCAAGAACTGTTTTGCGAAGAGGTTCTGACTTCATAAAGATATTTTCGACTGGAGGAGTGCTCTCGCACAGGGATGGACCCATGCAGGAACAGTTCACAGTGGATGAGATACAATCCATAGTGAAAGAGGCACAGAAGGCTGGAACCTATGTGGCTGCACATGCGCATGGTAACGTTGGGGCAAGAAACGCCGTATTAGGTGGTGTTAGAACTCTTGAACATGGCACAATGCTAACTGAGGATACACTGAATCTCATGTCAGAAAGAGGTGTATCACTAACGCCAACATTGTCAATTCAAACACTCATTACTAAATACGGGAAGGAACTTGGAGTTAGCTCATGGGGTTTGGAAAAAAATGAATCACTTCATCAGAATATATCTAAAGTCTTACCAACTGCCAACAGGATAGGGATAAACATTCTAGCCGGTACTGATCTTGGATTTCTCACAGGCAGGGATATAGATATTGGCAAAAATGCAATGGAGTTGATCCTCCTGACTCAGGTTGGCAAACTTTCCAACATAGAGGCCCTTCGAGCTGCTACCGGCAATTTCGCAAAACTTGGCCACAGAGCCGGTATTATTGCTCCTGGTTACCCAGCTGATTTCGTATCTTTTGCTGGAAATCCGGCAGAAGACATTCATGAGGTACTAAATGTCAGTCATGTTTTCAAATCTGGAAAAGAGGTGATTTTGAATTGACACAAAATGAGAGATTCGTAGAAACCTATAGAGAACTGTTAAGGTTCCGCACAATATCTGCTGAGCATAGAGAAATAAGAGAAACTGCCCATTTTCTTCGAGATCTTCTGATATCGAATGGATTCAGCGCAGATGTGCTGGAAACAGATGGCCACCCTGTTGTCTCGGGAAACCTCAATCTTGGAAAGAAGAGGACACTTCTTGTGTATAACCACTATGATGTGCAACCGGTTGATCCAGTTGATGAATGGAACTCAGATCCATTTTCGGCTGAAATCAGAGATGGTAGGATATATGCCAGGGGGGCCTCTGACAATAAGGGAACCCTTGTGGCAAGGCTTTTTGGAATGATTAATGCCATTAAAAGTGGAAAGATCAACGTCAACCTTAAGATAATTTATGAAGGGGAAGAGGAGATTGGAAACCCATCGCTGGAGAAATTTGTAAACAGAAACAGAGAATTGCTCTCTTCAGATGCTGTGATAATGGAGGGGAGTACTCTGGGTGAGGATGGTAGGCCCATTGTTTCACTTGGAGTTAAGGGATTGGTATATGCCCAGCTGGAGGAAGAAATAGCAGATTCGGACATGCATTCATCATTTGCCTCCATAGCCCCCAATGCAGCATGGAATCTAGTAAAGCACCTATCGGCACTATATGAAAAGGATAGTGTTCTCTTACCGGGATTCTACGAAAGCATAAAGCCACTTTCGCCTGAGGAGGAAAGATTGCTTGAGGATTACCCGTTTCATGAGGAGACATTCAAAGAGTCATTTGGCCTCAAGTATCTCAAACATGAGGGAAGGGACTCACTGGTCAGGTCTCTTTTCTGCAGCCCAACTTTCAATATTGATGGGATATATTCCGGATATGCAGGAGAGGGCTCGAAAACAGTTACTCCCAGAAAGGCTTCCGCAAAGGTTGATTTCAGGCTTGTACCTGACCAGGACCCGGAAAAAGTATACCATTCATTTATGGATGCCCTCAGGAAAAATGGGTTTAAAGGAACCATCAATCATCTTGGCCTTGAATATCCTGTCAGAACATCCGTTAACTCAATGATCTCCAGAGCCATGATTGAATCTGCAAAAAATGTCTATAAAAAGGAGCCCATAGTGATGATCAATTCACCTGGGACTCAGCCAATGGCACTTTTCACAAGGAATCTTGGAATAAAGGAGGCTGTCAGCGCAATTGGTGTCGGAGACAATAAATCCAGAGCACATGCACCTAACGAAAGCGTGTCAGTGGATAACTTTCTTCTTTCGATCCGACATACAGAAAAATTTCTGGAAATATTCAGGTGATATGGATGCTGGTTTCACGACGTACCCTTGCGATTTTTTTATCACCATAACCTGAACCTCCAGGGGTCAATATTATTACCTCATCCCCCTTTTTCAGGATTTCGCTGAATTTGCTTCCATATCTTCTTTTCTTGTTGTCCCTTTTAATAAATATCGCACCAGGCTTCCCTTGCTCTCCATATTCCAGTGCGTATGGCCTATTCCTGAACCTGTCCGCTATCACTGAAATTTCGCAGTCTCTCGTTACAACAAATGAACGGATGATCCCGTCACCTCCCTTTCTTAGTCCTTTCCCTCCACTATTCCTTCTTATGGAGTAGGAGGTGAAGAAGAATGGATATTCGCGCTCAGCTATTTCAATAGGGGTGTTTAGCGTGTTTGTCATGTTGCTGTGTATGCCCGATTGGCCATCTCTTGACCTTGAGGCTCCATTGCCTCCGCCAATTGTTTCATAATATGACCAGTATCCCACATTTTCCCTTTTTCCACCCATCATAACATTGAACATTGTTCCTGAAGAAGCTGAGGGGATTCTGCCCGGAAGGCATTTGCTAAGGGCATGCAGGGTAACGTCAGCAATCCTTTGTGTGGTCTCAACATTTCCTCCTGCTACTGGATAGGGTTTTTCAGGATTTAGAAGAGACCCCTTCGGAACGAAAACATCAAGAACGGAATAGAACCCTTCGTTTGTGGGAATATCTTCCCGCATGCTTGCCCGTATTGCAAATGCGGTGGCGGAGTAAGTCACCCCAATGACTGCGTTCAATGGTAACTCAACCTGCCCTGAAGTGCCTGAAAAATCTGTGAACACTGAATGTATGGATACAATTACTAAATAAATTTAGAAATTGCCGAATCTAGCAATTACATCAGAGAGATTATCCATGTAGTCCTTAAAAATCCTCAGAACATCTCTTGAAGTGATAACACCAATCAGCTTGTTATTTTCAAGTACAATAACCCTTCTTACTCCCTGCTTGCTCATCATCACTGTAAGCTGATCTGTTGGAGTCTTAGGTGTAACTGAAAGCAATGGAGTTGTCATTATGTCATTCAACCTTACCTGCGCTGGATCCTTGCCAGGAGCTATGATTTTGTTAATAAAATCCCATTCTGTAACTATGCCATGGGGATTCCCGTCCTTCTGCACGATCACAAATCCGGTATGGTCCTGGCTCATTATTTTGGCTGCTTCCAGGGCAGTTACATCGCCATTTAACATGAGTTTGTAATCTTTCATTATGTCTTTTGCATATAGTACCATGCATAATGATCGGATTCAGAGATAATATTATTTCGTATAAATTGGCAGAAACTTGTCGGAGTTACAGAATATATTTCAATTTGTGAACCCTATAATTCATCCATTTACCCAAACATTTCTCATGCAAAGTATTACTCTATGCGAAAATATATGAAAACTGCTGACACATGATATAGTTTAGGAGAGAATAGTTCCCAGCACAAATAAGAAAACTACCATGTGTCGGAGAAAAAACAGTTAAGCTGTCTTAGAATCTACAATAGTGCTCGGATATTTAATTATCGTTTGGCTAAATGAAAAAAGAATTTCCATACTAAGAAAAGCAGTCATTTAACCCATTTCAACCAGTTAAAACAATATATGAATACCCATGATCAGCTTGAGTCGAACCTTGAATGTGAAATATTTAAGTTGAATGGCTTGTAACTATTTGACAAGAATGCTAGAACTTATCGATATCAGAAAAAGATATGGTAAAAGTAAATCCGATGTGCTCGAATCAGTAAATTTATGCATTAGAGATGGTACAATTCTTGGACTTGCCGGCCTAAATGGTGCTGGAAAAACCACAACTATAAAGATTGCCAGTGGAGTTTTGACTCCGAACAGAGGAAAGGTACTCATTGACGGGGTTGATTTATTCACCGATCGCATGACAGCGATCAGGAATGTGGGGTGGATCCCAGAAAATGAGAATTTTGACACGAGCTATCGCGCTCTTGATTTAATGTGCTATTACTGTGGAATATACGGTTTAAGCCGGAATCAGGCGCTCACTAAATCATCAGAGCTTTTGAGGTTAGTCGGCCTTGAAAGAAGCATGAATCAAAGACTGAGTAAATTTTCATTTGGAATGAAAAAAAGATTTATGGTAGCTGCGTCAATGATTGCTGATCCAGGAAATATTCTGTTAGATGAACCTTTTAATGGACTAGATCCTGAAGGATTCAGATTTCTGAACAGGATGATTCTCAATGCAAAGAAACAGGGAAAAGGACTGCTTGTTTCATCACATATTCTGACAGAATTGAGTGAAATTGCGGATAGCATTGCCATTATGCATAGAGGGAGAATAATCAGAATACTGGAAAAAAAAGAATTATTAAGAGAGGGATCAAAGGTCATTCGCCTCAGATTGGATAAACAGAATAACCGAGTGGTTGATTTGCTGAGCGAATTTGGTGAGGTCTCTATCCAAAAGGATATGATTGTAATATTCAATCCTGAAGTTGATAATAGTGGGATCGATAGGGTTTCTCAAAAATTAAGAGAAAATGGGTATGAAGTAGCGGAATGCAGAATTTCGTTTGAAAGACTTGAGGATCAATTTTTCAGAATTATTGAGGAATATGATAAGGGGAATATAAATTTCTGATTCTTTGTCACTGGTCTATCTTTGAAAATCTATACAGCCAGATCAAAAGAGTTATCATGACCCACAATAAGCCACCCGCTATCATTGTAACAACAGTAGGATGATACTGGTACAAGCTATAATATGGTATAGTACGACTGAGTATATCATAGGAACTCAAAATTCCAAGGTTAGGCGTGAAGTAACTACTCCGCAATTCTATACTTTCAAATAGAGGAGTGTTAATTGCATACCCTGTTAGATCGAGAGCAATTGAGTTAACAATCAGACTCCAGAAAACTGACGTGAAAAGAACAATTCCTATTGATATTCCCAAAAACAGAGGAATAGACCTAATATAACTGCTTACAAGAAATAGAAGGCTGGTAAATGACAATGCTGAAAGACTGAGGCCCAATATAAGCACCATAAGGTAATATTCAGGCATTGCGAACCCTATGGTGAGAATAGAATAGAGATCCATGCTCACAGGTACAATTACTGACATTGCAATTAGAGAAACGTCTATTGCAACAAACTTGGAAAACACTAATTTCCTGAGAGATATGGGCTTGGAAATTATACTTTCCACCACATTGCTGCTTGTGACCCTGCTAAGATTTGTGTATACCATCAATAGCGATACAAGACCGACAATTGCCGGAAACATATTATTGATTGATATTGCGGCATCTACCCCTATTTGATTGCTTGGCAACTCAGTTTCCAGAAGAAATCCACTTATATCCGGCTGGAATGAAACACTTGAATAAGGTAGTGAGATTGATTGATTTGAAGTGTTCACCTTTACTAGGTAAAAAGCGCCTTGTTGAAGGTTCCTGGGGTTAGGTTTAAAGATTTTATTGTAGAAGCCGGATGCTGATCCAATTGGAATAAGAGGGGGTTTTGCTGACAGAGTGCTTTCTTCTATGGATACATTAACAGCTCCTGAAGGTTGCCCATTTTTACCAAGATAGAACAGAATGATGTCTTTCAGATAAGTGTTCCTCGGATTATACACAGAAACGGCTTTATACGTTCCAATGTATTCATCGTAACTTCCCCACGTCGGACCCCATGGAGCAGAATTTTCTGGATTTGTAATTGCGTTAACATTCAGTGTGATGCTTCTATTGTAAGTTGATCCTAAAATCGTGAATTTTTCTGATCCGTTGATAGTTTGCGAAATGTTAACTGGCCCTAGAGTAATATTTCCATAACCTTCTGTATCAGTGGTTGAGTTTACATATGAATTATCTGTAAACATGCGAAAAGATACATTGGCACCTGAAATAGGATCTCCATAGGAATCATAAACATAATTAACAATGTGGAAAGAATCGTTGCTAACATAATATGCTTCATAAATATTTGGAGGGTTTGTACTTGGATGAATTGTATAAACCGAAAATGTCGCTGCGCCTGCAATTGAGATTAATATTACTAAGATGAAGAATCCAACAGTCGTACGAGATTTAAGGGTATGAAGCAGATCAAACAATATTGGGCGCATCCATATCACAACTAAATATAGTATTAAATTTGATCCAGTGATCTAATAACATTTTAAGATCCTCTGACCCAAGAAACAGAAAAACTATCGAAATAAGGAGGTTGAGAGTGAGAACCAGTACCTGGAACTAATGGAGACGGATATGCCATTGTAGCTCCTGAAGAATTCACAATTGTTACATCATAGTAATTATAGAAACTAATCGGATTTCCGTTAGCCAGATTTGATATCTGCGATGTAAAATATGGGCCGAATTCGGCTGTTCCGAAATCTGCAAGACTGCTGCTTCCTTGAGGTAGTTCCTCAATCCATTCTGCGGACTGTTGATTTGGATCAAAAGAAAAATTACCTGAATAGGACTCTATTGTTGTAATATCTTTGATTTCAATATGCCAGTAGTTTGTAGATACTTCGCTAATAGAAGCTGTTATTATATTTCCAGGTTTAACAGTCATTCGCAAATATATTGGAGAAGATTGAGGGTATAATTCATAAAAAGCCCTATAGTAAGTTCCCCAAAAAGGAGTGTCCATTGAAATTGTTCCAGCTTGTATCAAATTAGTACCTGAAAATCCACCAATTCCCATCCATTGTGCTGCAGTTGGGCCTCCTGAGAAATCAGTTGTTATTGATTGAACTACCCAGCTCCCCTGAATTGAATTGAAATTAGAATATTTTGAAACGTAACCTGCCCAATTTCCTGAAGTTAGACTTGACCCACCAAAATATAGTGAGGAATTATTAGCACTTTGTTCTGTTGAATTTTGTATTTCAGACATTGTTTTCATATTTGCTTGATGATTTAAATATAAATTGTTACTGGAGACCATCATAGATGCTAAAAATATGATTATAATGAAAAATGCAACTGCTTCTAATAGCGTTTCCTTTTTTTTCCACAGAATGCGCCATAGACCAATATTCTCTTACTAGTATATAAATATAATGTAAGTTTTTAGTCAAAAACATCTCCATTTAACTTAGAAATTTGATTGATAACTTCTATATTACCTATCATTTGAGAGAATTATACCAAATAATTCAATTCCATAAGATTCTGATATTAACATTTGAAAACCTAAAGATCAATTTCTCATAAATATAAAGCAATGTTATAGTGAAAAATAATTTTCTGATAATACTTCGTTGATCAACTGATCACTAATTTCTTCCTAAATTGGTAAATTAGAACCCTCTTTTATTAATAATTCAAATGAAGAGGCCGTAAACCTGTCCACAATTTTGGTATGGGAAAAGTTTAATTCCATTCAGAGCATATAAGGATGCCAGTAGCTGCATTATGCTATTCAAGGCTGATTTCCTGTATAGAGCAGATGTGAAGCATTGGTTATACAGTATTTTCAGACTGAATGTATCAATGCATGATGCAAAATACTAATTAAGCGATCTGGCTACAGGATATGTTTTAGGAAGTGAACATATGGATCAGAAATTAATGCAGACAGGAACCACGACTGTTGGAATAACAGTCAAGGATGCCGTCGTTATGGCAACAGAAAGGCGTGTGACCATGGAGCACTTTATAGCTCACAAGGACGGCAAAAAGCTGCACCAGATAGATACTCATGCAGCAATGACAATTGCAGGTCTGGTTGGGGACGCTCAGGTACTTGTGAGATATATGTCTGCAGAGCTTGAACTTTACAGACTTCAGAGGAGAGTCAATATGCCCATAGAGGCTGCAGCGACCCTTCTTTCAAACATACTGAATCAATCAAAGTATTATCCTTACATGGTGCAGATACTTATAGGCGGAGTAGACAAAAAACCACACATTTTCTCCGTTGATGCAGCCGGAGGGTCCGTTGAGGATGTTTACGTAAGTACTGGGTCAGGTTCCCCTTACGTTTATGGAGTTCTTGAGAACGGATTTTCAAAGGAAATGAGCGTTGATTCTGGAATAGAGCTAGCTCTGAGGGGAATAACAGCTGCAAAGTCAAGAGATTCCGCATCTGGTGGAATGATTGATGTTGCAGTGATAGACAAGAAAAACGGTTTTGTCCAGCTTTCCGAAGAAGAGGTTCTAGAAAGAATCAAAAAGCTGAAACTTTCCCTTTAATTTTTTATTTAAAGGTCATTAGATGTCTTTCAGGGATTACCTTTCTGAGGCCAGGAGCCTGTTTGATAAGCTGTTTCCGGATAACCAGATAACAGAGATTGACTATGAGGGCCCAAATATTGTAGCATATACAAAGAACCTGGATCTGTTTTCCAAGGGGGAGGATGTTGTGAAACAGATAGCCCAGCAGATCAGACGCAGACTATTCCTGAGGCCTGACCCCTCCATAATGTCTCCTGAAGAAGATGCGTTGAAGATAATAGAGGAGCTCATACCGGAAGAAGCTGGATTCAAGGATGCTTATTTTGAACCTGACACAGGAGAGGTAATCATCGAGCTGGATGAACCATCAATAGTAACGGCGAAGAACCAGGATTATGTTGCCCAGATTAAGGAACAGACCAAATGGTCACCAAGATTTGTCAGAGCACCCCCCATGCATTCAAGAACAGTGAAGGAGATGAGGGAATTTCTCAGAGAGGTAAAGCAGGAAAGAAAACAGTTCCTGCATAACCTGGGTGAGAAACTGAATATTCCTCTAAACCCCGGGGAGAACTGGATAAGGATCACTGCACTTGGAGGGCACAGGGAGGTAGGAAGAAGCGCAACCCTTGTCTCTACAAGAAATTCCAGAGTTCTTGTTGACTGCGGAATGATGAATGTTAATGATGTTGAAGATGAACCCTGGGAGAGTGCGCCATATCTTTATGCTCCCGAGATACAGCCTTTTTCCTCTCTTGATGCAGTTATACTGACTCATGCTCACCTTGATCATTCAGGGCTTCTTCCAATACTTTACAAATACGGATACGAGGGGCCTGTTTACATGACTCCTCCAACGCGAGACCTCTCGGCGCTTTTGCAAAACGATTACATAAAGGTTGCTCACGTGGAGGGACATAAAGGGCCTTACGAATCTAAACATGTCCGAGAGGCGTTAAAGAGATCAATTGTTCTGAGGTACAACGAAACCACAGATATAACAAGAGACATGAGGCTGACATTCTACAACGCAGGACACATACTTGGATCTGCCTCTGTGCATCTTCACATTGGGGAGGGACTTTACAATATAGTGCTGAGCGGTGACGTGAAATTTGAGAGAACATGGCTCTTCAACCCTGCAAATAATAAATTTCCAAGAGTGGAAACCTTCATGACAGAATCCACTTATGCTGGAAGAGAGGATTACCACCATCCAAGAGGCGAGGCCTCAATGGCACTGGTCGACATCATTAACAGAACATTTGACAGGGGAGGATCTGTGGTGATCCCTGTATTTGCTGTAGGACGAAGCCAGGAGGTCATGCTTGTCCTTGAAGAGGCTGTCAGAACCGGCCAGATAAAAAACGTCCCTGTGTATCTTGATGGCATGATAATGGAGGCAACTGCAATTCATGCGGCATACCCTGAATACCTTAACAGAAACCTCAGGGAATCCATAATGGTAAAGAGAGAGAATCCATTTTTAAGCAACATTTTCAAGAGAGTTGAAACCAGGAAACAGAGAGAGGAAATCTGCGATTCTTCAGACAACAACATTGTTCTTGCCACCTCCGGTATGATGAATGGAGGCCCTGTAATGGAGTATTTCAAAACATGGTGCGCATCTGAGAAGAATGCCCTCGTGTTTGTGGGATTCCAGGCAGATGGGACCCTGGGCAGAAGAATCCAGAGGGGCGCGCCGGAAATCTCTCTCAGCGAGGGTGGAAAGCAGAACAAATTCCAGATCAAGATGGCTGTAGAAACTGCTGAGGGATTTTCTGGCCATTCTGATAAGAGACAATTACTGTCTTACATTGCAACCATGCAGCCGAAGCCGCACAAGATCCTTGTAAACCACGGTGAAGCGGACAAAGCAGTGGATTTTGCAAAACAGATAAGGTCAAAATTCGGAATAGATGCGATTGCCCTTAGAAACCTTGAAACGGTAAGGGTTTATTGATTTTTTATTTAAGATTAAAAAAATTTAGAGCGGGAAAGAGCCATCCGGTGAGACTTTCTTCCAGTCTTCCAGGAATCTTGCAAGCCCCTCATCTGTCTTGGGATGCGATGGGAGCTTCATCAGAACATCGTATGGCATTGTTACTACGTCTGCACCGATGATTGCTGATCTCAATACATGAACAGGATTCCTTATGGACGCCACCAGTATGTTTGTCTGAATCTTATAATTGTTGAAAATCGCCCTTATCTCCTCAATGATCTGCATGCCATCCTGCCCAATGTCGTCAAGCCTTCCTACAAATGGAGAGACGTATTCAGCCCCCGCTTTAGCAGCAAAAAGCGCCTGAAGAGAGTTGAATATCAAAGTGCAGTTTACTGCAACCCTTTTCTCCTTCAACACCTTAATCGCTTTCAGACCTTCCCTGGTCATGGGAATTTTAACAACTGCGTTGGACCCCAGCTGTGAAATTCTGGAAGCCTGCTTAAGCATACCATCCAGATCGGTAGCAACTACCTCCACACTAACTGGCCCAGGAGTGATCTTCAGTATCTCCTTTACAATATCGCTGAATGTCTTTCCACCCTTTGCCTCTTTGGCGGCAAGGGTAGGATTTGTTGTCACTCCGTCAACCAGGCCAAGATCCACGCCTTCCTGAATTTCCTTTACACTTGCAGTATCAAGAAATATTTTCATATTTAGGTTCCTCCCTGAAACATGTTTCTGCTGTCTTCACCATATCATCAACTCCCATATGAAAATATTCGAAAAGCTCCCATGATTTCCCGGATTTGCCAAAGGAATCATTCATTCCAAGGCGTGCCACCTTCACAGGGTATTCCTCTGAAACAATTTCAGCGACCCGGCTTCCCAGACCGTTATAGATGGAATGCTCCTCTACAGTAACAATTTTGCCTGTATCTCTGGCAGCCTTCAGAACAGCGCCCCTGTCTATTGGTTTGATTGATGACATGTTAATGACTCTGGCTGATATTCCCCTTCCCCGAAGAACCTCCGCGGCCTTCAGGGCAAAGGATACCATAACGCCCATTCCTATGATTGTTATATCTGATCCATCCAGAAATGTTACTGACTTTCCTGGCCTGAACTGATAATCCGGTTCATTCAGAACCGGGAATTTCTCTCGCGAGAGACGGACGTAGTTTGGCCCTGAACCTTTCTCTACAAGGTAATCTATAACAGACCTGGTCTCAATGGAATCTACAGGGACAGTTACCTTCATGTTTGGCAAACCTGCCATTATCCCTACATCTTCAACTATCTGATGTGTGGCGCCATCCTCGCCAACCGTTATCCCGGCATGGGTGACGACAAAGTTTGCTGAAACATTGTTGTAACAGATTGACTGCCTTAACTGTTCATAGGTTCTCATCAGAAACACTGCAAACGTTGATGCGAAAACCTTCTTTCCTGAAAGAGCCAGCCCAGCGGCAGCGGAAACCATTGACTGTTCCGAAATTCCCATGTTGAAGAATCTGTCCGGGAATTCCTTTCCGAAGGAAGCTGTTTTTGTGGAAGATGACAGATCTGCGTCCAGCACCACAATTTCCTTGTGGATAGAGCCAAGTTTTTTCAGTTCCTCACCGTAGGTGTCTCTGAGGCTTTCGCTTGTCATGGAACATCACCTGAAAGTTCCCTGAGGGCTCTCTCATATTCATCATCGTTTGCAGGTGGGCTTCCATGGTACTTTGGATTATTCTCCATATAACTTACGCCTTTCCCCTTCACGGTGTTTGCCAGAATGAATGTTGGTTTCCCCTTGAAGTTTTTAGCATTCTCAACCGCCCCTATTATTTCCTCATAATTATGGCCGTCTATCTCAATAACCTCCCATCCGAAGGAGGAGACCATTTCCCTTATGTTGTTCTGGGGCATTATGTCGTTTGTGAATCCATCAAGCTGGACCCGATTCCTGTCCAGTATAACAGTCATGTTGTCAAGGGAATATTTATGGCCTGCCATGAATGATTCCCATACACTTCCTTCCTGAAGTTCACCGTCTCCTATGATTGCATAAACATGGTAAGTTTTTCTGTCCAATTTTCCTGCAAGGGCCATTCCGACTGCAATACCTATTCCCTGGCCCAGGGATCCCGTGGATGCTTCAACACCCGGTACACCACGATGAACATGCCCTTCAAGTTTTGAAGAAATTTTCCTGAATCCGCTCAGATATTCTTCGGGGAAAAAGCCTCTGATCGCCAGGGTTGCATACAGCCCGGGAGATGCGTGCCCCTTGCTTAACACAAGCCTGTCACGATCGGGATCATCAGGTTTCAGGGGATCAATATTCATCTCACGGAAATAAAGAACCGTAAGGACGTCCGCAATACTGAGGGAGCCTCCGGGATGTCCACTCTTAGCGGAATAAACCATCTCTATGACCCTCTTTCTTATCTGTGCAGATATTCCCTTCAAATCACCGACACTGATTTGCTCCATCTTGATTTCTCCATTATCACCAGGTTTTAAAGACCCGATACACCTGAATTCCCACTATGTTTAAATTAATTTTTTAACAGGCCAAGCTAATTAGGAAACAATGTCAATATCGTCTCCATTATTTCGGTCTGATTCTGCTCCTCTGTAGGGGTTTGGCAAACCTGTTGCAACTATGAGTATTTCCACTGTGCCATCATATTTCTGATCGACGGTGGCACCCCAGATTATCCTGGCGTGTTTCCCCACTTTCTTCCGTATCATCTCCACAGCGCTGCTGGCCTCTTCAAGCTGAAGATCTCTCCCCCCAGTCACGTTGATGATGACGCCAGTGGCCCCAGAAAGGTCCAGATTGAGAAACGGCGAATTTATGGCTTTTTCAACAGCCTTCTCTATTCTTTCGCCCGCCTCGTCATCTGACATCCCCATGCCTATCATGGCAAGACCTGAATTCTTCATTACAGTCCTGAGATCATTGAAATCCAGGTTGATCAGGCCTGGTTTAGTTACAAGGTCAGATATGCCAGTAATGGACTTCACTATGATCTCATCCGCAAACCGGAATGCCTTCTCGAGGGGCAGATCCGGAACAAGCTCAAGCAGCTTATCATTTGGTATTATTATTACGCTGTCTGAGGTTCTCAGAAGCCTTGAGAGGCCGTATTCCGCATTCTCCATTCTTTTTCTCCCCTCGGATTTGAATGGAAGAGTTACGACGGAAATGGAGAGAACATTGCTATCCTTTGCCCTGGAAGCAATATATGGGGCTGCTCCTGTTCCAGTCCCACCTCCAAGACCAGCAGTTATGAAAACTATGTTTGTACCTGATAGATACTTCATAATGTCCCTGTCGGATTCTTTTGCCGACTGTTCCCCTACCTTTGGTTCAGCACCTGAACCAAGGCCTCTCGTTAGATTTTTTCCCAGAAGGATTTTGTGATTTGCCTTTATCTTCAGGAGATGTTTTGCGTCTGTATTGCAAGCTATAAGCGTAGAGCCATTAATTCCCTCTTTCATCAGTCTGTTGATTGTGTTGGATCCAGCTCCCCCTGCCCCGAATATGTTGATCTTAACCCTCAGCTTTTCAAGATAATCCTTCAGCTCCTCTTCGGAAGTTGCGAAGTCATCGTCCTCTTCGTCAAAAGTGATATCACTCATCTCCTGCATTGGTAAACCCTTCAAGATAAATAGATTTTGCAGAATTTGCAAAACAGATTATCGGGTAAGCCACTTTGTGGTCTTCCAGAATGTCAAAAGGCCGTATATCATTGTCACAAAGAGTATTCCGGAAGCCAGAGCTCCATAACCCAGTGTCCTTAGCCTCTCTTTTTTTATGTTGCTTAATACAGTTCCCAGGAAAATGAAAGAACCAATATCACTCCCCATTCCAAATGTTATCTTTCCGTAAAGTATGGAGGAGAGTTCACCTTTGTTCAGGAGGAAAACACCTCTGATCACATCTACAAGGAATTCCGGGCCAGACAGATTGGAGAAGAAAGCGTACACCCTGATGAGTATCAGGGAAAGTGCTATGAGAGGGAGCATGTACGAATATATTAACTCAAAAGAATAGAATTTTCCGGCCTTGAACACATTGCCTGTTTTAAGTTCCCTGCCGAATCTGATCCACTCTGACCTGGACCACCTTATATTCTGAAGAAAGAACTTCTTCATTGTTTTCTGAGGGTATGTTATTACCTTGACATCATAATCCTTCACAAGCTTGTATCCACTCTGGATCGTATGCATTGCAAGCTGCCAGTCCTCCCCAAGCATCGTGTGCTTGCCTGCAACCTTCAGATTAGCAAATTCCCCGGAAAGGATGAGTGGTTTGATTATCTCTGTCCTGTAAATTATGCAGGCTCCATCAAGGTGCAACACAGCATTATGGACAGACATGGCCCTGTAAACAACCTCTCTTGATCTTTCTATGAATTCTGCACCGTAAGCCTGCGGTTGACCGGTGTTTTTCACAACCAGATTTGGGCCTACCCCGCCTACATCTGGTCTGAAGTTTGATGCCATTGCCACTGCTGCCCCATCTGGAAGAATTGTATCGCTGTCTATAAGCAAAGTAAATGGGGTTGTTACTTCATGCATGCCTCTTTCAATTGCCTTTTTCTGTCCTCCCCTTAAATCCTGAAGAATAAACTGTGCACCATGCTTTTCCGCAATACTTCTATATGGCTCATCGCATGAGTCCCCGACAACAATCACACTGCATTCCTGATTCTTTGCAGCCTGCATGCACTCGTTAAAAATTTCCGGGTCCTCATTATATACAGGAACAAGGATCGTTACATCTTCCGGCCTGGATTCAACCTTTTCTGCCGGCTTGGAATATTTCCATGAGATTATGGCGTTTACAAGAAAGTAAAGCAGCGACATAATTGTCAGCGCAGCCAGAATCAGGTAAAGCGTGAATAGTATCAAGTCAGTTTTCCATATTTACTCATTATTAAAGAGTTTTGGTGCATTCTTTCATTTTTTCCTTGTTTTACATGCTCTGGAACCAAGAAATTGAGATTAAAATTAATAGATCATTTAACATAATCTAATGAAAACAATGAAAGTTCTTGTTACTGGTCATAAGGGGTTTATTGGTACTCAGGTATACGCTGATCTTAAAGAATCAGGGCTAAGTGTAAACGGCCTTGATCTTGGAGATCCTTTTCCATCCGAATCATATGATTTTATAGTTCACCTGGCTGCAAGAACCCTTATAAGGAAATCCCTTGAAAAACCATATGAATATTATGAGGACAACATGGGGCTTTCCATGAAACTGATAGAAAAAGCCAGGATTGATGGCTCAGTAATGATATTTCCCACCTCCGGTTCAGTCATGGAGGCCACGAACCCATACTCTCTCTCAAAAAAACAGATAGTTGAATGGTTAAACCTTTACAGTAAACTGTTCGGCACTGTTTCATATATTCTTAAGTTTTACAATGTTTATGGGCCAACCAGCAGGAAAGGAGCGGTTTATCTGTTCTCAAAGGCTGCAGTTGATGGCTCTACTGCAATAATTTACGGAGATGGAAGCCATAGAAGAGATTTCATTCATGTTAGGGATGTTTCCAGAATCATCCTGAACACAATAATGGGAAGATACACAGAAAGGGAACTGGAGGTTGGTACAGGTACAGGAACCTCCGTATTGGAGCTACTAAGGAAGATTGAAAGTATTACAGGCAGGAAAATTTCAACTGAATTGAAACCTTATATTCTCCCTGAAGCTGAGGACCTTCACGCAGCCAGGCCACTTCTTGATTCCTTTATACCGATTGATGAAGGGATAAAGGAGGTGGTGAGGGCAGTTCAAACCTCATGATGAAAGCCTTGCCCTCAATGATCTCTTATCAATTTTCCCTGTACTTGTCTTATTGAAGGACTCGATCTGGAAGAAATCGTCCGGTATCCAGAATTTGGAAATTCTCCCTGAGTGGACATAGTTCATAAGGTGCTCCCTCAATGCCTCTTTGTTCAGCTCTTTAAGGCCTGAAATGAATGCCACAGGCCTTTCTCCCCATTTCTCATCCCTTCTTGCAACAACCGCCACTTCTGCGACTCCGGGATATGTGCTGATTACATCTTCGAGTATAAGCGTGGGGATAAATTCACCGCCAGACTTGACAGCATCCTTCTCCCTGTCCACTATATTTATATAACCATGATCGTCAACGACGGCCAGGTCACCGGTATTCAGCCAGTCGTTTTTCCAGAGCTTTTTGGTGTTCTCCGGGTCGTTGAAATATTCGGACGTAAGCCATGGAGCCCGTACCACTACCTCACCAATGCTTTTGCTGTCATTTGCCACGTCCTTTCCATTCTTGTCTACAACCCTAAGATCAACAAGCGGTATTGGAATACCGGTCTTAATTCTGAAATTCTCCTTCTGGGAATCAGGCATTGACATGACCTCTGTTGTATAAAGCCCAAGGGTAAGTATAGGGGCAGTCTCTGACATTCCGTACCCTGCACCCACCTCAATCCCCAGTGACCGTGCCTTTTCAGCCAGCCCCTTTGGCAGGGCGCCGCCCCCGATAGTGACCCTGAGATTGAGTTTTTTCAGGATCTCCTGATTCTCCTGTTTTGCCATAAGCATGTAGAGAATTGATGGGACCATCATGCTGACAGTTACTTTTTCCTTCTCCATCAGAGAAGGGAGCGAATCAAAGTCATACCTTCCGGGAAGAACGTACTTCATGCCCTTCATAATTGCCATATATGGGACTCCCCATGAATGGACATGGAACATGGGCACTATTGGCATTATAACGTCTGTACTCTTCAGATTTATTGGTTCATCTGCTAGTGCCACGGCCATTCCCAGTGTATGGAGGATTATCTGCCTGTGGGTGAATGTTACTCCCTTTGGCATACCCGTGGTTCCAGATGTGTAAAATATTGTGCATAGATCATCTTCAGTAATTTCAGGTAGCCTGATTTCCTCACTCTTTTCAAACAGGTTTCCCAGGAATAATGCCCCGTCGATATTTGCTGAAGGCTTATCAGAATCGCCCGAAACGATCCAGGTTCTCACTCCCTGGAAAAGCCCAATACTTGGCGAGATGAGTGGGACAAACTCGTCCCTGATAATAACTATCCTGTCTCCGGCATGTTGCATCGTGTAGAAAATAAGTTCAGGGGAGTACCTGATATTCACAGTATGAAGAACGCCTCCGGCAAGTGGAATTGCATAATATAGCATCAGGTAATTCAGGTCGTCCCATTCAAGGACTGCTACCTTTTCTCCTTTCTGCAGGCCCGCTTTCAGAAGTCCTCTGGCAAGAGCATAGACATTATCCCTGAATTCCCTGTATGTAATTCTCCTGTCTTTGTAACAGATAACCTGGTCCGGATTGTTTCTCACAGAGGAATAAAAAATCTTATCCACTGTAAGCTCGTACTTTTTCTGAAACATGAAAATGATAGGAAAATAGGATTTAAAAATCTTTACAGAAGCAGATTCAGATAAATATTTCAAAGATTATACAATAAATTCATCCATTTTACCAAGATCTATGATACAACCTGCAGGCCAAGAGAATCAAATCTCAGGCTGTTAATTGACAGTACTCTTGCAGTTTCCGTTATATATATTGAACTATGGTTTATGGAAACCTTCAGGTATCCGCCTGAAGAATACCAGCTGGAAAGTGAAAGAATCTTTGTGGAATTTAGAAGTGTGCCGTTCATCCCCCTGTAAAGAAAGAGGTCCAAAGAATTGCTGTAAGGTGTCGTGAGCGTGTAATTCAGAGAGCCAATTTTCAATGCCTTGACTAAAGCTATACTTCCGTTCATTGAAGTGAATGTGCCGTTAGTCATGTCAATCGGCCCATAGTAGTAGGGATTCAGAACCAGAGTCTCCGAGGTTGTCGATGAATAGCTGACCCCATTAGACCTGAAACCAACCACCTGTCCGGTTAAGTTTAGATTTGCTCCGTTTTTCGATAATGTGACGGGCAGAGGCCCGGAAACAGAAGCCGGAATATCATGGTAAGTCTGAATCATGAACCCGTCTGTGGCATAAAGAGAGTTTTCCTCTATGTACTGTAGTGGAGCAGATTCCACTACGGCTCCAGACTGGGAATCGGAAACAGTAAAATTGTAATAGTGGACCGATCCCGTATAATTCTGGAGTTCTGAACTTACGGAATATGATATGCTGTATGAAAATGTAGTGGTGTTAGTAACGGAAAGCTGAGTGTCCTGTGCAGGAATGATAGGGAATGTCCCAGAAATTCCAAGGTCATAGCTCTGCACTATCTGAGACCCAGAAGAGTATGAATGAATCTGAGCGGACAGTGAGGACATATCATTGTCTGCATTACGAATAAAGGATAATTCGTTGTTCGTCTGGGATGTTGGTACATACCAGGCAAGATAGCTTGTCACTAGGGTGATGGCTATCCCGAACAACAGAATAGCCCCAATTATTTCCGCCACAGCGGGATCCTCCGGCCTATTCCTGACAACTTTCAATATCCAGCAACCTGCCCCGTATTAGCTCCCAATAGGATTATCGAGTTAACAATCACATATTTAACTATTTTTCCCAGGTCGAAATAAGGTCCTTAAATTTCGCCTGCAGGGTTATCCTGTTATGAATCTGGTTTAAGATTTAAGCCCTTAAGTTAAACACAATTCTTTATCATGCAACCTGAACCTCTGGCGGAAATTCATAATATCTACATTTCTGATTAACATTAATGTTCCCTTATCAATAAAGCAGCATTACTGAAAATTACAAGTGAAATAGATTATATTGTGTGAATAAATATAGTTATGAAGTGATAGTTTCTCCTATTGATTACAGATATGGAAGGGAAGAGGTAAAGAGAATATTCTGCGAAGAGCAGAGAATTCATTATCTCCTGATGATAGAGGCAGCGGCTTCCCAGGCTGAAGCGGAATTCAATCTTATCCCCAAAGAGGCTTTTGAGAGCATATCCAATGCGGTTAAATCAGGGAAGGTCAAGGTGGAGAGGATAAAAGAGATTGAAAAGGAAACAAAGCACGACATGATGGCCCTTATAAGAGCGCTTGGGGAAGTCAGTGGAAGTGGTTCCTCCTACGTTCATTTTGGATTAACATCAAATGACATCATTGATACAGCAACTGCCCTCCAGTTGAAAGATTTTTATTCCGTACTGGTTGATGATCTCCTTGAACTGCAGGATTCGCTTGTAAATCTTGTTGAAAAATATTCAGATGCAATAATGATCGGGAGAACTCATGGGCAGCATGCAAGCCCTATTACATTTGGACTGAAGATGTCCGTATACCTTTCGGAGGTTAACAGGCATATTGAAAGGGTAAAGGAGTCAAGAAAGAGAGTGATAGCCGGAAAGATTATGGGTCCTGTTGGAACAGGAGCTTCACTTGGCGATGCTGCTCTTGAGATTCAGGACAGGGTAATGGAGATCCTAGGTATATTTCCTGAAACTGCTTCATCTCAGATTGTCAACCGCGACAGGTATGTTGAATATTCCGGAATTCTTGCAGGAATAGCCACTTCACTGGAAAAATTTGGTACAGAGGTGAGAAATCTTCAGAGACCAGAGATAGGCGAGGTTTCCGAATATTTCAACAGGGAAACGCAGGTCGGCTCCAGTGCGATGCCAAGCAAGGTAAACCCAATAAACAGCGAGAACGTCTGCAGCCTGGCCAGGCTTGTAAGAAGCTTTGCTGTACCTGAGATGGAGGGCGCAGTAACATGGCACGAAAGGGATCTGACCAATTCAGCACTGGAAAGATTTACAATCCCCTATATGAGTATACTGACTGACTACATATTAAGGAAAATGGCAGATATATTTGAGACGCTTGTTGTCAATACAGATAAAATGAGAGAAAATGTCCTCAAGGATGATTATGTAATGTCAGAAAACGTGGTTACTGTTTTGACAAGAAATGGTTATGAGAGGCTAAAGGCACACGAGCTTGTGAGAAAATCATCTATGGACGGGTACAGTTCTGGCATGTCACTCAGGGAAAGCCTGATTAAGAACGGGATTCTGGACATACTTTCGCCCAGCGAGTTTGAAGATGCAATGAACCCTGAAAATTTCACCGGCAAAGCTTCCGAAATATGCAGAATAACAGTAACAGCGTCCAGAAGGATTAGAACGGAGGCGTATAACTGGTAGAATGGAAAGCCAGAGTGAACCGCTTAGAGAGATAATATTCGCAGAGCTCCAGAAGGGCCCGAAGTCCATTTCTTCTCTGAATGAAACCCTGAATTCAAATGGAGTAAAGGTTAACCGCCATTACCTCAGCGGATACCTGAAGGCACTTCAGGAACTTGGTATGCTGAATGTAAATAGCATAAAACCCGCCATCGTTTATTCAATTTCAAAAGATCCAAAGACTGATCTATACAGGGCTGTAGGAATATGTGCAAGAAAGATTTCATCAGTTGAATCTGGAAATTATGCACTGCTGATACTTTATTCAGTATTCAGAAGGCCAATACTCTCCTCCGAGATCGAGAGATGTGGTGTTGATCAGCCTACGAGATTTGCCACAGTTTCTGATACAGAAAGATCTGGAATTTTGTCAAAGGCTCTTTCACTGGGAATTGAGGTCAGGAATTCCGACAGGCTGATGGAGCCTGAAAATGAGATGAGAAACAGGGACAAAACAGTTGACTATCTCTCGTCATTGATTCTTCAGGCATTCAACCTTGATGAATCCCATGGCAAAGGGTATATCCAGACAAAATTAGATTTCTGAAATTGAAGTTCACTGGTCCTCAGGGCCATATTGAACTTCTTTTATGATCATATGCCCTGATTGCCCATTCCATTGGGTTTCAGAACTTACAATCCTGAGATTATCTTTCATGAAACGAATGACAAAGGATTCGTATTCTCCGCCTTCTCCAGATATGTTAAGGCCTACTTTTCTGCTTCTATCTTTTATTTCGCGGATGAATTCATGGTCTATTTCCCTTCCAAGATCCTTTTCTTCCATACCCTCTGCAGATACAGACACTATTATGGCATGAATATCCCTCAGAAGCAGCTCTCGAAGGATCATCTCCTGATCCACTTGCCACAGAGGAGTATAAAGGCACATATGAAGATCAGTGCATAGAGACTCCAATCTGGTCTTCTGATAACTGGATGCTATGGCTCCAGCAATGATGGCCCTGTAACCATCCTGAGCAAGCCGCTCCAGAGATTGCCTGACATTTTCCTCGCTTACCTTTTGCCAGTTAAGGCCCAGCATTTTTGCTGTGTACGATGCCATGGCCGCATTTGGGACATGGTACATAAAAGAATCCTCCTGCGGAATCACCGTCAACGATAAATCTACATCAAACCCCTGCTCCATTGCTGTAAGGGCTGACAGGAATGAATCCTTTCCTCCAGACATAAGAGCTACAGATTTCATTAAACAGGAACGCCTGCCCTAATAAATTATTTAAGGAACAGCATATCACAAAAGCTTAAATTTGATTGTCCAATAGGCTTCAGGGGCATCGGATCATCCATAGAGGAAAAGATGATCAGGTATTGGCTCGCACAAAATGGAGGTTATAAAATGTCTGTAGAAGTAGGAAAAAAAGCACCTGAATTCAAAGCACTGGACTCTGGCCTTAAGGAAAAGACCCTTTCAGATTATAAGGGAAAGAAGACTGTACTGGCATTCTTCCCTGGAGCATTCACCTCTGTATGTACAAAGGAAATGTGCACATTCAGAGATTCAATGGCAAATTTCAACAAGTTGAATGCCACAGTTGTCGGCATAAGCGTTGATCAGCCCTTCTCACTTGCAGAATTTGGAAAGCAGAACAAGCTCACATTCGATCTGCTCTCAGATCCAGAGAGAAAGATAAGCAAGGAATATGGGGCCCTTCACGAGAAATTCCTTGACAAGCCCGGGCTGACTGCCTCTAAGAGAGCTGTATTCGTTCTGGATAAGGAAGGGGTAGTAAGGTACAAATGGGTGAGCGACAACCCCGGAGTAGAGCCTGACTACAAACTGATTGAATCTGAGCTGGCTAAACTTAACTGATCAATAAGAGGGACTCTTTGAACAAGGACCTTTCTCGGAAACTCATTGCGATTGCATATTCCAGCAAGAAAAGAGATACGGGAATGACCGCTCAGGAGATAACGAACCTCATCTCTTTCAAGAGAGGGCTCCTGAGCCCTGAGATGGTTGTAAAGTTCCTTGAGGCTTCCGTGAAGGAGGGTCTCCTGGTTCAGAGAGATGCACTTTTTTTACCTAATTTCAGCACATCTGGCATCGTAGTTCCACTTGATTTTACTGTGGATTCAGATGAACTTTTCAGTGAATCACCTGACAGGCCTGTTGTTGATCGGATGCTGGAAGCCATAACTGCGTCTGGAAAAATGACAAAGAAGGATGCAATATCTATGGCAAAGGACCTTACAAATTCAATGAAGTATATTGATTTCGAGATCGCCCTTCTTGCTGTAATGTCCGATAATTCAATTGAAAACAGGTCATTTCTGAAAGAGATTGTTGAAAAAAGATCAGCTGGGAAGAAAAATTAATCCGCCTTCAATCTCTGGGCAATTTTGATAGCCTGATCCACATCATTAAGCTCCATTGCAATATCCGATGCGAGATCATACATGAATATGAGTGATTTCCTGAATTCCTTCCTCTCTTTCTTGTTCTTTATGTGGGCGGCAATCTTGTCCACAAGTTCCAGAGCTTCCAGAGACACCTCGAGAGCTTTCTCTTCGTCCTTCTTTCTTATGAGCCCTATAAGCCCTCTTTTGGCTTCAAAGTAATTTTCCCAGTCCTCAGAAGCAAGTGAGGCTTCTGCAACCTCTTCGTAAATTTTCTGAGCTGCACTAGCTTCTTTTCTCTCGAGCTTCAGTTCTGCGAGAGCATTTTTTGCACTTGACTCCAGAAAGATATCTTTAATGCTTCCAGCAAGATTTATGGCCTCGGTAAATGCAGCCTCAGTCTCCTTAAACTTTGAGGAATCCATCTCTATGTATCCTATGTTCAGGAGATCCATTATTTCCATATCCTTCTCGCCAAGCTTTTTGTGGATCTCAAGGGCCATTTTTGCAAATTTTATAGAATTCTCATCATTCTTGGAATCGAGGGAACTGTAAGCCTGGGACAACCTGTAGCATAGATCTGCTGTTTCTGAATCTTCATTCTTTCCTATTATTTCCAGTGCCTTCGTGTATTCTCTGATGGCGTCTATGTACTTCTCCTTCTGAAGAAAAGTGTCACCATTCCCTATGAAATTCTCAGCTTCCACCATCTATGTTTCATTTCGGTGATTATCCTTTTCATTATAAGCATTTCTAAGGTCTGCCATTATCTCCTGTGCGCTAGAGACGCTTATATTTCCACGTTTGACCATAATTTCCGCAATTTTTTCAGCTTCCTGGCCTCTTGCACCTGCGGTGATTGCCACATTTCTTGCATGGAGAGACATGTGCCCCTTTTGAATCCCCTCACTGCAGAGAGCCCGAAGTGCTGCAAAGTTCTGGGCAAGCCCAACAGATGCAAGGACCATTGAGAATTCCCTGCTGCTATTCACCCCCAGAATTTTCCGGAAAATCTTCACCTTCTGAATGGCACCTGTTGTTCCACCTACAACTCCCACGGATATTGGTATATTTATTTCACCAACCAGATCCCCAGATTCATTTTCGTAATATCTTGTCAGGGAAAGGTTGCCTGAAATGTGTGAATATGTGTGGGCATTGGCTTCTGCCGCTCTCCAGTCATTCATCGTCACCATGAGGACAGAGTCTATGCCATTCATTATCCCCTTATTGTGAGTTGCTGCCCGATATGGATCAATGTTAGCCATATCACAGGCTGATATTATTCTCCTAACTACTTCTCTGCCTCCTATCGATGAGGCTGGAAAAACTGCCCTGCTTTTTGCAATCCTCTGTGGTGTGAGATTTGACAGGATACGCAGATTCACCTTTCCACCAGTAATTTCCTCTATGAATGGTGCTACTGTCTCACACATTGTGTTAACAATGTTTGCACCCATTGCATCCCTTACATCCACAAGAAGGTGAATCACCATGCTTTTTGATAGATCGTCCAGAACCCTTATGTTGATGTCTTTTGCTCCGGCATTCATGCTGCTGAGAGTCCTGCTTCTGGAATTCGCAAGATTCAGTATCCTATCCGTGTTCTTCATTATAGAGGCTTTAGCATTATCTGCATTGCCATAGTCCACTAGCTGAATCTGGCCAATGATGATCGGTTCACCCGCCTCCGCGGTAAAACCTCCAGTGGATCTAGCTATTTTTGCAGCATTTGAACATGCAGCCACGATGGAAGCCTCCTCCACCGCCATTGGAATCAGGTAATCCCTGCCGTTTATGACGAAGTTTGTCGCAACGCCAACCGGCAGTTCAAGAGTCGAAAAGACATTCTCAATAATATGATCCATAATTTCCATCTTCTCTTTATCCGGATCAAGGAGAATGCCTGCCTCTTCTTCAGTAAGATCCGAGAATTCTGCAACTTTTCTTAACCTCTGGTCAATGTTAAGGTCGTAGAATTTCTCTATCTTTGAGGTCCTTCCCATATATACCACATTATCAAAGGAGCCTTAAATTCTTCTCACTCCCATGACCCTTCCAGATGCCCTGTGATATAACCATCCAGTCCGTTCTAAAAGATTTATAAGTTTTTGAACGATGAGATTTCAATATGTTAAAAGGAAACAGCGTGGTTTCGATCTCAGACATAGGAAAGGATGAGATGTTGGAGCTTTTCAAACTTGCCGATAGCTATTCCAGATCGGTTGAACAGGGTCAGAGGATAGATTCACTTCACGGGTCAATTATGGCTACATTTTTCTATGAGCCCAGCACCAGGACAAGGCTTTCGTTTGAAAGTGCGATGCATCGCCTGGGTGGTTCAGTGATAAGTGTATCTGAGGCTAAATCATCTTCTGTTGCAAAGGGGGAAACCCTGGCCGACACTGTAAGAATGGCTGCTTCCTATTCAGATATTATTGTCATTAGGCACCCGATGGACGGGGCAGCTAAACTTGCCAGGAAATTCTCATCGAAACCGATAATAAATGCAGGGGATGGCTCCGGCCAGCATCCAACACAGACTCTCCTTGATCTTTATACAATAAGGAAAGAACTTTCCGATATAGATGGAAAAGAGATCACAATGCTTGGTGATCTCAGGTACGGACGTACCGTTCATTCACTTCTTCTGGCACTTTCTGAGTTCGATGTGAAGATTAACCTTGTTTCCCCCCCTCTTCTAAGGGTTCCGCAGCATATACTTGACCAGGTCCAGTCAATGGTCAAAATAAGGGTCACGGAAAACCTGAATGATGTTATCTCGGATTCAGATGTTTTATACGTAACAAGAATACAGAAAGAAAGATTCACAGATGAGACTGAATATAACAGCGTTATAGGATCATACATTGTGAATTCAGACATAGTTTCTACCATGAAGAAGAACTCAATAGTAATGCATCCTCTACCAAGAGTTAATGAAATATCACCGGAGGTTGATGCTGATCCAAGGGCTGCTTATTTCAGGCAGGCTGCCAATGGAATTCCTGTGAGAATGGCTCTTCTTTCAATGATACTGGGGGGAAAATAATGGACACAACTCTAAAGATTTCAAAGATAAAGGACGGGACTGTAATAGATCATGTTCCAGGAGGAATGGCATTCAAAGTTCTGTCAATCCTCAGGGTTGATGACCTCAATGAGAATTCTATCAGCATTGGTGTAAGAGTTCCGAGCGAGCAGATGGGACAGAAGGACGTTATCAAGGTGGAAAACAGATACCTTGAAAGGGTCGAGGTTGACAAGATATCCTTTGTGGCCCCGGAAGCCACAATAAGCATCGTTAAAAATTATAACATTTCTGAAAAATACAAGGTGAGGCTTCCGGAGAAGATTATAGGATTCATCAGGTGCATCAACCCGAACTGCATTAGCAATGCAAGAGAACCAGTAAACAGTGAATTCAAACTTATCAGCAGAATGCCAATATCAATAAGATGCGAATACTGTGAAAGGAGTATGTCCGAGAGGGAAATACTCCAGAATCTTTAGATTCAATTTTTCTTTTCGTATTTTTTCAATTCCAAAGTTTTGCAAAAGTGTTTTAACTCAGGTGCTTTTGTTCAATATGCTGAAAGTCGAAGACTTTAGAATATTCGACCTTGTTAACTTCTTTAAAAAAAATAGGGATGTCTCTCGAAAATATTTCGAGTCGCTTAAAGACAACATACTGCGGATGGATGGTAAAATTAATGCCTTTTCTGAAGTTGTGAAGTTCAATCCCCAATACATCGGGAGAGGTTTACCAGTACCATACTCCTTAAAAGATATCATTGATACAGCCGGAATCCGAACATCCTATGGAAGCAGAATGTTCAGCAACCACATACCCCAGAGGGATGCTGATATTGTTAAAAAGATGAATTCTAGAGGCCTGCTCCTCCAGGGAAAGACCAGTACTCATGAATTTGCCATGGGGATTGTTACTCCCCAGTGCAGGAATCCATGGAATACAGACAGAATCACGGGAGGTTCAAGCGGTGGTTCAGCTGCAGCTGTTGCAGCCTGTTTTTCGCCATTTTCAATAGGGACAGATACAGCTGGTTCAATCAGGATTCCATCAGCATTATGTGGTGTAACTGGATTAAAACCTACTTTCGGCCTTTTCTCTCTTAAAGGAATATTTCCGGAAGCTCCTTCCCTAGATACCGCAGGCCCGATTACAAGGTTTGCATCAGACCTTCCATTGATTCTGGAATGGATGGGTGCCATTAACAGATATAATGATCCTCTTAGAAAACCTGTGAAAGCTGCCATTATAGAAGACCTATTCCTTCTATCGGAAAAGCCTGTAAAAGAGAAGATAATGGCATTCCTCAGCAGAATGGAACAGGAAGGGGTAATTCAATTTGAATTTATTACAATCCCGGAACTTGAAAGGGCTGCCATTGCCGAAGATTTGATTGACGGAGCTGAAAACTATTCCATTCATAAGAGGCTATTTCAGGAAAATTCTGAAATGTATACTGAGCTTTCCAGATTACAGCTGAAAAGTTCTTCTGAGATAAAGGCACATGAGTATATTGAGGCGAATAACTTCCGGAAAATTTGGACCAGAAGAATTTCCGCGCTTTTTAGAAGATATGATATACTTATCACACCAACGTCCCCAGATATCGCTCCTTACTATTCGGATATCAGAGACAAACCACCTGATTTCTTTCTCAGTCTCCTGAAGTTCACAAACCCATTCAATCTCAGTTCCTCTCCAGGCATTTCTCTACCCTGCGGTTTTCTGGAAAATATGCCTCTAGGACTGCAGATTCTAGGGAAGAGAATGAGTGACTTTTACCTCTGCAGGGTAGCATCTCAATTCCAGAAATTCAGTGATTTCCATCTGTTTGCCCCGGATGATTTCGGAAAAGCTTATCAAGAAATTGTGGAAGAACTGTTTCAATAATCAGGAGAGCATTAATGTGGCTGTTCATTCATTCTTAAGACCAAACCCTACAGAGTCACGATTTCACGAATCTTTTTAACTTTATTAATAAGGTCAGGGAAAATTATGCGTCATAACAACTTATGGGAAACTGCATCGAAATTATATTAACCAAAATAACGTATTATATCTTATGGTCGAAAATCCTATAAACAGTGACATTAAGTTACAGAAAGGGGCTGTAGATACCATCAGAGGAGTATTCCAGTCGTTCTCATATGTAGGGCCGGCAGCAGATGTGGCAATCCTGTTGCTTGGGACTGTAGAGTTTTCCCTCGTCGCAACTCCCCTTGCAATTATTGTGGCATGGCTGATTTACGGTCTATGGATGATTACACCCTATGAGTTTTCAAAGTTCAAGGCAAATGCCGGAAGTTATTACGCTTACTCAGCAGGTGCAACACCTGCCGGCACTCTTGGCCCATTTGCCCTCTTTTCCTGGATGGGGGAAAATTTCACGGGACAATCATTTGGAATATTGGGTGTCGCTGGCTTCATATTTGCAATTTCTTCATACATTTCCGGAATTCCGTACTTATGGATTGGGTTTGCAGTAATAATAACACTGTACATGTTCATACTTCCATACCTTGGGATAAAAATTTCGACAAACTATATGGCAATCACAGGAATTATGGAACTACTGGTTCTTCTCATCGGATCAATCATAATTATCATCAAGCTAGGGGTTCATAATACAATAGTTCCATTTGAGTTCCCCGCTGGTGCGATAGGTTCATTCTTTTTCGGAGTTGTTTTTTCCATCGTTGACTTTACTGGTCTGGGAACTGTAACAACTCTGTCAGAAGAGGTTAGAAATTCAAAGAAGAAGGTCAAAAAATCTCTTGTGATAGCATGGCTGCTGGCTGGACTTGCATTGATACCTGCTTCCTATGCCCTTGTCACAGGATGGGGTCTGAGCAGCATAGGATCTTATGCTTCCTCTGCAGACCCTGGACTTGTCGTTTTCAGGCAATACCTTGGCCCAGCAGGATTTATCCTATTGATAATATTCACAATTAACAGTTATTTCTCATATGGGGTATCAAAAACAAATGCAGTAAGCAGAATATGGTATTCCGGTGCCAGAGATGGAGTGATCTATCCTAAGTTCATGGCCAGACTGCACCCAAAACACAAGACCCCAGGAAATGTTATGATGGTCTGGCTGGGAGTATCATTTGTACTTGATCTCATACTAGGCCTTATTTATGGGCCAACCAAGGCGGGCATCGTCCTGCTCACAATGTCAGGTATTGCAATTATTGTTGTGCATATCGTCTCTAACACATCCCTGACACTATTCAGTAGGAATTATCTTAAAAAGACGGGAGAATCGAATTTCCTTCTACACTATGTGGCCCCTACTGTTGCCTCTATACTCGGTCTCATTGTTATATACTTCACTGTAGAATCAAACATTGCAACATACATCTCACAACCCACAGCGATCAATCTGGCCTATATGGTGATCGTTATATTTTCGGTTCTCTGGGTAGTCATTGGAGCCACAGCTGTGACACTGTACTACAAGTTCAAGAAACCGAATGTCATAGCAAAAGCTGGAGTTTATGATGCAGAAGTTGCAGAATGAGGTGAAAATATGAAAAGTGAATATTTATTGAGTTACGAAAATGCGCCAGTCATCAAGACAGAGCTCCCTGGACCGAAGTCAAGGAAAATCCTGGAAAAACAGGATTTACTTGAAACTGGATCCAGAACATACACTAAACAGTTCAGAATGGCCATCAAAGAGGCCAGTGGATCAACAATCAGAGATGTGGATGACAATGTTTTCATTGACTGGTTTTCGGGAATATGTGTGCTTAACCTAGGCCATAACCACCCAGTTGTTAAAAAGGCAATGATAGATCAGCTTGATAGGCTTGTTCATATAAACGAAATCCCTACGGAAACGAGAATAGAGTTCCTGGAAACGCTGAATTCAACACTTCCCCCTGGGCTCAGAAACCATTCAAAGACAATGTTTACTGTAACAGGAGCTGACGCCTGCGAAGCTGCAATAAGCCTTGCTCGACACGTGTCCAGGAAGAAGACAGTGGTTGTCTTTGGGGGCGCTTACCACGGAGTTGCAGGTGACATTATTTCTGCAACAGCAAATCATCACTATCGTGATCTGGCAGGAATTGACCGAGGGAACTTCTACCATTTACCATACCCTTACTCCTATAGATTTCCTTTAAAAGTCAGGGAAGAAGACATCAGCAAGGCTGTTGTTGACCAGCTTGAATACCTTATAAAGGATCCGTATTCAGGCCCAGGGGCCATAGGAGGCGTAATGGTTGAGCCAGTACAGGGAGAAGGTGGATACATCGTGCCGCCTGCTGACTTTCTTCCAATGCTCAGAGAGGTGACAGAGAAATATTCCGTTCCACTGATACTTGATGAAGTACAGTCAGGTGTGGGCAGGACAGGAAAGATCTGGGCATCGGAACATTCGCACGTGTCACCGGATATAATGTGCATATCAAAGAGTATTGGTGGTGGAATACCCACATCAATGATAGTATACAGAGAAGAATATGACAGAGAACTTCCTGGAGGTTTTCATTTCGGAACATACAGGGGGAACCAACTGGCCCTGGCTGCCGGTACTGCGATTCTGAAGTACCTGAAGGAAACAGATCTCCTGTCCCGTGTCACAAACAAAGGAGAATATATCAAGAAGAGGCTGAATGAGTCAATGGAACTGAGCCACAGGGTTGGAGAAGTAAGGGGTATTGGTTTCATGATCGGGGTGGAGATGGTAAAGGACAGAAAATCAAGGGAACCGGATATGGAATTTGCCCAGATGCTCAAGACTGAACTCTTCAAAAGTGGGCTCCTCATGCATACGTGCGGACATTATTCAAATGTACTTCGACATATGGCCCCCCTTACAATAGAGGATGAACTCATCGATAGAGGTGTGGAGATCTTTCTGGAAGGCCTCAGAAAAATCTCCTAATTTTTTAAGATTTAAATGAGGATGATGAAATTTTCCCCAAGCATAGCCGCAGGCCTGGGATCCATAAATTCACTTGGAGAAGTCCTGCCGGAACTATTCATTCACAAAGATGTGATACTTGTTTCCGGCGAAACATCATTCAAGATGTTCGGTGAAGGAGTAAAAAAATCGCTGGAATCTCATGATTTTCACGTCCATGAGATTGTTTCGCAGTTTACCCCTGACATGTCTGGAATTGAAAATCTGAAGGCAAGAGTTGTAAAAGCAGGTGTTGAAAAATACCCTTTGATTGCACTTGGTGGAGGGATCATAATCGATCTCTGTAAATACATAGCCAGCGAATTAGACCGCCACCTTATAGTGATTCCTACTCTTCTTTCAAGTGACGCAATAGCTTCAGGCTATTCGGTAATATGGGACGGAACAACAAACAGAGCTGTAAGAACAAAATCACCAAATATGATCATTGGTGATTATGATATTCTCAAACGGCAGCCCAAGAAGTATATTTCAGCTGGAATTGGAGACATGCTTTCGAAGGTTTCCGCCCTCTTTGACTGGAGGCTGTCATTCTGGATGGGGGGTGAATCCTATAATGATTTTGCAATGACAGTGGCCAGATCTACAACTGAACTTTTGCAGAGGCGAGTAATTGACGTCTCAAAGATGAATTACATCGGGATAGAGACTCTGTTTCTCTCTGAAGTCACAGATGGATACCTTATGGAGCTGGCCGGGTCCACAAGAGTGGCGGCTGGTAGCGAGCATCTTTTTACCTTTGCTTTGGAATCGCTTGAACCGGGGGGCCTTCATGGAATTTACTGTGGCCTCGGAACTATCATGATGTCATACCTTCAGTCCAGAGAAAATCTGGATATCCGGGGTTACCTTCAGGCTGGAGGATTACCAACTAACATTCAGGAAGCTGGAATAAGCAGGGAAAATGTAGTTCGGGCACTTACAGTGGCACACAAGATGAGACCATGGTACACAATTCTTGGATTAAACGGATTAAGTGAGGGTTCTGCAGAAAGGCTTGCAAGGTACACCCAGATTATAGAATGATAAAAAGTATGGGAGTTGTTGTTTCAAGCAGAAAGCTGGTATTTGAGCAGCTCTGATGCGTTAGACATCTTGGCTGAGAGTACCTCTACCTTTCTGGCGATTCTTTCATTTATCTTCTCAGGTATAGAAATTCTCGGGAAACCATCCGCTCTGAGTTTCTCAGAAACTGTCTGGACATCGAATGTACTCACATGATTGGTTAACTTCTTGATTTCCTGCAACCCCTGTTCAGATATCTTGCGCCTTGCCCCGGAAACCTTTGAGGGTTTTATAACATAGCTGTAATGGGCTATATTCTTTGATTCTGCAAGCCTTAGGATCTCTATATGAAGGGCTTGGACGAACTCGTTTCCGAATTCACTCACCAAGAGAAGAGAGTTGGTCTTCTCCAGAGACTCAAAAATCTGCCTAGCCACAATAGAGACATTATCTGCGGTCTCCACGTAATCGATCGATACTGAAGCGGATTCCAGAGGGTTTGACCAGGACTCATAATCCTCTATTTTTTTCCTGTATTCAAGCTCCTCCTTTGACATTATCGAAACATGCATATCCTCGGGACCCTCTATGACAATCTCACCTTCTTCTTTGTGAGCAGGTTTGATAAAGGCCCTCTCATTTTTGAACTGAATTGATTTGTAAACAGTCTTCCGGACCTGAAGAGGCTTTATGTCCTTAAGAATTGAATAGCCTGTTAGCCCGAAGCTCAGTACTATATTGTCATTCCTCTCCTGGAAGTATTTTCTTGCCAATCCTCTGATCTTTCCATATATCTGACTTTCTCCCATTATTTCCATATATTCACCTGCTTCTCTCCACCCTCTTTTCTTTTCCATCTTCTGCGAGGCTCTTCTTCATATCCTCGAAGGCTTTCATTTCCTGCATGAGTTTTGAAAACCCTTCCATCTTTGTCTTGAGTATCCCGTTCACGACACCATCAACAAATGCCTTCTCCAAAATTTCCGTAATGGCATCCGTTTTGGATTTGAATATTCCATTTGAAACTGCAATGTCTATAAGTTTCTCCAGATTCTCACTGAGTTCCACCGATTGCTTTTTCGAACTTTCCACAATCACCCTTGAACGTGAAATGTAGTCAAGTGCAGAAAATCTGATGAATTCAGAACGGCTTGGGAAGCGTTCGTTTAGCCTGAGAAATTCATCAATTTCATCGATCTCCTCCTGTGAGATGCGAAGTGTTATTTTTGTTTCAAGAGAGTCTTGTTTCAAATGCGTCTTAGTTTAATACGTTAGGAGATATTTAAATTTTCTTATTTGTATGTACATATTTCTAATTGTGTACATTCGAATGAGTACATTATTAATACATTGAAAACCTTTATTTTATTGACTTTATTAGCAATTCGAAAACCTTGTTTGAAAAAGTCATTTGATCTGTATGTACCTAACGTACATTTTAATTTATTTTACTAAATATTAAATGCCTATTATTTCTGAAACATTAAGGTTATTAGATGACTGGTGATTTAGAAACATGGACATTAATGATTATGAAAAATTACTCGCAAAAGCCGAACCTGTACTGTCGGTCTCCAATAAGAACCAGGATAGGCTTCAGATTCCAGAACCCGACATAATATACGAGGGAAAAGTAACCATTATCAGAAATTTCATGGATATGGTCGAGCTGATAAACAGGGACCCAAAGCACATCTCAAAATTTCTTATGACAGAATTTGGAATAGGAGTAAACATAAGTGGAAAAAGGCTGATTATCAACAGGAAGATATCAGCGGATCAGATTAGCACCAAGATCAGACAGTACATGGATTCCTTCGTTATATGCTATGAGTGCAACTCTCCCGATACTGACATTCAGAAGATTGGCAGAACCAACGTACTTGTCTGTAAAGCATGCGGAGCACAGCACCCAATAAGGATAGCCTCTGAAACTGCCCATGAGGATGAGAAGGTTGAGGAGGGGAAAATGTATACAGTTCAGATTTCAAGGATAGGTGCATCCGGAGAAGGCAGGGCCTTCTACAGAGGCTATAACATATTTGTCCCTGGAGTAAAGAAAGGGGATGTTGTAAAAGTCAATATTAAAAAGATAAGGAACAACACCGCAATAGCTGAGGTCGTAGACAGATCAGCCTGAGATCTAAACATAACATGAAAGCATGGACCAGCAGTGTAATTGTGGATACCAATGCACTCATCTATTCCATTAAAAACAGAATTGATATTGAGGCAATCCTACTAAGAAAATTCAGAATTGGATCCATACTGGTCCCGGACTGTGTTTTTAGGGAGCTTGCAGGTTTATCCTCTTCAATTCCGTTTGCCAGAGGGGCATTAAGGCTTGCGGAAAGATTTCAGAGGACAGCGTCTGAGGGAGCAGGGGACACCTGCATATTGAAACTTGCCCTGGATACAGGATTTCCGGTTCTCACCAACGACCTGGCCTTCCTCTCACTTCTGAAAAAGAATGGAGCCGGCTGCCTTACAATAAAGAATAACAGAGACATTGTTTCATGGTAGTGAGAGAAACAGAGACATGTTTTATTTTACCTATGCATAACAGGAAGGATGCTCCGAACAGACGACGGCATTTATGAACTTCTGAAAACCCTGAAAGCCATTGGGGGAAACAGCAATTCTATCGACATTTCTTCATCGGATCTCGGGAAAGCCATGGGTCTGAGCCAGCAGTCTGCCTCAAGGCTGATAATCAAGGCTGTGAAGGATGGTTACATTGAAAGGGGCATAAGCGGAAGAAAGCAGAAAATAACCATAACAGAGAAGGGCCTGGGAGTCCTTATGCAGGAATTTTCTGAGCTGTCCATAATGCTCAACCAGCAGGAGACCGCAGTAATAAAAGGATATACCCAGAGTGGCCTTGGAGAAGGCAGATACTATATTTCAAGGAAGCAGTACATAGTCCAGTTCAATGAAAAACTTGGATTTATACCATATCTGGGGACACTGAACCTTAAGATTGACCCTGATTCCGAGGTGGCCCTTAGGAAACTAAGGAGCATGCCTGGAATCCACATAGACGGCTTCAGGACTGATGATAGAACATTTGGTGCAGTAAAGGCATTTCACGCAAAAATAGACGGGATAGAGTCTGCCTTGATCTTTCCTGAAAGATCGGTTTACAGTGATGTCATAGAAATCATTTCCAGAGAATACCTGAGAGAAAGGCTCAAGCTTAAGGATGGTTCTCTTGTGACAGTAGAGGTAAGCCTTTCCGGTTACTGAATATTAGAAATCGACATCGATCTTTTTATCTTTTATTTCTGAGATAAGTTTGTCCCTGCGGTTCTCAACCTCTTCCTTTTTGAGGCCGCACTCATAAAGCTCCTGATATATCTCGTAATTTTCATCAAGAGGGTCTTCACTCATTTTACCCTTGTAGATTCTGCTGAATCCACATGTTCTGTCCCCATCGAAATCAAGCTTGTAGAATGTCTCCACGCTTACATCAAATTCTTTCAGATATGTAATATCATGATATGAGTCGTCCAACTGAATCACTCCGTTATTGTATCATTGATTAATATATGAGCTCCATTCCTGAATCCCATGGCTTTCTGAGTTCCATGATTTCAGTATTTATTATTTCAAGCCCACAATCCTCAATCCTAACCCTTCCTTCTGTTACCATGCCAATTTTGAATATAGGAAAATCCTTGAATAGAGCAGCAAGTTTTTCTTCATTGTCCGGGCTGCATTCGATTGCCATCCTGCAACCCCCTTCTGAAAAGAGTTTTGCAATGGTCCTGAAACCTCCCAGCTGGCTTATGTCGACATCGAAGCCTGTCAGGGAGCCAAAACCCATCTCGCAAAGTGTCTGGATCAAGCCCCCGGAACTCACATCATGGGCGGATTCGATCAAACCCGAACTGACCGCCTCCAGATATCTTGAAGAGAGAGACTTCAACTCAGATATGTCATACCAGGGAAGATTGTGAGACTCTATACCCTGGAACTTCAGAAGCTGGCTCCCCCCAAGATTTCCATCAGGAGTTCCAAGGATGTATATTGAGTTTCCTGGTTTTTTAAAGTCAGTTGTGACTGCTTTTGAAATATCCTCCACTATCCCCACCATCATTATGGTGGGGGTCGGCTTGATATTCAATCCGTTTGTTTCATTGTAAAGGCTTACATTGCCCGCTACAACTGGCAGATTGAAACTGGAACAGAATTCGGATATTGAGGAGGCCACCTGTATGAATGACCCCATTATCGCAGGATTCTGAGGGTTGCCGAAGTTAAGGCAGTCCACGACGCTGTCAGGTCTTGCACCAGTGACAAGGAGATTCATGAATGCCTCAAACATTGTTGCATATGTACCTCCCACCGGGTCCACAGCAACCATATCAAATTTGGAGCCTGATGTAAGGGCAAGTCCCTTCATGGATGAACGTACCGGCCTGATTACTGCAGCATCGGAATGGGTTTCATAGTTTGGCTTGCCGGAAATTGGCCTTATTATTGTGGAACCCCTAACAGTGTGGTCGTACTGTCTCAGTATGGCCTCTCTGGAGCATCCATAGGGTGACTTGAGGAATGATAGAATCAGATCCAGGATATTGTCCGGTTCGGAGGGAAGAACGTAATCCCTTGACTTCTTTTCAGGTAAGGTATAGTTTCTGCAGTAAACCGGACCGGAGGTGAGGAATTCCAGGTCGAGATCAAGAACAACCTCTCCACCATACCGGATTATCAGATTCTTTCCTTCCACTATTTTGCCAATGATGGAATAACTGACATCCCATAGAGAGAAAATTTTGCTAATACGCTCAAGGTTTGAAGGATTTACAGCAAGCAGCATCCTCTCCTGGCTCTCGCTGACCCATATCTCCCATGGTTCAAGGCCATCCTCCTTCAGTATAACTCTGTCAAGATCTATTACAGCAGAAACCCCGCCAGCAAGGCACATTTCACCCACTGAACTTGAAAGACCTCCACCACCAAGATCTTTCATTCCGCTTATAAGCCCTGCTTCGTTTGCCTCAAGTACCGCGTGAATCAGGGGCTCCTTCACTATAGGATTTCCCAGCTGGACTACTCCTCTGTTAGAGGATGACGAGTCCTTCATATTTTCGGATGCGAAATTCACACCATGGATGCCGTCCCGGCCAGTTCCTCCACCACACAGGACGAAAACATCCCCAACATTTGACGCCCTGCTTCTTGAAATTGAATCCTTGCGTACGATGCCAACACATCCCGCATTAACAAGGGGATTCCTGTTGAATGTACTGTCAAAATCAACGGATCCTGCGACATTCGGTATTCCAACCCTGTTTCCGTAGTCCCTGATGCCTCCCACTATATTCTCAAATATGAATCTCTGGCTCAGCGCACCCTGTTCATGTTTTTTCCAGGTTTCACCAAGGAAAATTGAATCCAGCAGTGCGACAGGCTGCGCACCCATGCACAGTATATCCCTCAGTATTCCGCCAACGCCAGTAGCAGCCCCTCCATATGGTTCTATGGCACTGGGGTGATTGTGGCTTTCCATCTTTATGACATATGCATGATCCTGATCAAACTCAACAACCCCCGCGTCGTCTTCCATTGCGAGGATGGCATTTCCCCGGCTCAGGCCAGAAAAATACCTTTTAAGATAGAATTTTGAAGATTTGTAACAGCAGTGTTCACTCCATGCCTGTGCCATAGCCTGCAGTTCAATGTCTGTGGGTTCCCTGCCCATTGTCTTGAAATAGTGCTGCAGTCTCTGCATCTCCTCCAGATCCAGTCCGAGAGCAAGGTTTGAACTAAGGGAAGATAGTTCAGAAACAGTCGATCTGGTAAGCGGAATTTCCACCCGGTACTTTCCCTTGGGCATTTTCAAACCTCTTCAATCTTGAATTCCTGTATAACAGGGTTTGTAAGGATCTCTGAGGAAATTGCTTTTACATCCTTTTCTGCCTCTGCTTTTTCCCCTGTAAATTCAAACTCAAACGTTTTGGAGATTTTTATGGCTTTGATTCGCTCATATCCAAGAGTGTGGAGGCTCTTGAGAACGGTAAGTGCCTCCGGATCTTCAACTCTGGACAGATAAGTGACAGTAACCCTGAATTTTGGCATAGGGGTTAAGCATTGGCTTGGATTAAAAATTAATCATTTGTGGGTGGAAAACTGTGGACTGTTTCAACTATCGGCCTTAGCTCCTCAAAAACACTGGATGATTTTTCCGCAATTGTTCCTGTAACAATGATATCTGCACCCGCTTTCAAAAGATCAGAGGCTGATGAAGCACTTCTGATTCCACCTCCAGCAATCACAGGAATTTTAAGGATCGCCTTCAATTTTGAAACAACTGATGGTGATATGGTTGTTGGGCTTCCACTCCCTGCCTCCAGATATACAAGGTCCATTCCCATCATCTCTGCGGCAAGGGCATAAGAGATGGCACTTTTCCAGTCATCCCTTCCAATGAGATCTGCTTTTCCCTGCCTTCCCACTGTCATTCCGGGCTCAAATACCAGATAGGCCATGGAAATTGTCTCGATACCCATCTCCCTGAGAATCGTGGATGCTTTTCTCTGGTGGCCTATGATGAATTCCCTGTCCTTTGAATTGAGTAAACTCATGAAGTATATTGCATCTGCATACCGGCTGATCATGGCGGAGGATCCAGGAAAAAGAATTATTCCTCTTGAGACCTCCTTCTTAATGGCTTTTACAGCACGATCCATTTTTGTTGAGTCAATCTCTGTAGACCCCCCCAGCATTATAAAATCTGTTCCAGCTTTCTCTGCTTCAACTGCTATCTGGACAGATTTTTCATCTTCCTGTGATGCTGGATCTATGAGAGTCATGTGCACCCTCCCATGAGAAAGTTTCTCCTTTAACGTATACTTAATATTCAAGCAAGACCACCTACTGCAAAGGAAAGAAGGCCAAGTAACATTCCGATCTTTGAGATCTGCTGGCCCATTCCGGGGTTCTTGAGGGCAGTATATCCTGAGGCAAGGAAGGCGGCATCAGCAAAAACAACCACGATGAGGTAATATATGCTGAATATGGAGAAGTAGAACGGAAGATAGGATATAACCACAACGGCAATGACTATTCCAAGTGCAATATATGAGGCATTCTTTGCGCCGACGCTCATGGGTAGTGTTCTCCTCCCTACGTCCCCTCCCATATCCTGTATATCTTTTATTATCTCTCTGGAAAGATTGGGAAGGAATGCCAGTAAAAAGAGGAACAGCATCCTTCCCGGAGAATTCAGTGCAATTCCACCGAATACGAATATCAGCCCAACAAGAATGCTTATTGTTAAATTGCCGGAAAGCCCCAGGTTTTTTGTCTTAAGTTCGTATGAGATCAGAAGAAGCTCGGCAGCAAATACCGTTGTGGTTGCATAAACATTCAGGAATGCCGCAGAGAGCAGGATTGGGACGAGAAATAACACATAAAATGCAATCCTGGCAGATGGGACCTTTATTGATCCGGTTACCAGTGGTCTCTTTGGGTGGTTCAACCTGTCTGCGTCCATATCTATAAGATCATTCAGTATGTTCCCTCCTGAAGTCACCAGGAAAACACATGCTGAAGCAACAGCTATTGTGTAGGCATGAAGTGACACCTTCAAACCCAGTGCTATCAGGCCGGATATTACTGTACCTACAATACCCATAATGCCATTTACGGGTCTGATGAAACTGATCCATTCCTTCAATGGACGGAAATAACTAAAAGCATTATAATACATATCGTACGATGAAAGGGCTAATTCTGGACCGTTCATGATTAACTTTTCAAAATGGTGGACTCATGGCGCTACCAGTTTCCAGACACTGTCAAAGTCTTCCCTGCACTTCGCTATTTTAAGGCCTGTGCTGGAGAAATGTGTTCTTGAAGCCCTGTAACCGGAACTTGTGAGAATCTCCATAGATTTTGCCACTGAAGGAAGATCAGATGAGTGATAACTGGCATGATCTGTGAGCTCGAAAAATCCGCAGGAATAATTCTCGTTTGCAAGAGACTGTACAAAGATCTTCAGCCCTGATACGGAATCAGGGTATTTAAGAGACCCAAGAAAAATATCGTCCTGGAGGTTGCCCTTCCATATTGGTCCTTCCGCCCGTTTTTCATATATTGATGAAAGTTCTGCATTCTTGTCGAAAATTCCTATCTGGGAAAGGGACTCCTCTGCCCTCCTGAGGTTCTGGAATATCCTTATTATCACCCGGTAATAGTGGCCATGCCAGAATGAGAGTACCGGTATGATGCCTCTGTCGAATGCGGCAGCTCTCCTTGCTGCATATCCCAGGAATAGCCGGATGCCCATTTCATGCTTCATCCTGTCGTTTTTCACAGATGCGCCATACCTTCTCATTGCCTTTTCCGGGACGGAGCCTGAAAGTGTGGAGAGATCAGTTGCGGTGATCCCCAAATAACCACCGTTCCTTATGTAATTCAGTGCCACGTCCAGATAAGGAAATGCTGATCCATAAGGATCTATATCGATAAAATCAAAATTGTATGTTGAAACAACTGATTCAAATGTTTTGTTGTGTATCTCCACGTCACAACCGTTTTTCTGGATGTTTTCCCTTGACATCTCGTATGCCATTCTGTTTCTCTCACTTGCAACACACCTCACTCCGGCTTCTTTCTCTACCCTTATTGCCCTGAGGCCTGTGCCTGTGAAACCATCAAGATACAGCTTCGGTTGAATGTTGTAAACAGAAAGCACTGTAATGTCCCTGTTCAGCTTCTGAACTGGGTTGAAGAATCCTGCGGTTACGGTTCCGGGAGAATTACTTGGGTTGTTTACTCCAGTCCTGACATAAGCCAGGCCTTCCCTGATTTCCATATCAAGTAACTTCCTCTCCCCGGAGAACTCTGAGAACCTTAAAAGGAAGAAGGTTTCTGTTGATAGGTGTGATGTCAAAAACCCTGATCCCCTCAAGACTCCTGATTTCCTGAAGAACAGGATTCCTTGACTTTTTATGCAGTGTCACAATGAGGGGTTTCTGTGATTTCAGGGTCTCCTCAACCTCCTTCTGGATATTGCGCGTCAGGTTCTCCAGTTTTCCCACCTCGTCTATAACAATGTAATCTGCATTTTCTCTTGCCTTTTGAAGGCTGGGTATGAGAATTTCCTCCAGAAGCCGGGTGTCAACCCCCAGTTTGTCTATTTTCACCCTTGATACTATATTCGGCTGGGCAAAAACTATCCTCTTCTTGGTGCTGATGTCAAAAAGAGAATATCCCATTAATTTGTGGTTCTCACTTATCTCTGATACCAGAACCCCCTGCACTATTGCCCCGTCTTTCTCAAGCATCTCCATAATTTTTTTCAGGGCCTCTGCCTTTATAGAGCCTACTGGACCGGTTATTCCAATTTTTACTGCCAATTTTTAATTCACCTCTGGAAAAACATCAGAGGGTAGCCCATTTCCTGAACGTACCTCAAGGAAGCTCTGATACTTTCTTCGTTGTATCTCACCACTATCTCCACATTCAGCATGTCTCCTGTAAGAGTGTAATACTTGTATCTTCCGGGTTTTTTCTTCAGCCTTGCCTTGTCTATTGAAACCTCAGCGTCTTCCACGAATGGTTGGACCAGGACGCTTTCTTTAATTGCCTTTTCCAGGGATTCCACATTTGAGAGATTCAGTGGTACACCGACGTACTGATGGTACACCGTTCCGAGCTTAATTCCTGCCTCAAAAATTGCTCTTTCCCTATCTGTACAGTTAAAGTATCTTGAGGCTGGATCTTGCATCGGCTATCCCTAATTGCAAGCGGAATCATAAATATTTGCCCATCTACAAGAAAATAGACAATTGATTCCTAAAAGTATCTAATTCTGAGTTACAGCAGAGCCCGAATCTGCCCCTGCGATCTGCCCGGGTTTCGGCACATATCTGAGAACAGCGGCCATTCCTCCGAAGGCTTTCTGCAGCAATTTTCCCTCTTCGCTGTCCGCAGAGATCATTTCAACCCTGGCACCACCTGTTTCCGCCAGACGGAACATCATCTCCACCATATCCTCCTCATGGTCAATGGACATTATGTTTCCGCAGGATTTGCATACCACATCCTCATTTGGCTTCGTTAAGAGCTCCTGTGTACTCCCGCAGTTAGAACATTTGTATGCGTATTTTACTCTCTCCAGAGATTCCGAAAGAAGAAGCAGATCTACAGCCTTCAGCTCTAGTGCAGATTTTATCGGTACCTCTCCGTATATACCAAGGCCTCCATCTGGCTTCTTTATCTCAAGGAGAAATCTGTTTATCAGGTCCCTCTCACGTGCAACCTGCATCTCTTTCATGGTCTCAGAAGCTTTTTCAACAAGTTCCCTGAGGCCAGTTTCATCAGTATATCCTATGTCAAGGAGATCCTTGACCTTGAATTTTATTTCATTTCGAAGATAGTCCTTTTCGAAAAAGTATTCCTTCGTGGCTCCAGGGCCACCAATGAACACTGCTTTCAGATCCTTTATAACAGGAATGAATGCATTGTTTGCAATTTCTCCCACTTTTTTGAAGAATTCATGTGCAGCAATTTCAATGAGCCTTTCATACCTTCGAGAGGATTGCCCCCCTTGATGGTGTTTGCTTGGAACGAGGGACTGCTCATTCGCCACAACAGATATGTTTGTTCCATTGAGGAAACCAATTGTTGCCTCCTTTCTGTCAATCACAATAAGGCCATATGATTCCTTAGTGGCTATCTGTAGCTTGAGCTGCTCAAGATGGAAGGTTGAATCACACTGGTACATGAAAGTCTGTATAGGTTCCGGAGGTTCGATTATCCTGGCATACATCTCAGTCTGATCGCCCCTGGTTGCAATATGGCCTACAAAGAATACGAGGCCTGTTTCCGGAGGGAACCTGTAACTTCGCAACCTTGACATAATGGATTCAATTGCCGCAAGTACATTCTTTCTTGTGGACTTTGACTTTATGTTTGAGGACGTCGAATATTCCTCCCTCAGATACTGAACAACATCTGGAATCTGCTTATCCGGAGGTATGTACAGGGAGATTAACTCTGTTCCCCTGCCTCTGAGCTGCTCAAGCTCCTGAAGGGCTCTCTTGAATTCGTATCGCCTGAGCTGCAGATCATCGGTAGACATCCCTTTCTGAATTAAAATAAGTATAAAAGGAATACTATATCTGCGGCTTACATGTCCGGAAAAATTGAATACCGTATCAGCCCTACCTTCCAAAGATGGAAAAAACCATAGTGATATCTTTGGGCGGGTCCCTAGTATCTACTGACAGCCTTAATATAAAATATATCCAGGAATTCTCTTCAGTTCTTTCGGGGTCTCCACAGAATCTCAAATTCGGAATTGTGGTCGGAGGAGGGATGCTTGCCAGAACTTACATAAGGGCTCTGAGGGATGCGGGAGTCAACGACAACATTCTGGATGAGATCGGGATAAATGCAACAAGAATGAATGCGCTTGCACTCTCCTCTTTCCTGGATGATTCGAACAGCAAGATCCCTACAACAGTTAATGAGGCTGCTGAACTTTCAAGGATATACAGATTCACCGTAATGGGCGGCACTGAACCAGGGCATACCACCGATACCGTTGCAATGCTTCTGGCTGAGAGAATAGGAGCAAATGTTATGATAAACGCCACCTCCGTGGATGGTGTCTATACAGCGGACCCTAGAAAAGACAGCTCAGCGAGGAAACTGGAAAACCTTGATTACGATTCAGCAATCAGAATAGCTATTTCAGAATCTGTCGGAGCTGGGCCGAATGTCTTCATGGACCTGACTGCCCTGAATATCGCAAAGAGATCAAGGATAAAAGTTCATGTTGTTGATGGCAGTAATACAGTCCTTATACGCAATATAATAAATGGAACAGGAAACGGAGGATCCATAATTTCCTGAAGCAGTGCCATTCGAGTTATTTCAGTAAATAAGCTCCCTGAGATCGTAGTTTGCCATTGTTCCCGGAAAGGGAGTTCCATTTATACCCTTGAAAGATTCCTTTATCTTCGATGAAAGGCTTGACATCTGTGAAATCTTTTCCGCATAGGTCATCCTTGTAAGATTTCTGGATGATTCCATCTGAACATACCAAGGATCATCTTCCTCTACCATCGGCGCAAGATAGACCTTATCCTGTGAGTCCAGTGGCATCTGTGAAATAACATTGGAAGTTCCCTCTTCGTGATCCTTAGAATACTCTTTGCCCCCGGTACCGATCATTGCCACTATTGTTACATTAAGGCCTGAATCCTTCAGGTTGTTGACAAGGTTCAGGGTCTCTGTGGCATTGGTATGCTCGTTGAACAAACGGAGAACCTTATAACTGCCTGACTCTATGAATACTGTTACCCTGTCCAGCCCATGATCCTTCATATCCCTGAAATGTATCATGTTCTTCTTCTTTGGAGTTGTGTACATATCAAATGACGCCATTATTGGTAAAGAGAAACTGCTTTTCAGAAGATCAAGAAGCCATAGCAGCAGCTTCTGGTCCATATTCATTATGTTAGCATCACCAAGAAATATCCCCTTTCTTGCCCTTATGCCATCACCAATTCTATCCTTAAGATCACCGGCGTGCCTCTCAAGCTCCTCCTGATTCTTAAACTGGACTTCCCTGGAAATGTGTGAGGATGTTATTGTTGAAAGATTCCATTTGGCGCCATAGGATCCTTCAAAGTATATGGAATGTGATGCATCCGGAGGAAGAATTGGGTAAATCCTGTAAAGGGACCTTATCCTGTCAGAGTCCTCTTTCAACCATTCTGTATTTCTTCCGGACAATTTTTCTAGATGGATTTCATTGGATGCCTGTTCAGATCTGTCAATTTTCCCGGGATATGAAAGTGATCTTGAAAGGATCTTCTCTGATTCTTCTTCCCCCACATTTCCTATTACTCTCTCCTCACCATTCCATGAAAGCTGAATAAGCCTGTTGTTAAGGCCCCTTCTGTATGTCTTTGAGTCCAGTGTAATGAACATTGGGCGACCTTCCATGTCGAAGTTGACCACATTTCTGTCTGCGTCTGAAATCGTGAATATTCCAGAATTGACCCTAATTGCAGGTGATTCCATGTTTACCTTTATGTGAAGGGATTCAATTAATTTTCCCAGAATCCATGTCTCATGCTATTCTTTTAATGTATAAACAGTTGGTTTATAATGTTCACTTTGCCTTTCTGGCCGCAAGATGTAACGCATAAATAAAGAATCCATAATACAGTTCCAGTGATCTTGATGCGAAACCTCCGAATAGCTGAAATCATAACAAAACCAAAACCTGATAATTCATGGAAATTGCTGAAACAGGTTGGAATAGATGAAGTCGTAGGAACATTACCCAGAGCATATTTTGACTGGAGGCAGGAAGCATCTGATGATCCATGGAGCTATTCAGCGCTGGCCAGATACAGAGATCTCCTTTCCGATCATGGGTTCAGGCTGGCATGCATCGAGGACAATCCTCCTATGAACATGATAAAGTACGGAAGGGAAGGCAGGGAAGAGGAACTGGAAAATGTATTCAGGATGATAGAAAACATGGGAAAGCTTGGCGTTGGAATCTGGTGCTACAACTGGATGGCGGGTGTTGGATGGATGAGGACCAGGACAGCTGTAAGGACAAGGGGTGATGCCCTGACAGCATCCTTTAGTTATGATGATGTAAAGAATGACCCACCACCAAAGTTAGGCACTGTCTCATCGGATACTCTATGGAAAACCCTGAAATGGTTCCTGGAAAGGGTTATCCCTGTTGCTGAAGAAAACGGTGTGAAACTTTCCATGCATCCGGATGACCCCCCACTGAAAGAAGTTAGAGGCGTGTCAAGAATAATGAACTCTATAGAATCATATGACAGGCTCATCAAAATGGTAAAAAGCGATAGCAATACTATCACTCTTTGCCAGGGGAACTTCACTCTTATAGCCGATGATCTTCCGAACGTGATCGAGCATTTCGTAAAACTGGGAAAGGTTTCGTTTGTCCACTTTAGAGATGTATCCGGAACTCCTGAGAACTTTCATGAGACGTTCATTGACGAGGGAAAAACTGACATGGCCAGCTGTTTGAGTGCTTATTTGAGGAATGGTTTTGATGGAATAATGAGAACAGACCATTCACCATTGCTCTACGGGGACGAATCAGATGTCCCGGGTTATTCAATCTTAAGCAGACTTCATGCAATTGGATACATACAGGGTCTTTATGACAGTCTTAAACATGAAAAAAAATGAACTCCCGGCCATAGGGCATTGAATCCAGGTTCAAAATAATAAGATATACCGATATAATTTAGGAAAAACCTCTCTTTTCCCATCCGGCCGAGAAAAGATTGAAATCCTTGTCTTTTTCGGAGGCAATATAGTCCTTCACTTTCTCCTTTAACTCAATACCTATGCCCGGTTTTCCTGGTAGCTTTACAAATCCATTTACGACCTCCGGCCTTTCTGTGACAATTTCCGAGACCCATGCAGGATAGGCAAATTCATCAAACATCTCCTGTATTTTGAGATTGGGCATAACTGCGTCCACGTTCAGTGTAATGAATGTGTTTATTGGACCTTCTGCCTGATGTGGTGCCATTGCAATGTTATGTGCTTCGGCCATTGCACCGATGCTCATGGTTTCTAAAATCCCTCCAGTGTTTATGACATCTGGCTGAGCCACATGAATTGCACCCTTTGTGAATGGTTCTACAAAATCATACCTAGTCACAAATCTCTCGCCTGCGGCTATAGGGACTCGCAGAGATCTGGACAGAATGGCGAGGCCTTCTATATCCTCAGGTATTACAGGTTCTTCAAACCACCCTATATTTTCGTATTTTTCCAGTTCTCTGCCTACCTTGACGGCCATTGACCTGTTGAAACGGCCATGTCCTTCTATAAGCATTTCCACATCATCGCCAACCTCATCATGTACTATGCGTATAATCTCCATGGATTTTTTGAACTCATCATTGCTTAGGAATCCAGATCCGGATCCAAATGGATCGAATTTCAGGGCAGTATATCCTTTATCTATAACCTTTCTAGAGGTTTTCCCCCAGTCTTCAATATCATTTATGGCAGTATACCATCCATTGGCGTAAACACGTATCCTCTCATGGACAGGCCCACCAAGCAGCTCGTAAACAGGAGAACCATGATGCTTTCCTGCCAAGTCCCAGCAGGCCGCCTCCACGCCACTTAGGAGCGCTACATTGACCAGGTCATGGGCCCTGTTGAATGTAGATACGAACCAGTCATTCACCAGATTGCGAATGTTCATTGGATCCTTGCCGATAATGAACTTTGAAACATCCTTAATACGCGAAGCAACAGAAAATTGCCCATTGAAAACTGTTGCCTCTCCATAGCCAACAGACCCATCATCAGTTTCCAGTTCTATGAAGACCCATTTCTTCCATGGATTCCTCACTATATATGTTTTAATATCTGTTATCTTCATCTTATTGACATGATATAAACATTATAGAAATCTTTAACCCGCAATATTACCCTTACATAGAATCAATTAACAGTATGGGAAAAATGGCTAAGGACTCTCCCATGATAGATTCCGTAAGACACATGCCACCGCTCATTAAATATTTTTTATGGATTGTAACTTTTTTTCCATTACAATATGATCAGCGTCAATATCCTTGACTTCAAACCCATTCTTTTCATAGAAAGATTTACCAATATTATTTTTTTGGTGAACTAAAAGTCTGCATTGGACAATACCTTTCTTTTTCATAATGACCTCTGCTTCCAGCAGTAGCAATTTCCCAATTCCTCTATGTGTGTATTCCGGCTTCAGATACAGGCGAAGCAATTCAGCTCTGTCAGCTTCCGTCTTCAATTCTATAAATCCCACAAGTTTTGATTTTACGAAGGACCCTAGAAAGATTATATCCCGGTCAGACTGGGCCCTTGTTATTTCATTTAATAGCCTTTCTCTGGAATAATTTTCATCTATCCAGTGATTAATGAACTCAAAACTGTAAATACACGCATATGTCCATTTCCAGGAATCTCTGGCTATTTCAATCAGTTCTTCTATGTTCTCAACACTTAATTTTTCAATCGTTACACACATTTAGTA
>DARE01000048.1 GCA_002503205.1 Thermoplasmatales archaeon UBA447 | reverse complement strand
CAAGCACCTTCAGAACATATTTGCCACTTTCTTTGTTCATAACACGGTTGGTCTTTTTTGTAACAGGCCTCTCTTTGAGAAGGAATAGGGAGATGAATGAGGTAAGGATAAGGCCAAAGGAAATGCCGTAGAGGAGCCTGAAAGTATTGATGGTACCATAGGTACCTGATATGAAATCATAAGCAAAGAGCATTAGGCTGCCAGCAATAGAAAATGCCGATGCAACAGCAGTAATCAGGGCCATCCTCCGTACTCTCTCTCCCGTGTCCGGCCAGTTTGTCGCTATGAATGCATTAATTCCAGGGCTGAAGGCACCACGGAGCCCGCCTGCAGCACCGGCTGATCCTGAAGCAATGATTCCAGCAATTATCAGTTCATGGTTTGTGGTGGAAGTGAGGGCTGCTGTCAGGAAAAGAGCTGGAATCTCCCCAAGTATCATTGCTTTTCTGAATCCGATCCTGTCACCTAGAAAACCGATAACAAGGCTTACAGCAGTAGTTGCAATAGCAACAAAAATGTAGATTATTCCGATAGTAACTATGTCATAATGAATTGCAAGGAGATAAAGAGGAATAGAAAGGTTAGCATAGATTAAAGCACAGGACCTTGCGGCACGTGAAAGCAGGAGAAAGAAAAATCTTCTGTCAATATCCTTCTGAGGAGGCCCACTGGTTTCCATATGCCCTCCCGGCCGATTTCTTCTTACAATTTAAATCATTATATAGTTTCCTATGTAATGTAATTCTTATCTTTATCAACAGCATTGCAGTATCATGGTCATTCCAGCTGATTTCTGGAACGAAGTCATCTCAAACACACTTGTCTCTGGTTCCATGGAGGTTCCCAAGATAGATGGTAGTGGATACAAGATACCAGACCCAGAGGAATCAGGCCTCTTTCACAGATCAGTAGGTGAAAGAAAAGGACAGGTCGCCGATTTCAGATGCTCAGTGGGGAATTCAACATCTGGAATTCATGTCGTCGAGTTCGAGGATCATTATTCCGTGCATGTGGACCGCTATGATCCGGACCGGTATCCTGTCAGGCATCTGGTTCACGACAGCCCAAAGACTCTTTTCCAGCTAATAGGGGTAGGTGTATTAAGTGCCCTGATATTTTCATTATTCAGAAGAAGATGACCCAAATCTCAGGAATAATCCGCAGGTTTATTCAATTTGATCCCAAAAGGATTGGTTCCAGGGGAAAGGGCAAATATTATTCTTTAAGGTGCTCTAGCTGGTGTGCTGTAAATGATAACAAATAATGATAACTCTGAAATGAAAAAGGTTGGTATTCCAGAATACAAAAATCGCGCAGTAAAACTGTGGAATTCATTGCAGTCAGATGGGGTAGATCTGGCAGTTGTTAATGCCGGGCCTAATTTTCAGTACCTGGCCGGTTACTCTTTCCAATCCATGGAGAGGCTGGCAGTATTGATTGTTCAGGATGGAGAGATAACTGCCCTTGTCCCGGGACTTATGGAGGATCAGGTACGGGAGAATACCTGGATCAGGAACATAATCTCATGGAAGGACACCGAAAACCCTTATGATAAATTCAGGGAAATTGTTGATATTAAGGGAAAAAAGAAAATAGGGCTTGACGGCAATATTTCCTACTCCCATTATAGCCGTATGTTTCATCAAGGGGAGAATGCAGATTTAACGATGATCAATTCCCACATCTCAAAACTCCGGGAGGTTAAGAGTGAAAGGGAAAATCATCTCATAGGCCAGGCGATTAAACTATCAGAGAAAGCGCTTGCAGAAACACTGAATGAGATCAAGGCCGGTGTAAAGGAGAAAGAGATCGCAAGGAAGCTGGAATGGAACTTTATAGAAGAGGGTCTCAGCGGTCCGGCGTTCAGTTCTATTGTTGCTTTCGGAGAGAACTGCGCCAAGCCTCACCATGAGCCTGGAGAAAGGAAACTGAAACAGGGAGATTCAATAATCATTGATTTTGGAGGCACATTTGGCGGATACAGTTCAGACACCACAAGGACTTTTGCATATGGGGAACCGGGTGAAGAATTCAGAAAAGCGTATGAGAGTGTAAAGGAGGCGCAGTTCCTTGCAATGGAATCCGTCTCACCTGGATCTAAATATAACGACCTTGACATGTCCGCGCGAAAATTTCTCAGGGACATGGGATATGGTGATATGGAAATAAGGCTTGGGCATGGTCTTGGCATAGAGGTTCATGAACCTCCTTTCCTGACAATAGACAACTCAGAACAGATAAGAGATGGGACAGTATTCACGGTCGAGCCTGGCATATACCGGTATGGGAGATACGGAATCCGTATAGAGGATACCACTTATGTGAAGAATTTCAAATGTGTTCCTTTTAACAGCCTTGGGAAAGATTTTTCTCTACAAAAATTGTGATCAGGTCTCCAGTTCCCTGAAGATCGAATCATATATGTCTTCCTCTTCCTTAGGGCTCTCAGCCTCTTCTGCGACTTTTAATATATTCTCCTTTCTGTATCTCCACTGGTTAATGCGCCATGTTCTGCCCTTTATTATGTTGATTTCCTCTCTGTATGTTTCCAGAAATCCATATTCCTCAAGGTTGTAAAAGACATCTCTCTCGGGTGAAGAGAGTACGTTGTCAAGAACATAATCTTCGTAACCGAAGAATGAAAGGACGAAGTCACAAAGTTCCTCAATGTCGCCATGGGCCATCCCCTTTTTACCGTAGGTATTTTCGAGAGCCCTTATCAAAATGTCTCTAGTCATTACACCCATAGGACCCATAGCCTCATCTTTAACCGGATATTAATCTTTCCGTATGAAGAAGTTATGATTACGAATATCGTATGCGCATTGGAATCGAAAATTAAAGGAACCAGAATATTCTGGTATAAAATAATGAAATGTGAATATGAAAATCGAACTAGAATGACATAATTGTGAACCGTGTATTTTCAAGCGGGGAAAGACTGAAATTTGAGGACACAGGCAGAACATCGTTCTCTGAATACATCCTCTCTTCACCTGAAAACATTTTCCCTCTACCCGCTGTTATCCTCAAAACGGATGGGGCAGACACATCAAGGGAAAGGCTCTGTTCGGCCCTTACATAGAAGTCCTCCATAATTCTATCCCCGGAAGAGAAAACCCTTTTTTTGAATCCCCATGGAAAGTCTGTACGGTTTACATATTCCTTTCTTATCTGTTCCAGGTCCTTTTCACTGTCTATCCCAAGCCATAGGGTGTCCTCAAAATAGGCACCAGCTTTCCTTTCTGCAGCAACCTTCGGAAAAACAGTTGTCTCTATGTCCTTAGAAAAATATTCCATGGAAAAATATCTCAGTGCCTCTTTCTTTATATAATAGACTCCGGCATTTATAAAATGGTTCAGGTTAGGCTTTTCCCTGAAAGACATGATCTCGTCGCCAAGAAGGTCAACAATTCCAAATGGGCTCTTCATTCTTGTTACAAACATGGTCATGTCATAAGGGGATCCTGAGGAGAATTCTACAAATTTTTTGAAGTTCATGTCCGTTACGGTGTCACCATTTCTGAGAAGTACATCAGAGTCCGATCTCTCTTTAATCAAGTTCCGCATCGATTGCAAAGTCCCCAGGGGTTTGTCCTCCTTAAGATATGTGAATTTGATTCCATTCATCTCTCTTCCGTAACGCTCTTCAATCTTCTCTCCAAGATAACCAGAGAGTATGATAACGTCTTTTATTCCCAGGTTCCTGAAGTCAAAGATCTGACGGTCCAGGATTGTGTAATTCTCCTTTATCTGAATCATAGCTTTGGGAATCTCATCAGTAAGAGGTTTCAGCCTCTTCCCAAAACCCCCTGCAAGGATCGCACCAATCATGTACCTAAATAGCTAGATATCAATTTTAATTATTCCATTCCATAATTCATGGATCAGAGGTACCCTTCGCTGTGAAGAAGTTCAGCATGCTGAATCCCACCTCCTGCTGCGCCCCTTATTATATTATGGCTCAGGCTCGTAAAGGTTAAGAATTCACCCGACATTTTTACGTTACCTACAACGACAGACATGCCGTCGCCCTTCATGAGGTCAAGGCGGTGTTGTGGTCTGTCAGGGGCATCAATCAATATAATCGGCAGTTCCGGGGAGGACCATAGTTTTTGCACTTTCTTAGTACCCCTGAAGTTTCGAAGTGCGTTCCTGACATCCTCTAGGTCTGGTCTTGATTTGAATTTGATAAATACATTCTCCATATGGCCATCAGGTACTGGAATTCTTGCGCATTTTGCTTCTATGCACATTCCCGAGAGCATTAAATGACCTTCCGCGTTTAAAGTTCCAAGTATCTTGACGGACTCTGATTTGATCTTCTGCTCTTCGCCCTCAATATAAGGAATTACATTGCCTGAAGCATCAAGTGATGAGACTCCAGGGTAACCAGCACCGCTAAGAGCCTGCATTGTCGATACTATTACTTGCGATATACCAAACGGCTCCAGAGCTTTCAGGGGTATTGCAAGCTGCGTTGTGGAACAGTTTGGGTCTGCAGATATGAAACCTGCTTTCCCATGTTTTCTCTGCTCATTAATAAGAGTAAGGTGCTCAGGGTTAACTTCCGGAATAATAAGTGGTACATCAGAATCCAGCCTGTGTGAACTTGACTTTGTTATGAGGGGAAACTTTTTGGAAAGTGTTTCCTCAAGCCCACCCATATTTGATGGAAGTGCACTGAAAATCAGATCAATGTCATCTCTCTGCAGAATTTCTTCGTCTGCCTTTTCAATGCTCATGTCACCAAATTCTTCAACATCATCGGTCAATTTGAAGCCAGCAGACTCTTTCAGATTTTTTCCTTTTGAAAGGCTTGAGGCAAAAAGCCCTGTCACTTCAAAATTAGGGTGGTTCTTCAGCATTCTCAAATATTGCTGGCCAACAATTCCAGTTGCTCCAAGGATTGCTGCTTTCAATCTGCTCAACTTCTATCACCCGAGAAAAGATCTCTGTGCAGTTCATTAGCAATTTTGCGACACTCAGAATAAGAGCTTCTGAAACTTATCATACCATTTTCCTGAGCCAGTTTTCCAGAAATGCCTGAACCTATCATTTCAAAAAAATTCCTCACCCTGGATGAAATGGAGTTTAGGAATTCAGGCTCTCCACCAGTTAAAACATATATTCCGGCGTCCTCATTTTCCAGATAATTTTCATAGTTTCTATCTTCATCAGAATTTTTACTGATCACTATGGACAGGCAATTGACACTAAAGTTTACCACTTCTGTGGTGGTCTCCAAATTAGAGTCAATACCCCTAATTCTTACTCTGGTTAATTCCAGATCAACATATTCAAGGGAAAGTGGATGTAGTATCCTGGAACCAATTGCGGTCATTTCACTTAGCATGGTCATGTTAATAGAGAAGATGGGCCGGGGAGACTCTACTATTTTGGGATCTCCGGTCATGACTGCACCAACATCTTTCCAGAATTCAAGTTCACTGGCTTCAAAGTAACCGGCAACAATGCCAGCAGTAAGATCTGAACCACCTCTGCTGAACGCCTTTATATTCCCTTCTTTGTCTCTCCCATAGAATCCGGGTACGATCCTTACTGGTGTACTTTCAAGTAGTTTAAAGTCTGAATAATTACTTGGAGAATATGAAGGAAGCTTTTCATTTCCTTCATAATAGATAATATCTCCGGGATCAATGATTGTACTTCTTATACCAAGGTTCCCAAGTAAGGAATGAAGGGATAGTGATGAAAGTCTCTCACCAATAGTGATTAGCTGGTCTATGCTAATTTCCTTAATTTTTCCACAAAGTATATCCTCAAATTTACCAGGATCCCATTTTAACTTTGGAAAAATTGGGTACATGTCAACGATTTCAAGAATTGATCTGAGTACTTCCTGGTTAGAATTTCTCGATATTTCAATAAGCCTGTCTGTAACTCCTTTCATGGCGGAAATTACCACGATTATTTCCGGATTTTTATAAGACTCATCTCTGATTTTCAATGCAACATTCAGGAATTCATCACTATTTGAAAGAATGCTTCCTCCAACCTTAATTACTTTAATTGCAGATTTCTGAATCATTTACTTTATGACTGTGAGTGATGTCATATTTAAAAAAATTACCATTACTCATACATATTAAAAATTATTACGGATAATAAAAAGATAATTAGAGTGAAAGCTCCTGCCCTGGTTCAAGCACCTTAACCTCAGTATTTTTCTGAACCATTTCTTTGAATTTTTTAGGGTCCTGCCTTATGGGTGGGAAGGTGTTGAAGTGCATTGGAACAGTTATCTTTGCTCCAATAAGCTCCGCGGCATACTTTGCCTCAAGTGGGCTCATGGTGAAGAAGCCACCAATTGGAAGAAGGGCAATGTCTGGTTTGTAAATCTCTCCTATAAATTTCATATCGCCAAAAAGGGCAGTATCCCCTGCATGATAAATGGTCTTCCCATCTCCAGTTACTACAAATCCCGCTTCGTTTCCACTGTGCACAGCGGCTGTCATACCAATCTTAATCCCGTCAAATTCTGTCTGGCTTCCCTTATTCATGCCGATGAAGTTGTCGTCAGCTAAGCCTGCATCCTTTCCCATCTGGGAAAGTTCAAACATGCCAACGATTTTTGCTCCAGTTTTCTTAGATATCTCGAAGGCGTCACCAAGATGATCAAAGTGGTTATGAGTAACCAGAACAAAATCGACCTTCCCAAGCTGATCCAATTTTATTGCAGCATTTGGGTTCTGAGAAATGAAAGGATCTATTACGATTCTCTTTTTGCTGAATTCAACAAGAAATGCTGCGTGCCCTAACCATTTTACCTTTACCATATTTATCTAACACTCATGGAATCTTTATTATTAATTCTTAACCAAAACAATACATAGATATGAATCAGGATAAAAGGTCAGTTTCAATGCATTTCGATAAGCAGGAATGACCTTGTTTGTCAGTTAGATTTCGCGCTAGATATGATGAGAGGGCTATTTCAATCCCTTGCATGGTTGCATTCAGCTTTTCATAAATTCTCAGAATTCAGAAGAATAATAGAAGCCAAAAAAGCATCTTCACTGTGTTAAACAAAACTAAAGGGCAAATTCAGAATTTTAAATTTTACTGATTGAATATCTTTATAATCCCATACATGTTTAGATTATAGATCAATGTGAAAGAACTTTCCATAGTAGTTCGATCGCTCTTCAAAAGCTATGGAGACATTAAAGCCCTAAACGGGATAGATCTCGAAATAGAAAAAGGAGAGATATTTGGTATACTGGGGCCGAACGGTTCAGGAAAGACAACATTGCTGAAGATCCTTTGTTCGCTTCTGGACTACGACTCAGGTTATGTAAATGTTTCCGGAAAAAACGTAGAAAATAACTCATTTGAACTGAAGAAGACTATAGGGTATGTGCCAGAAACACCCGTTCTTTATGAATCTCTTACCCCAATGGAATATCTGAGCTTCATTGGCGGAGTAAGAAGGATAAACTCCGCTGTTCTAAGAAGAAGAATAGATGGTTTTGCCAGTGCTTTCGAGCTTGGAGACTTAATGAATAGCCTGATCGGTTCACTTTCCTTTGGGACAAAACAAAAAGTAGGAATAATTGGAGCTCTCCTCCATAATCCGTCTCTTATTATTCTTGATGAAGCAATGAATGGGCTTGACCCAGGTTCATCAAGGGTACTGAAAGATCTTCTGGCAGATTATGCAAATCAAGGAAAAACAATTATTTTTTCCACACACATTCTGGAAGTGGCAGAAGGAGTCTGTTCAAGGTTGGCCATAATCTATAGGGGAAGGATAATAGATTCAGGCACTCCTGATGAGTTCAGAACCAGGTCAGGGGGAAAGAGGTTTGAGGATATATTCCTGGAGGAGACCGGTAGCAGAGACCTTAAGATGGTGGTAAGGGCAATAAGAGATTCGATGAGTTGATGAACAGACAAGACTTGATGGTAAGCAAACTCCTGGTTATAGAGGAACGTTATCTTGCACTTAAAGACCTCCCCAAATTCAAGAAAAAGACAGGTGGGATACCGGAAAAAGAGATAAGGTATGTGGAACACCAGATATTTCTTGGGTACAACATATCTGCTATCTCGATGGTGGGATTTGCAATGTTGCTTACCTTTACCCAGCTTTTGCTGCCTTATCCTCTCGCCCACATACAGACATTGTCGATAATTCTATATGTCTATATTTTCCTGGTAAGCCTGTACAGTATCCTGATCCACACAAATACAATCAGTACTTACAGGCTAGCGGAGCCCCTGAGGGTGCTTCCAACTGACATAGGCAAGAAATCAATTCCACTTTCATGGTTTATTTTTACAGGTTCTTCCAGCATCTTTGTCATTATACCCCCTCTTATAGCCTATGTCTACTATACTGGCATCTTTTATTCAATCATTATTGGCCTTGCCTGGGCATTTATAATGCTTGCTCTGGGTTATATTGCCGGAGTAACACTGGCGTTCCTGATCCAGGGCAGCAGCAAAAAGAAGAGGTTGATTAAGGAAGGTCCTCTTTCAAACATTCTGAGGTTGCTTTCAATAATATCTATTTTCGCACTATTCGAGATAGCCGTTCAGTTACCTCAAGAAATACCCATTCTTCCTCTTATCACCGGGAAAATCTGGTATTTCTTTATTCCAGTTCTGGGGGTAGCGTATTCAGTATTCAACATAGGACAGCCTTCTCTTTATTCAATTTACATGCTTATCTCGATATTCCTGAATGGCATAATCTCCATTTTCCTTTACATTTATGTGAACGACAGAGCTCTAGATACAGTAACAAGAGGAGATACAACCACTCTGTCATCGCCAAATGTTTCCGGAAGCCGGCAGCGCAGAACAGAAAGAGGATTTTTTGGAGCCCTTATATGGAAAGATCTTAGAAATATGTTAAGAAATCCTCAGAATATGCTCATGATACTGATTCCTGCATTCCTTGTTCTTCCCACACTTATCTCAGTGTTCTTCTTCTCTTCAGGAATCAGGTCTGATTCGATTATAATTTATTATTCAATGCTAGCCATAGTCGTTCTATCGTCTGCCTTCTACTCACTGATATTACTTGTCTCAGAAGGAAATGGTATTAGGCTGCTGCAGATACTTCCTGTAGGCTTAAAGGACCTAGCATTTTCAAAATGCTTCGTCGGCTGCTTGATGTTTGCTTTCATAATGGCTCCAATCACAATTATCCTGTTTATACAACTGCATTCAAGTATTATCGTCCTAGTTATATTTCCTTTGAGCATGTTCATAGGTTTTCTGTACACTTCTATGTACAACATAATAAGACTTCTAAGGAAAGTCCCTAACGGCTCTTCAACATTGAATTATTATTCCTTCGGTGGAACTGTTGAGCTGATGGTACTTTTTGCTATTACAGCATCAATGGTCGGATTGCCAGCTGCCGCTTCCAATGCACTCAGTTATGTTATCCATGTTTCAATTATTTCCAGTCAGTCAATGTTCTTCATTTTAACTCTTTTAATAAATTTGATATTGATGTTATTTGTCTTAAGGAAAGTCAGTCATACAATATGACTTCCACTATGGATTTTCCGAAAGCCGATAGATTAGTAAGGTAAGTGATCGCAGAAAACTGATTTTAAACATGATCATGTTTATAATATCTAATGGGAATATGTTATTTCAATAAATATACTCAAACCGGTAAATTCTCATATGGGGTGCAAGAATAATGAGAAAATGGTTGGTTATTCAGGCAATCATTGTGATTGTGATAGTAATTTTTTCAACTGTTTTGGTTCTCGGTTTCATGAGGGCAGAAGGAATTAGTTCCAACAGAACTTATTCAGTCGGTTCTCTTAACGCTGAAATAGTAATGGGTGGAAATATCTCATCAGTAACATTTGTGGGTTACGAAGGAAATGCAGGCTCTATCTATACCTATAAGATAGTTCTATTCAACAGTGACCGCAACTCCCCAATTAACGTGACTTCAATAGAGACTACAACTACAGAATTCACAATTGTTAATACCACAGTACCCCTTCCTCAGAGCATTCCAGGCGACAGTTATATCTACGTCTCCATAAACATAGGCAGCACCTATGCAGCTGCAGGATACACTGGAGATCTTGATCTTGTTATCACCGAAAAATCCTGACAGAATAGGTTCTTTTTTCATAAGCAATGGACGGAGGTTATACAGAGATTAACAATTTGGCAAACTGGAATTAAGTAGGACTTCCCTTTAGGAATTTAAATATAATCCTAGTGCATAGGGGTAGAGTAACCCGAGTGATAGAATGATGGAGGAAGAACTCTTACTTTCAGAGGAAGAATATCAGAAATCAGGTGTACATATTGGTACCCAGATAAAGTCAAAAGATATGCAGGATTATATCTTCAAGATCAGGAATGACGGCCTTTACATTCTTGATATTAAGAAGACAAACCATTCTCTTATTGTGGCAAGTAAAATGCTTTCAAGGATCGATCCTTCCCAGATACTGGTTGTTGCCCAGAGGCAATATGCTTTTCGGCCAGTAATAAAATTCTCAGAGGTCCTTGGAACAAAATCAATAGTTGGAAGATTCATCCCCGGTACACTTACAAACCCTCAAATGAAAAACTACCTGGAGGCAAAGGTTGTTATGGTAACAGACCCACTTGCTGACACTCAAGTTATGAAAGAGGCAAGGATGATAAGTGCACCTATAATAGCTCTCTGTGATGCAAATAATAAGACAGATTACGTTGATCTTGTAATACCAACCAACAACAAGGGAAGAAGATCTCTGGCAGTAATATACTGGCTTCTTGCAAGGCAGACCCTGAAATTCAGGGGTTCTATAAAGGATGATTCAGACTTCAAATACAGCGTGGACGATTTCGAAGCCCAGCTATGAAAGAGAGGTTGATAACGGGTCCCTTACCCTTTCAATCTTTCTATAGGCAATTTTTCCTTGTGATTCCCCAGCAAAGATCATCTTTTTCCTAACTGCGTGTGCCACCCTTACAGCTCGGCTAATTTTATACCATTGTTCTTCCTCGGGAAAAACATGAACAAGAAAATCTGCATGATCCTCAAGTTCGCCAGAGTATATTCTAAAATTTGCACCGTATTTAAATCCGGTTCTTATTATGAACCCCCTGCTGGTGAGATCATTGTATACCTTCTGTTCAATAGATAACTCAGACAATTTAGGGCTGCTTATAAAACTCCTTTCAAACCTGTTCAGGTAAACCCATTTCCCTATTTTAGCTCCCATCCACTGTGGAAAATTTCCATCTGTTAAGATGTGAGCAGAGTCGGAAGCAACTTTATAAGATTCAGCGGGTGGAGGCTGATGTTTACCTAATGGTTCCAGTTGCTCCATAGAAAAAGCTGTGAGATCAAGTTCATCATCAATGACCAGGAAACTCAAATTCCCCATATCCAGTAGTTCCTTCCAGCTAATTGAATCATCTTCCCTTATCACCATATAGGGTGGAGAATATTCATGGTCTGCATTTTTTCTGAACATGATATATTTTCCTTCAACCTTGACCTGAACGCCCATCTTCTTAAACCAGTCATAAGCGGGAAAAACCAAAAGAAAAAGTTCAGGGAACTGTAAATGAGATATAAAGTTAGCAGGATCTCTAAATATTGGGTTTTCAGGCTCTATCTTATCCTTGGACATCAGAAAGAAAGCCTCATATGGATCAAGGTTGAGAAAAGAATTCGCAAATTTCCCAAGTTTATATTTGTTTATTATGTAGGAGGGACTTCTTTCCTCCATTATAGAAAAAATGATATTTCCGCATCTGGCACTATGCGGTTTGTTTTCTTTTTGCATAAAATCTCTTTGTCAGTGAATCTTCGATATATCCAAGGACACTTTCCACACCTTCTCCGGTCTTTGCTGAAAGAATGAAATAATCTGTCCCGTACTTTTTTCTGATCTTTTCAAGTTCATCCTTCCAGATAGCTGCCTCATATTTCAAATCAAGTTTAGTTGCAGCCACAACAACTAGGGGCTTCTTCTCGAAATTAGCTGAATATTTCAGTATCTCTTCTGCATACCCCAGTGAATTGGGATTTGTGATGTCAACTGTAACAATTATCGCAGCTGAACCTGGAAGCAAGCGGTCTGCTTCGAGGCTTTCCGAAACTTCCTGAAGAAGAAGGTCTGCGTTTATCCTTCCACTCCCATTGTTGATTGTGATTCTCTTTCTATTTAGCAGCTTTACCTGCATGCTGACATCGTCAGTGTCGTAGACCAGCCTGGAAATCAAGGTGCTCTTTCCCGATCTGGAAAGCCCTGCAACGCTGATCTTCCACATCACACGATCCAAATTCATCGGCGATTGATTAGTAGGTTTTAGTTATAGTTTTTGATTGTTTCCATTGATTAGGGCTTGGAAAAATGTAGCCTATTACTGAAGAATATGGGGGAAGTTAAGAGTAATGAATGAGCTTGTCACCGACTTGCATATAGGATGTAAACATGATAACTGTAAAGTGCAGCAATAGGAGTTAATTATTCTCATTCCACAAAGGAACATGGCCATTCTATTTGTCGACTTGAATTGTCATGAAACGACTTGTGAATAGCCTGAAATATAAAAACAGAAATTGAAATACCAGGACAATATCTATGCAGAATGCCTATAATCACAATCAGTCCTGCTCTATATGTAATAGTTTTCTTCATTACCCTAATCATAGGACTAATTATTGACGGGTTTGCCATCAAACTATCAGTTTCCCTAGTTACAGGAAAGAAAATTCACCTTTCAAGGGGCATGCTTGTCTCGTTGGTTTCAATAATCATTTTCGCCATACTATTTGTGATATTCAGCCTGTTTACACCGGTAGTAGGATTTATTGTTGCTCTTCTTGGAATGATATATGTGATCAAAAATATGGTCAGAACAACATGGCTTGGCGGATTCGGGATCGCAATTGTAGCCTGGATAATACTTGTGGTGATGTACGCCATCATATTCTTTGTTTTTGGCCAATTTGCAGCGCTCAGCATGCACTTTACCCATAATTTCATGCTCTGAATTTCAATTTCCAGGCTCAAACATTTTCTATTTTAGGATTGGAAATTTACAAACTTTTAAGTATTAAAAATTAACTAATTAGATATATTCTAGAGAATAACATAGGCATGCTATCTTAACTCACACAGATTTAATAGGATGGCTGGCATTTAACCATGATAAAAATGAACCTTCAGTTTTCGGATGGCCTCAGGAATATTAAGCCGTCAGAAATTAGGGAACTGCTGAAATATGCAAGCAAAAAAGATTTTATCTCATTCAGTGGTGGAATGCCAAACCCTCTTACGTTCCCTATGGATGAAATCAGACAGATTATAGACGAAGTCATGAAGGAATACGGTTCCCTGGCTCTGCAGTATGGCAATACTGGTGGCCTGAATGAACTAAGAGAAGAGATATCTCGAATGGTTCTGGAGACAGAAGGAATTAATACGAGCATTGAAAATACTATTGTCACATCTGGTTCACAGCAGGGGCTTTATGAGCTTGCCAAGGTAATGATTAACCCTGGTGACTCCATAATCACTGAAGAACCAACTTATGTTGGAGCCATATCAGCATTCGATGCCAACAAAGCAGATATACATTCAATTAGGATTGACAATGATGGTATGGATACACACGCTGCAGAAGAAGAAATTAAAAGTTTGATAAGTGCGGGAAAGAAGCCTAAATTTATCTATCTCATTCCAACGTTTCAGAATCCCACTGGCATCACTATGAGCCTTGAAAGAAGGAAGCACATAACTGAGATATCATCCAGATATTCAATCCCCATCGTTGAGGACAACCCTTATGGTGAGCTTAGGTATTCCGGCCAGAAACTTCCATCCTTGAAGTCAATGGACAGAGATAACAGTGTAATTTATATGGGCACATTCTCAAAGGTAATGTGCCCAGGTTTCAGGCTCGGTTACACTATCGCTCCTGTTGAATACGTAAACAGGGCAAACCTGCTGAAACAGGCATTAGACCTTTCCTCAAGCACATTTTCACAATATGTTGCCTGGTTTTATCTTAAGAAAGGGATCATGAAAACCATGATTCCAAAGGCCATAAACCTTTACAGAAAGAAGAGAGATTCCATGCTTAAAGCCCTGGAGGAAAGTTTCCCTGAAGGTTCCACATGGTCTCATCCTGATGGAGGCATGTTCGTGTGGGCTACTCTCGATAGAAGAATAAATACATCAGACCTGCTGAAGGAATCAGTAGAAGCAGGTGTTGCTTATGTGAGTGGTAACTCATTCTCCCCATCCAGAAGCCAGGGTTCAAGCATGAGGCTTAACTTCACTTTCGCCGAAGAGAAGAAGATTTTTGAGGGCATGGAAAGGCTCGGATCTCTGATTGAGAAGAAGATGTCAATACTTGAATCCCCTTGAGTGGATATACTATTGTTGCAGGTTCATTTACAGTACTTCACAGCGGGCATAAGAATCTGCTGAAAGCTGCCGCGCTGAATGGCAATCCCGTGATAGTAGGTCTTACAACGGACAGGTATGTGAGGGAGCATAAAGGCTATAGGGGACGCCCCTACTCCTCACGCAGGAGGGCTATATCTGCATACCTTTCTAATTTTTCAATAAATTTCGAAATCCATCCACTGGAGGAGCAGATTGGTAACTCTACTTCAAGTGAACAATACAGTACCATTGTAGTATCACCGGAAACGGAACCTGTTGCTCTCAAGATAAACAGGGAAAGACTTAATTCAGGCCTCAAGCCACTCTCAATTCTGAAGGTCCCATATACCCTGGCGGACGACCTTTTTCCAGTAAACTCAACCAGAATTATTGAAGGGGAGATAACCCCCCAGGGCCGCAGGAAAAAACCAATTAGAGTAGGTATAGCAACTGGAAACAGGCTTAAGGTGGAGTCTGCAGAAAATGTTCTCCGTAAAGTAATGAGAAAGATTTCTATGGAGGTTGTCACAGAATATTCCCTGAGTAGCCAACAGCCAATTGGAAGTGAAACTGTCGCACTCGCTATAGAGAGATCACAGGCAGCTCTGGGTGACCGGGACTATGGTCTAGGAATAGAATCAGGCCTATATAGGGATCCTATAACATCTAAGGTTTTTGATTTCCATGTCTGTTCCATTGTAGACCGTTATTCCAGAATTAGCATTGGTTTTGGTTCCGGATTCGCAGTACCAGGTTTGATAGTTGATGCCGTAAAGGAAGGAATGACAGAATCCCAGGCGTTTCAAAGGGAAAAAGGTATTGCAGAAATTGGGCGGAGAGAAGGAATTGCGGGATTTATATCATCCAACATGCTAAAACGTTCTATACTGATTGAGGAATCTGTGAGAAATGCAGTAGCACCTAGAAAAAACCCTGAATTTGTCAGTTCTTATACTCAAAATTATTAAGTATTGAGTAGGAATATTAAAAACGGTAATTATGGTTACTAAAGAGGAAATACTGGAAGCTCTGAAGGAGGTCTCAGATCCTGAAATAGGTATGGATGTGGTGAACCTTGGCCTTGTTTATGAGGTAAACATAAACGGAGACCGTGTTTACATAAAAATGACCATGACAGCACCAACTTGCCCTGTAACTCCTTGGATTTTATCAGAGGCCCAGAGAATAACTGAAAATCTTGATGGTGTCGAAGCGGCTGATGTGGAACTTGTATGGGACCCGCCATGGAACCCAAGCATGATGACAGACGAAGCCAAAGAAGCTCTGAATATGGGATGATACTGTACAGACAGGTATCCAATCATCTCATTCTGTCCATTTAAAAGTACCTTTAAATACCCTTTTTATATAAAGAGTTCTGGGTTTTATATGAGTGAAAGAGAAAAAATCGCAATAGAGAACATTGTTGCTTCAACATCCCTTGCCGAACATCTTGATCTGAGCAGAATTGCGCTGGCACTTGATGGCTCAGAATATGAACCGGAACAGTTCCCTGGACTTATATACAGACTGCATGAACCGAAGACTGCAGTGCTTATATTCAGAAGTGGAAAGGTAAACTGCACAGGCGCAAAAAACCTTGCGAATGTCAGGTTGACCATTGAAACTATCATTCAGAAACTTAAAAAGGCCGGAATAGAGGTCTATGACAACCCTGATATTGTAGTTCAGAACATAGTTGCAGTTTACGATCTGGAAGCAGATCTTAACCTAACGGACATAGCCATGTCACTTGGGTTGGAAAATGTGGAGTATGAACCAGAGCAGTTCCCCGGATTGGTTTACAGGGTTGAAGAACCTAAGGTTGTGCTACTTCTCTTTGGGTCGGGAAAGGTAGTTTGCACTGGTGCTAAGGAGGAAAGCGAGATAGAGCAGGCCGTTATAAAGGTCAAAAAGGAACTTCAGAAGGTAGGGCTGATCTAGTCCTTAGATTCTTTTTCTTTCAATCGGATCTTCACAAATTAGAGATCACATTTTAAAAAGAGAAATTGATTCTAAAGATCCTATACAGCGTATATCCGCCATGGTATCAGGTTACCGTAAGAGGAATTTATTCCGATACGGGCCCTATGTCTATAGGGTTATTAATCAAAGTCAAAAATCTCTCTGAGGAAAACAGTGGCATACATTCCTTTTCCCAGTGAGAAAGCGAAGTTTCCGTCCTCTGTTACTCTAAAATCCTTAGCCCTGGCGGAGGTTATTCTTGTATCTCCTGAAGACCACATATCTCTGTGGCCAGTAATTTTGAAATTATCCTGCCTTATATCTCCCAGGACTTCTCTTTCAATCTCACCCATTATACCGTCGGAAAAGGAAGTCCTATATCCGAACAGTTTTAAAACAGGCCTCATTCGATCAGCCGCTACTTGAGCTCTGATTTGACTTATATTGAAGCTGTTGGCAACAATCTCCTTTCCAGACTTGTTAAAGAGGTTGTCAACTTCAACCACGGTATCGCCTTCAAGGACCTCATTCAGTGATCCGACTGTACTTATTCTCTTTGCAAGAATTCTATTGAAAAGGTAGGACTGATAAGCATGAATGAATAGCATCCTGAGATTTCTTGGAAATACATCAAATGCTCCATCAATTTTGCCTTTCTCTGCTATATATCCAAGAAGAGATCTTTCGAAGTTCAGATGAAGAGGATATTCCTTCAAAGCCCTTCTGGCATCGCCTGTTTCATGAAAATTTATCCTGAAGTCATCATGGTCAAATGCAGGATCATACAGATACAGGAGAACAGCGTCCTCATATTTTCCTCTCACCAGTAATTCCCCGACTCTATGTGTATTCACCCTGATGCTTCCAAATCTTTGTTGTCCGAAATAGTCTGGAAATCCCCCAATTTCCTCAAGCTTTTCCAGTGAGTCCAGCACCTTTCCTGTATCTATGCCCTCACCCAGCCCTACAATGAATCTGTTTCCAATTAACATTCCCAGATCCAGTTGTGTGTTGCTTCTGAACACTCTGTCAATTGAGACATCATGGATTATAATATTCGAAAGATCAAACTGCCCATCAAGAGAGAAGAACTGCTTTGTTATGCCCCGCTTATCTTTAGTACCGGCATATCTGATTCGCTCCTTGCTTATCCCAAGTCTTCTAGAAAGGTAGGACACAAACCTGTTTGTATCCCAGTTTTTGAGCACAGCACTGAAAATAGTATATCTGCCTTCTCTGTCTTCAGGAATATCTGACGGGATCTCTTCAACAATGAAATCCTCGGGCTTGGTTTTTAATGCGCCTCGGATTCGGTTATCACCAAGCAAAGGTCTACCCATTCCCGTCAGCTCATCGATCTTCATAATGTAAGCCTCGCCTTAGGGGAATTGGGTTATGAAATAATAATACTGGCTGAATAAGCCTCATAGAAATGTTAACTGTTTGTAACACCTCCTTTTAAATACATTTATTTATTGATTTAGCCTTACCTTCCAATGTTTAAGGAAAAATTTCAGGCAATAAGAGATGGGCTCACTTATGATGATGTTTTACTGGTTCCATCCCGGACAGCAGTTGAGCCGAAAGAGATAGATGTCAGTTCTCGCGTCTCCAGACACATTCAGGTAAAAATCCCCCTTCTGAGTTCACCTATGGATACGGTGACAGAAACACAGATGGCAATCTCCATGGCAAGGGCTGGAGCCATTGGAGTGATACATCGGAATCTGACAGTAAATCAGCAAGCGCTTATGGTGCGAAACGTTAAGCGTGAGGAGTCCATAATTATAAGAAATGTTCATACTGTTTCTCCAGACACCACAATTCAGGAGGTCAGGAACATAATGGGCACTAAGAAGATAGGGGGCCTTCCAGTCCTTGAAGGAGACAAACTGGTCGGAATCGTTACAAAAAGGGACCTGGAATTCGCTGGAAAGCAAGTTAAGACAGTTGAAGATGTAATGGTCAGGAAAGTCATCTCGGCCAGGGATAATATAAAGATAGAGGAGGCAATAGAAATCCTCTATAATAACCGCATAGAAAAACTCCCTCTGGTAGATTCAAAGGGCAGAGTAGTTGGACTTATAACTGCTAAAGATATAAACACGAGACAGAAGTTCCCGACCGCATCGCGAGATGAAGAGGGTCAGCTTTTGGTGGGAGCAGCAGTGGGGCCGTTCGATATTGAACGAGCCGTTACTCTGGAAAAGGAAGGGGCTAACCTGATTGTTGTGGATACTGCTCATGCTCATAATCAGAATGTAATGAACTCAATCAAAAAGATGAGGAAAGAGATAACTGTAGATATAATGGCTGGGAACATAGCCACTTCGGAAGCAGCTGAAGACCTGATATCACTGGATGTTGATGCGCTAAGGGTTGGAATAGGTCCAGGCTCAATATGCACAACAAGAATTATAGCAGGTATAGGTGTACCACAGATCACAGCTATTTCTGACACAGCGGAGGTTGCCTCTGAGCACGGCGTGCCTGTTGTGGCCGATGGAGGAATAAGATTTTCAGGTGACATAGTGAAGGCATTTGGTGCTGGTGCCAGTTCAGTAATGCTAGGTTCCCTCTTCGCAGGAACAGATGAAAGCCCTGGCAACGAAATTATAATTAGTGGAAGAAAGTACAAGGCTTACAGGGGCATGGGCTCTATAGGTGCCATACAGACAGGATTATCGGACAGGTATGGAAAGGTCGGAAGTTCAAAGTTTGTTGCAGAGGGTGTGGAAGGCGCTGTTCCATACAGGGGCAAAGTTGAAGAGGTAATTTATCAGCTTGTAGGTGGCATCCGGTCAGGAATGGGTTATGTCGGTGCAAAAAATATTGATGACCTGAGGAAGAATGCAAGATTTGTAAGAATAACCGGCAGCGGACTCAGGGAAAGCCACCCCCATGACATAAGAATAACAGCTGAACCCCCTAACTATCAGCTTTATAACTACTCATAAATGTTCAGGATAAATTTTCCTATTCAATGGAATAATTTTTATCCTGAATTTTGGATCATGACGCGGGATGAAGAGATTTCCAATTGTATTGCTGATAACGATGGCTCTTCTGCTTTCGGCCATACCTGCATCGCATGCATCCACTACCACAGTCAGTATAAACAAGGCTACTGACAGTGCAGCTGTGAGCACAGTTGTTAATTCCACACTTAACATAACCGGGAGTCCTGATGTCCTTAATGCACTTTTAATATCAAACCAGTCAATAACATTTTCAGTGTCTGGGAATTCAACTACAATGGCCGGCATAGAGAGCTCAATAGCCTCACTTCAGTCCGGCATCTCTGTAAGTAATATTTCCCTGAGTTTCAATGAGACATCCATAAACAATGCAAACAAAGGGCTGATACAGATCCTTTATTCTACAGGCCTTTCCATGGATCTGAAGGGAATGGTAAAGGGAAAAACAATAAACATGACATGGAGGTCTTTCAACTTCAGGGGAAATTTAACAGTGAAAGGCCATAACGCCAATTCCATTGGAAAATTCGGTGTATATTTCAACACTGAGCCAAATTTCCTGAATTTTTCTGCCTTCTCAAAATCCCTTTCAAACTGGACATCTTCATATATATCTTCATTGAACATCACTGAATTTTCTATGTCATCAAGCGCTAACTACAACTCTTCTGCCGGGCTTGGACTTTTCAATTTGAGCCTATACATCGATCCTCAATATGTCATAAAAGCTCCAGGTTATGATAACGCCTCCGGAAATTCAATTAATATAGGAAATCCTCCGGCCCAGAAAAGTGATCTGTATTACGGAATTGCAGCTGTTTTAATCATAATTGTAATAGTTCTTTACTACTATACCCGGTTCAGGCGCCGTTAATATGCCTGATCCTGTAATTTTTCTCAATTTCTGCCATGTCCATTTTTCTGACATCATAAACAAAATTCCGGAGTTTTAAGAAATTATCCTTAAATCGTTCATATCTCTTCGGGTTTCTAAGGATTGCAGCTGGATGGAACTGAGGTGCCACGAATATATTTCCTATGACAAATATGGAACCCTCTATCTCAGATATGGGGCCAAAATCTATACCCATGACACTTCTGAGGGATTTCAGCGGAGAGTTTCCCATTGGTATCAGAATCTGAGGGTGCAGAATGTTTATTTCAGTTCTGAGGAAATTGCTGCATTTTCTTATTTCAGAAATCCTGGGGCTCTTTCCTATTTTCGGCCTGCAGCGGACTGCATTTGAAATATAGATGCTGTCCATGTCAAGGCCGGCAATACCCATAACGTCCCTGAGAAGCCTTCCGCTTCTACCTACAAATGGGATCCCTGTCTCATCCTCCCTTGCCCCGGGGGCTTCCCCTATTATCATAATCTGAGGATTTGATTCACCAGTTCCACATACGGCTCTCTTCCGGGAAAAGAAAAGATCACATCTCTTGCAGGATTGAATTTCCCGGTTGAGCTCCTGAAGGGAATCCATGGGGTCGATTATTCTGTTGATTTATTTACTACTTTTGTTTGGTTATTTCCAGATTTGCCAAAAGAAGAGAGAAATATGCCCACACTGATCAATGCAAAGCCAGCATAAGTGTATGTGGTACTGACCTCATGAAGGAGCAGAAGGCTAAAAACAATAGACAAAGCTGGCACAAGGAAGAAGAAAGATGATATTTCAGAGACGGGATATTTTCTGACCAGGTACAGGAATATGCCGTAAGCGACAGCAGTCCCTATGGATCCCATAAACAGGGCAATGAGAAGGAACTGAATTGTAAGACCTTGAATGGTGAAGTTCCCTGGTGCAAGGGAGAAGAGGGCAAGGAAAGGAAGAGCATATACAAACTGTATAGTGTTAACGCTTCTGCTGTCCTGGTTTGCAAAGTATTTCTTAAAGACTATTGTCGCTGATGCCCATGATATAGCAGCAAAGAGAAGAAGGAACAGCCCAATTCCGGGCCTTATGATAAGATGATCGACGAATACGACTATCAGGCCGCCAAAACCCAGAAAGGTCCCGGCAATCTTAAGTTTCGAAGCCCTCTCTCCAAGAAAAATGATAGAGAATAGCATTGTGAGTACCGGGAAAGTGTAAATTATGATGGAGCTCAAAGAAGAAGTTTCCGTGCTCTCTCCCAGGAGCCAAAAAGACATGAATGCAACGATATTTAAGAAGCCATAGATCAAAAGCAGAATATTTTCTCTTTTTCCGGAGGGCCATTTCAGGCCTCTCCCAAATAGTGCAACAGCAAAAATCAGCGCAAATATAATCCTGAACAGCACAACCCCTTCTGGTCCCTCATAGGAGAGGGCAAATTTGACAAACGGGTAGTTTAAAGCCCATGCTGATGCCATAACCAGAAAGAGAATTGCATCCCCGAACCTGTTCACTGCTTAAGGATGCATTTAAGGTATTTCTCTTTATTTTTCAATGAAGGTGATGGCTCAATCCGAAACAGGGATTTCTTTCCGTGCTTCTTTGTCAGCTACAATAAAATATTATTCATGGCTACATTTTTGGAGATATGCCAGCTGATCTTTTTGGTGACCGGTTCAAAATACTGCAGTATTTTCAGTCTCACGGGATACTTGTGTCACCAGCAGCACTGGAGATTATCCTCAAAAGAAGCATGGGTACGATGATTCCCCGCATGATTTCGGATGAAATAGTCTCTTCCGGTTATCTCAGCGAGGAGGATGTCCGGAAGTTACTCCGAGGAGACAGGAAGCCAATACCAGCCAAGTTTGAGATCAGCCTTCCGGATATAAGGATAAACAGTTCTGTTGAGGATTTCAGGGCAATGTTCGCAAACAGGTTTGAAAAGCTCTCCAGAATGGTCTCCCTTTCAGGAACAATGAGAGGATCAGTTGATTTACGGACTGCCAAAAAACTGCAGGGTGAGGCAAAGGTAGTTGGGATGGTATCTTCCATTGATACAACCAAGAATGGCCATAAGAGGCTTGTTATTGAAGACATGGAAGACTCAATACAGGGAATAATAATGCGGGACCGGGGGCCCGCAAATGAACTTATTCTTCAGGATGAAGTTATAGGGATAGTCGGATCTGTAAGCCATGGAAAAGGGGACCCTGTAATATTTGTGAATGAGATAATAAGGCCTGACATCCCGTACAGGGTTATAGACGACAGAGGAAAAGAGCCTTCACTCGTGGGTTCCATCTCCGATATACATGTTGGATCAAAGACCTTCAGAAAAGACGATTTCAGACGAATGGTGAAATGGATAGAATCCTCTGAGGGTGAGGCCCAGAATCTGCACTACCTTATTCTTAGCGGGGATGTCATCGATGGGATAGGAGTTTATCCGGGCCAGGAGAATGATCTCGAGCTCGTGAATCCAATGGAACAGTACGGGCTTCTGGGAGAACTGCTGCAGGGACTGCCTGATGATATACAGACTTTCATAATGCCTGGAAATCATGACACCGTCAGGCTTGCGGAGCCTCAGCCGGAATTCAGCGGGAAGATAAAGGAATTGCTGCCTGAAAATGCATTCATGCTTCCGAACCCTTATAATCTTGTCCTTGAAAACAGGAACGTCCTCATATACCATGGAATGTCCCTTAATGATATGGTGGAACTGGTTCCAGGTGCAAACTTCACAACAATTGGGAAGGCAATTGACGAGATCTTGAAGAGGAGACATCTTTCTCCGAAATACGGAGGAAAGACGCCACTCATACCGTCACCTGTCGATTACCATGTCATTGAAAAGGTCCCTGACATATTCATAACAGGGCATATACATTCCCACTATATTGGAAATTACAAGGGCGTGAGATATGTGAACTCTTCGACCTGGCAGTCCCAGACAGAATACCAGAGGATGATGAACTTCGCACCGAATCCATCAATATTATCTATGTTTGACCTGAATTCACAGTCGACCTTTATACAAAAGTTCGAGTCCAGATCCTAAAGTGTTCTCCGGATTACCTCTTCCAGTTCGCTTCTGAAGGTGCTGAAGAATTCTGATATTGCCTCATCTTTTATGTCCTTCGGGGCTGAAGCCAGACCTATCTCGGCTATGAACTTTGCCATCCTTACCATCGAATCATACTCCCTAGTCTTGCCTTCAAGATACTTCTCCAGCACACCGACAAGCTGATTCTTAAGCCCAGGTGTTTCATTTATCTTTCTCTTAAGGTACTCCTTTATGAGGTCTTTCATCAGGTCACGGAGTGCCTCAAAAAAGAGTTCCTCAGATGGAAGGCCCTTAAGGAAATTTCCAAGGTATCTCTCAGTATCTTCACTCACATAATCAAGAGTGGTAATTGATAAATAAATATTTAGAGCATTTCACCTTTGTATGTCTTAAGATAGAATTTCTAACTTCTGAGAATAATTTTCAGGGTGAAGAGTTTCCTTATCCTTAAATACCTGTGACATAATGTGATCATATGGGGTCATTTGAAAGTGTAGTTATGAGAAGCCTTTGGAGAATTGCCAAAGGAGTAACCGGCGAGAAGATCCCTATGCTTGCCGGACACAAATTGCTTTATACCTGCAATCTGAGATGCCATATGTGCCCCTTCTGGAGAAGGCCAGATGAAGTTCTCCTGACTCTCGACGAGGAAAAGAAAATGATGAATTCCCTGGCCGATTTTGGTGTCTCCTTTATGGGGTTCGAGGGAGGAGAGCCTTTTCTCAGAAGAGACCTCCCGGAAATCCTTTCCTATTCTCACAAAAAATTTTACACATCGCTTGTAAGTAATGGCTGGGCACTGAAGGAGAAAATATCACAGGTAAAGGATAGCCTGGATCATCTCTTCATTTCAATTGACGGGATAGGTGAGACGCATGACAGGCTCAGAGGCATGGAGGGATCATACAGGAGAGCAGTAGAGGGTATTGAAGCTGCCAGCCGATATGTGCCGGTATCACTCAGCAGTACCATTACATCTGAAAACTGTGAGGAGGTAGAGCAGATTGTTGATCTGGCAAAAAACCTTGATGTTACTGTATCCTTTCAGATAGCCTATGATTATTCAACAGCAGAACGCATGTCCCCCAATTCCCAGAAACTAAAAGCTGCTATTGAGAAATTGCTTGAGATGAAGATGAATGGTGCCCCAATAGTTGAATCCCATGAATATTTCGAGGCAGTGATAAATTCCTGGTATAAGGGAATACCTTGGAGATGCAAGCCATGGCTGACTCTCAACATAGACCCGCAGGGAAAAGTTGTCCTCCCATGCTATGTTTTGAATGAATACACCGGAAGTGGAAAGGTATGGGAGATGGACCTGAGGAAGGCATGGAATTCGGTGGACTGGAAAACATATGAGAGCTGCAACAAATGTGCCCTCTCTTGTTATCTGGAGCCTTCACTGTTCAACTGGTCCAATGCTGGAATGGTGAAGGAGAGGATAATAGATAACATGCTTTCATACTTCAGTTCATAAATAATAAACCTTACAAATATTTATATGATTACATATTTTTCAAAAAACTTATATCTCTAGAATTATTTTTTATTCATGGCCCAGATAGTTCTCACTGCTGACAGAGGATCATTCACAGAATATGCCGGCGTTTCAACTCTTGGTTATGTTGCCTGCATGCCTTCTAGAATTGTTCCCAGAATTATGATGGACACACTCTTCACTCCACCTTCTGCACATTACAAAAATGGCGAGACCGTGAGGGCACCTTATGCCCTGAGAAAGGTCGAGTCAATATTATACAACAGCGGTTTCACCGACATTGTGGTCTCACCACCTGAAATGCTTGAAAAAGTTGTCGGCCCGGAAACAAAGCTCATAGGAATAACTGTTCATGATCCACTGGGATTAAGCCCTGTCGCTTTTAAACTGACAATGCTCTTCGGTGGGGGCCCAAGCTGGACAGCAGACTTTTTTTCCGAATTGTCAGCAAAGATAGGGAAACTGAAGAGCAAATATAACTTCAAGGTCTTTGCTGGTGGCCCGGCCACATGGCAGATTGCCATGGAGAGGCCGGAGTGGCTGGATTCAATATTCTATGGAGAAGCTGAGCTGGATTTGCAGGAACTTGCAAGGAAAGCTATAAATGGCGATCCACTTCCGAAGGAAATCAAGGGCCGGGATCCGAAGGTGGATCAGATACCAACTATCATTAAGCCATCTAGATTCGGTGAGGTACAGGTTACCAGGGGTTGTCCAAGGGGATGCCAGTTCTGCTCAATAACTCCTGAGACATACCGGAGCATTCCAATAGAAGACATACTTAAGGAGGTGAATCTCAATCTTGAGAGTGGATACAGGAATGTTGAGCTTCTAACTGATGACATACTTCTATACGGCTCAAAAAGGCTGGTAACAAGCCATGAGGCAGTGGTTACTCTGTTTGATCAGGTCAAAAAGGCTGGTGCTGAGCAGATATATTTCCCTCACATATCGTCACCAGCCGTTCTTGACAGCCCCAAGACAGTCATGGAATTGTCGGAGATAGCTGAATATCATAAGTACAGGGCAGAGGCACCTGTTGTGGGGCTTGAGAATGGCAGTGAAAGGATCATCTCCAAATATATGAGGGGAAAACCATTCCCATACAGGCCGGAAGACTGGAAAAATGTTATAATAGAATCCACAGGGATAATGAATGATGCATTTATCACACCATGTTATACAATGACCATAGGTTTCTCGGATGAGACAAACGAAGATGTAGAGAAAAGCATAAACATGGTCAATGAAATATTTGACAGTGGAGCGAGGGCTTGGGTGTTCCCTCTTGCAGTTATACCCATGGGATCATCCAGAATCAGGCACAATCCTTTCCCGCTGCTTGAAAAACTTCCGACGAAATACTGGGAGCTCCTTTACATAAGCTGGAAGAACGATCTCCAGGTGACAAGACAGATGCTGCCAGAGATGACAAAGAGGATGGGGAGCGGCATCACCAGGTTTATTGTCAATATGGTTATGGACAGGACCTTCAGTCACATAGAGAATGTATTCAGGGAACTTATGGAAACAAATGGCAAAAAAGCATACGATTACAGCAATGTTGATCTGAACAGTGTTACCGGTGTATTGAGGACAATGTACTGGCTTGGTCTTACTGCCTTCCTGCCTGGTACCAGGAAGAGTACGAAGAGGGAAGCTGCTGTCTCGTCATAATAACAAATATTGCCGTAAAATAAATTTGTGGGAACATTTTTATTCAATAAAATTCTCTATGTCTGGTGCCTGAGCTAAGAATTGAAGATATATCATTCTCCTATGAGAACAACAATGTTCTCAAGGGACTTTCACTTCATCTTTCAAGCGGAGAAAAAGCTTCTATAATAGGGGGAAACGGTAAAGGTAAGACAACCACCCTGAAGATTGCTGCTGGGCTTCTCCGACCTGATTCAGGCCAGGTCTCAATTGATGGCCTGTCCCCGGAGGATGAGCGATCAAAAGCCATTATGGGCTATCTCCCTGAAGATGCATCTCCTTACGGTATGCTCTCTGTTTATGAGAATGTATATTATGCAGCAAGCCTGCGTGGGCTTGATAATGCAAGGGACATGGCCAATTCAATGATGGAGACCTTCGGGATAAGAGGGTACTCATACATACCAGCAAGTAAGCTGTCACGAGGAAACAGGCAGAGGCTCTCCCTGGCTATGACATTTGTGCACAACCCAAGTCTATTGATAATGGATGAACCACTAAACTATCTGGACATCCCCACGCAGGAAAAAGTGATACAGATGGTCAGAAAAACAGATGCCACTGTTCTTGTATCAACCCATGTACTTTCCACTGCACACAGTCTCACTGACAGAATAATGATCCTCAATTCTGGGAGGATCACGTGGCAGGGGACGATTGATGATGTCACTTCCACAATAACAGAGGGGGACAGGCTGGAGCAGAAGATTGCAAAGTTGATGGAGCAATGACCAGATACAGGGGTGCAGTCCGGTTTTTTCTTTCATCAAGGATAAACGCAGTAACCGCAGTTATGCTGGGCATTTTATATTTTATCCTTTTCTATTCTTCAGTGGCACTCTACGCTACAGGTTCCACAGGAGGCAATGCCCTTCCTCCTGAGTTTCAGAAATTGGTATCGGTGGCTATTGTTTCTATTATGTATCTCGCTTTGGAAGTTCCTCAAAGTATCCTCTTCATAAAGTCAGATGCAGATTTTCTTTTCAGCTTTTCACTTCCAAAGAGAGTAATGGCAAAGTGTGCCGCTGTATACGGTTCTATGATCTCAATAATTCTGGTGGCAGTCTTTGGTATATTTATACGTATTATTTCAACCTCCAGGATTCCAGACTACGCAACACTCCTGTTTATTCTTGCCATTTTCATAACTTCTGTTTTCACGACGCTCTCATTTATGTTCATAGAGAAAAAATATGCTTGGGCAGGTACAGCAGCCAGCATTTTACTTACCTTTTCATATCTTACAGGTAATCCAGTATCGCCAGCTTCCATTACTGGAAATCAATGGCAATTTGGCCTTATCTCAGTATTTGCCTTGCTTGTTATGTGGATATATATAGCATGGAAATCACTGAAGGCAAATTCTACCGGTATGCTCTATTTCAGGGGAAGAGACAGAGTTCAAGAAGTCCGGAAGCCGCTTGACTTTAATAATATTAAGGGAATTAATGCATTCAGGCACCTGATCAGCACAATTGGAATCCTTTCATCGGCAAAAGGCCGTATTTACAGGTTCAGGTACAGAAACATCTTTATTATTAACGTTGCCGTGATGGCGGCTTTCTCAATATTTTATGTGTTTTCTCCCCCCTCCTTTATCGGTTTTGTATCCGACTTAGTTATTGTGCCAATATATCTTAATACATTTCTTTTGTCCTATTCGAATTTCCGCTTAAGATTTGAAAGGCTCTGGATATCATGGATGCCTTTCAGCAGAGTAAGAGGAATGAGGGCTTACATAACTTCAGGCGCATTTGCTAACATTAAGATGTTCATCCCGTTTATAATATTGGCAGCAGTTTTCATCATTTTTCCGAAAGAATACGGGACGTTCATAATTACAAGGATCAATTCTTACGACGCTTTCCCCCTGATATATCTGGTCGCAGCTATATTCCCCGCATCTATTCTAGGCATATTTCTATCTACGATTATAACTCCTGAGCCTGTAAGAGATGATCTTCTTGTAACTCCATCCATAGCAACAGGAATTGTTGCAGCTATACCAGTCATTTACGTCTATATATCAGCAATTGTTGGTTTCTTCACGAATGAATATATTTTCATTTATTCCATAGCAGTACTTGCTATCCTTTCGGCCATTGTGATCTCAAGCAGCGGGATTATGGATTTTGCCTACAGAAGGATCTCTTCAGCACTTTACACTTAATGAACAATGGAGGGCATTCAGTTTATAATTTCCAAATCATTGAACTGTTTCGAAAGTATACACTAACATTTCAGGTCTTTCGTTTTAATAATAAATTCAATTTCTTAAATTGAGTTGAAAGCACACCCACCGGAAAGTAAAATTTTCCCATCTCTCATATTTCTTGAGACCACGGTAGCCTGTGATTACAGTTGCAGGCACTGCAGAGCTGATTCTCAACCACTTCCTTCAAATGATGAGATGTCTCTGGGCGAGTTCAGAGATATAATAGATCAGGTCTATGAAATCTGGGGAAATAAGCCGATTCTCGTAATAACAGGGGGAAACCCCCTCCTAAGATCAGATATAAAGTCCATTATATCGTATGTAAGATTAAAAGGATTCAGATTTGCCTTCTCACCGGCTGCCTCAGACTTGCTTGACAATTCTTTTCTGAAGTTTCTGAAATTGAACAGATGCAGTTCTGTTTCACTTAGCCTGGATGGAGTGAGCCCTGAGACTCATGACTGGCTAAGGAGAAAAGATGGGAGCCTCAATATCACTTTTGATCTTATTGGCCGAATAATGCAGGAAGGGCTGAACCTTCAGATAAATACTACAGTCATGTCAAGAAACATTCTGGAGCTGCCTGCAATAGCATCTCTGATCCATGATTCCGGAATCTCTGCATGGGAGGTATTTTTCCTTATAAACACTGGACGGGGAATAAATGTTGATGGTATATCTCCAGAGGAATACATGCAGGTAAATTACTGGCTAAGCGAACTCTGGAGATATGGCCTGAACATAAGAACTGTGGAAGGCCCTGTATTTCGTATTATAGGTGAGATTGCTGAAAAACAGCCATCTGCTGTCATAGGAAAGACTTATCAGATACTTTCCGAAAAAACTGATGCAATCCTGGAGGAGTGTGGCTCATCTAAAAGAAAATCAAGGAGTGGCCATACATATAATCATGGAGGGACCATCTTCATAAGCCATAATGGAAATGTGTATCCATCAGGTCTTTTTAATCTCAAGCTCGGAAATTTAAGAGAAAACAGCTTGCAGTCAATTCTTGGCAGAAACCCTGAATATTCAGCATTATCAATAAGGGAAAAGTTAGGAGGTAAATGCGGAATATGCGAGTTCAAATACAGGTGTGGAGGTTCAAGAGCCAGAGCGCTTTATTCTACAGGCGACGCATTTGGGGCTGATCCACTCTGTCTGTATATTCCAGGTATAAAGAGGGGTGACATAGGCATTGCCCTCCATTGACTGCTCCATTCAGCCTGTAACAGATGTTCCAGGAAAAACTGCCCACTATATTGTTTTCTTTCTTTTGATGATTCTGTCAGTCTTATTGTTTTTTGCAAGAAACAGACTTATTTCACTAATAAAGAGAGCCAAACATAATTAGAATTTTCCTCTATTGTACAGGAAGTACAGGGTTGGTCCCAGATCATTGCTACATGCTATCTGCATGATTATTTCGTATCAGTTATCCAAATAATATCAGGAACAGGATTGGCAGGAAAGTGATAGTGTTTCCCCTGTAACTCGAAGGTATACTTCATTTGAAAGGTTTTCACTGAAGTATTAGCGCGAAATTCATCATATCCCTGTACTGTCCGTCCACTATCATATAGTCCCTGGCTATGCCTTCAACCTGAAATCCACATCTTGTGAGGACCTTTATTGAGGCTGGGTTGTCAGTAAATGCTCCAGTATATAGACGATGAAGTTCCAATCTACTCCTGGAATATTCTATAACCAGCCTCAATGCCGATGTTGCAAGCCCTTTATTACGGAAATCTTTAGCTATCCAGTATCCTACATGCGCCTTTCTGTCAGTTGTGTTGATATCTTTCAGGCCAATGATTCCAGCAAAGCTATCTATTAAGAAAATGGCAAAGTCAATGGCGAAAGGATTTCTTCCATCCATCCTGTTCATGTCAATAAAGAACCTTGCATCCTCTTCAGTGTAAGGATAAGGAAAAGAGTGGGAACCTATCATTTTGCGGATATATGGATCATTTGCTCCCCTGGCCAGGTCTCTGGCCAAATCCTGTGTAAGAGGTGTTATCAATCTCAATTCACGATCTTCAAGTATAACCTTTTCCACAGGAGAGGCATGAAAGATTTATGATTAAATATTCACATTCAATTCGCCTGAATTACATTCAGCGATTTCATAAAATATGTAAAAATAGTTTTGACATCGGTTGATTAGATACCCAAATATTGACTTAAAGTGTCACTGAGTGAGAAGATCATAAAGAGAAGGTTACTGGTTGTAATAATATGGGTAATCCTAATACTTGCATCTACCCCTGCAGTATTTGGCTACTCCCATTTCATTAGCTACAGCAATACCACTTCCATAAGCAGCAACGCAGAATCGGAGGTTGCCCAGCATATCCTCCAGAATTCAAGCAGACAGAATTCTACTATTGAAGTCCTTGTAAACCAGTCCCCATTTTCCGGTTCGTCAATAGCTTCCACAACACTGAATTTTCAGAAAAATATTTCCGATTCCGGCCTAAAGAATATTAGCGGCACATCTTCCCCTTTCAGCGAATACGCTTCTTTTATGAGTTCTTTACTTGCACCTTACAGGGCAATGATTAACTCATCCTACGTAGAACTCAATCAGAGTGCTTATTCTCTTTTCAGTTTTCCTCACATGTTTACAGTTAAATGGGAAAATACAGGTTTTAATTCATCAGATGTTTACAGTTCTGCTTATTCAGCAGGATTGAATTCGTCGGACTCTCCGTATAACATGTCATTCGTTTCAAATGTTTCTACTATGTCCGGAAATTCCGGTGCTCTGTTATCCTCAGATATGGCTTATTCCATAGTGAACAAATCGATATATGAAGCAGCAAAGGCCTACAGAAATGGAACATACGACAATATAGCCCTTGAATTTATGGGCATTACGAATTATTCCAATTCCGCAAGTATCGCCCTTTCCGATTTCCTGAATCACACCCTTGACATTCCGGTTTCATCCGCAATGATCAATGCCTCCATCATTCCTGGAAACGCCGGTCTCAATTATGTCATGATGTATGGGCTGAAGGGTGTGCCATCCTTTATTTCCGGGCAGTATATTGGCACAAACGGTACAGCATTCATTATTGATGTTACTTTCAATGTTCCAAGCGGTTATATTGGTCCATCAGACTTCATTCCTGCCTCATCTGCAACCCCCTGTATTGAGAAGGCAGCATCAAAAAGCTTCGGCTCCTCCGCATATGTTACAGGGAATGGTCCAATTCAGTATGAAACACAGCAGCTAACAGCAAAGTATGCTTTTGTATTTGGTGTGCTGTTTGTTATACTTGCCATTGCTGTGGCAATTACACTCTTCTCTTGGAAGGCCGGGATTGTGGCTTTTGCGTTTGTAGGGGCAGCAGACCTCCTCGGGTACACTAGCATATATCTGTCGGGCCTGCTTCTTCACCATATCAATTACATAGTCAATTACACTCTAACTGCTGTTGCTGTTGGAGTTGTCACAGACTATCTGGTATTCATTGCATCAAGATACAGGCAGGATCTCAGGGAAGGCAGGAGCCATGA
>DARE01000008.1 GCA_002503205.1 Thermoplasmatales archaeon UBA447 | reverse complement strand
TGTTAAGAAATGAAATTATAACGTTTGTATCGATATAATTCACTCTACTCCCGTTCCTTTATTGATATTTCCGATAAATCCTCGGGCAGTTCCGGGAGTCCATTTTCTTTCCATTTCTTAATTATTTCTTGACTTTTTTCCTTTCTATCTAAGTTTTTTTGCGTTTTGCATGCCATTCTGCATAATCCATCTAAGGGCATCCGCTCTATTGATCTCAATATTATATATTTTCCATCCTTTCAATCACATCGGAGGTGTTGGTATCTGCCCTCAAGGCGATAAAATTTGGAACCATATATTTTCATGTGTAAATATCATTTAAAATAATTCTAACTATGATTGGGAAATGGATTATTTCTCAGGTCAGAAGGAGACTGTGACCTCTCCAAGGCTTAAATTGGAGTATGGCGGGATGCTGAAGCCAGAGAATCCCAAATCCAAGCTGGTGCTGTTGTAAAAATTACTGTTGAACGTCAAAGCGTCACTGGTGATGACTCCCTCCATGCTGTACCAGTTTAAGGTGTAGTTAACACCGTATCTGAAGGATGCCATGTAAAGGTTTGCCCCATTGAAGTTATAGGTTTCCGTGAATCCATGGGTAGATGGATACAGGGTTGAATTGTCGGGATTATGCGGATTGCCGCTTGATACTGTGACATTTGTCAGAGTTCCTACGTTTACATAATATGACATGCCAACACTCTGTACATTGGACTGCATGTTAACCAAGCTGAAAGACTCAGTAAGGTTCCCGTGATTCATGGTGTAATCCACTTTGAGATCTATGGTGCTAAAATTCAGAATTTCAAGGGCGGATCTTCCTGACCTGCTGTACGTGGCACTGTCATATACAAGTGTGTACTTATTTGAGGATGGCAGAAAATTGAAATACGCCAATTGGGAACTGTTACCATGATTTAGCACGGCGTTTGCATCACCAACGATATTAAGGCTAAAGTTTCCTGAAGTCAAAGTTCCACGATTGAAATCCGCTAAACTCCATGGAGGGGAAGAATTGTCATTTTTACTTCTAGCATGAATCTCTGAAATAACTATGATTCCTGCTGTGACAACTATTATTGAAACCACTCCTGCTAGAAGCATTTTAGTTTTCTTGTTCATGAATACTTCTCCCTCATTTCTTCTTAATCCATTTAGGAGATCTCTATCCCAGTATAGGACCACGTTGCTTGCGTTCCACTGTTGAACGGTCCGGTCATTAGGCCCATGTAATCACCTTTTGATGAGACGATTACTTTCTCGTAAACTATCTTGTGCTGAGACTGGATCTGGAACCAAGATAGATTTGCGCTTCCGGATGCCGTATTGTAGTTGATGCCCGACGATTGTAAGGATGATGACACTAGATAGCTCCCGAACTCTGGATTATTGCTGCTGTTGTAAGTGTAGATGAAATTCCCTGAACTGATGGAATAGGCCTTGCCCAGGGAAATATTGAATAGAATGTAAAGTCCTGTTACTGGCGGAACGTTCCAGTCAAGTTCAAAACCACCACTGGTGCTGAAAATGTATGTTACTGAACCACTGCTATAAGTGTTGGTTACTGCAAGTGCGTTTTGCCCGTTGCTGTCTATTCTGTTGAATTTAGTCGTTTCAGGGATCCCTTGTTTAAATTTATCTTTTACTACACTGAACACCGAAAAGGTAATTGACATGGGGGCAGAGCCGTCATTTAATGCTACTTCATTGCCTCCGGTAAAGTTAAGCTCGTAACCACCAAGCGAGTAAGTGGTTATATTCTGAGAAACCGCATTATTCAAGGAACTCCCTGAGTTTGTATCTGGGCTGGAATGGAAATGAACCCATGCAGAAAAACCTATCAGAATAAGGGCTGTCACTACGATTGTTAGAACCTTTGTCCCTAATCTCCAATGATCTGCCAATGCTAGCTCTAATAATTCAAATTATAATTAAATATCGAAAAAGGATCGTTTTAGGAATTTCTCCTATATTCTTGCGGACTCAGCATATGCTACATCTGACATATACGATTATGTGTTCGAGAACATACATTCTTTACCCAAAATTGATACCAATAAGAGAAGGGGCATAGTTACTGACTGACTTTCATTGAAACGCAGAATCGGTATTAATCTCAGGAGGAAATAATCTTCATTATATTCCCTGAGATGGGAAAAAGTGAGGACATTCTCAATACTTGAAGAGATTATGAAAACAGAGAATCTCTGGTATATCAAAAAAAGATCATATGATACTGCAATTGGACTGAAGTCAATTGCATACAATCTCATTGATTGTATTAAACATCAATATGGGAAATAAGCCGAGGGAGATAATGAAAATCGTCAGTTGTTAAAAGATGAGACGCCCTATATGATCATAGTCTAAAAATTGCTGCTCATCAAAATGCAAGCTCAGATTGAAGATTCTTCCCTTAATCAAGATGTAGTCCATGTTCTCAATCAATCCATGGTCTTCCAACTTATGAGCCATCTCAATGAGTTCTGGCTCAATAACACTCCAATCCCTACAAATCTCTTTCCTAATAGCTATCTGTTCCTCAGTCTCTTTCTTAGGCTGTTCTTTTGCCAGGTGAAAAAATTCAAATGCGTTATCTAAACCGTTACCTTTGGAGTTGGACAATATTTTTATATTGATTGTATATATATTTATGTGGTCTAAATGACGATAATTGAATTTGAAGCTGAACTAAAAAAATACGGCTCTCCATTCGTGGTTGCATACGATGAAATCAATGAAACTCTTGCAGACAAGTCAAGTATCTTAATTCAAAGAGAACGCTTGAACAAAAAAGACTACCCGAAGCGAATCAAAGTAACTGTTGAATGGGTAGATTAGTAAAGGTTATTGATTCCTGCTTTTCTAAGAAGAGGACAACTTTTTATGGATTTCCCTTGAAATTGCTCCCACCGCTTTATATAACGTTATTTAAAATTATTTAACACAGTTCCTTTCAAGCCAGCCTAACCCTATATTCAAAATCGAAAGAAGAACTACTTTCCCGCATTCATCAAAAAATCAATAACAAAAATGCTCAGAAAGGTAAACAGAGATTAAGCGGGTCCGAGGGGGTTCGAACCCCCGACCTATGGATTAAGAGTCCATCGCTCTACCTGACTAAGCTACGGACCCGGGATGTAGGAATACCCAATACAAATTTATAACTTATTGTCCAGGTGAAGAAAAATGTTGTGAACATTTAAATATGCTCTTGGGTTAACGGTACACTTCAACCATACACTATGGGCAATGCAATATGGCAACCCAGTAGATGAATCAATCTTTTGATCTCATCAAACAGTGTAACGGTCAATGGTGAATTCGAATGGCAACGCCACATCACCCCAGACGGGGTTCAATGGGATATTACCCTAGGGTAAGAGCAAAGAAACTGCAAGGTGACATAAGAAGCTGGCCTGAGACGGAGGGCAACCCTAAACTTCAGGCTTTTGCAGGATACAAGGTAGGAATGACTCATGTAGAAGTCGTCGACTATCGTAAATCCAGTGTTACAGCCGGTCAGAATATTATGATGCCTGTGACAGTAATAGAGGTGCCACCACTGTCAGTCGTCGGTATTAGATATTACGAAGAATCTGAAGAAGGTTTATTTATATCAGGGGAAAAGTGGTCTAAGGAAACGGACAAAAATCTTCAGAGAAGACTCCCTTCGAGAAAGAAGGATTCCACTTCTCCTGAAGTTTCAAACGTTTCTGATGTCAGGCTTATTGTGCATACAAATCCATCAAAAATTACAGGGGTGCCATCCAAGTCTCCAGAAATATTTGAGATTAGAATCGGCGGTTCAGACCTTTCAGCCAAGATGAAATATGCTGAAGAAAAACTTGGTAAAGAGATCAGTTTTTCTGATTTTAGTGCTGCAGGTAATTTTGTCGACGTAATTGGTGTGACCAAGGGAAAAGGTTTCCAGGGGCATGTTAAGAGATTCGGTGTTAAGTTGCTCCCAAAGAAGAACAGAAAACACAGAAGAATGATTGGTACTCTTGGACCATGGCATCCCGACTGGGTCAGGAATACAGTTCCGCAGGCTGGTCAAGTAGGTACCCATCAGAGGACAGTTCACAACATTCGTGTTATAAGGTTTGCAAAGAATGAGAATGAAATGGACGTTAACGTAAAGGGGGGATATCCAGGATATGGGCTGGTTAGAACTGATTATGTTCTTCTCCATGGATCGATACCTGGTCCGAACAAACGGCTAATAAAGCTAAGAGAGCCGGCAAGACAGAAGTCTCCTGCAGTTAGCAACCTCAGTGTTTCCTATGTTTCAAGGGAATCCAAACAGGGTGATTAAAAGTGAAAGTTAATTTATATTCAAAGAGCGGTGAGAAAAAGGGGGAGATCGAGCTTCCAGCTGTTTTCTCTTTCAGTCCCAGGGTTGATCTCGTTAGGAAGGCATTCAACGCAATATCCTTATCATTGAGGCAGCCCTATGGTTCAAGCCCTTCAGCAGGAATGAGAAGGGTCGGCCATAATGCTGGCCCTGGTCATGGAACAGCAAGAATACCGAGAACTTCTGGTTCATCCACGGCAGTTCTCCTCGCAAACTTTGTAAAAGGTAAGAGCGCCCATTCCCCAAGGACTGATAAAGTTCTATTCAAAGGGATCAACAAAAAGGAAAGGAAGATAGCAAAATTCAGTTCAATAGCATTAACATCGAGCAAAGACGCAGTGAAAGCAAGGGGACACAGAATTCCTGAGGAAATTACACTTCCAGTTGTAGTTGAAGACGGTATAGAATCAATCAGAAAGACAAAGGATGCTGTAGAATTCCTTGAATCAATAGGTCTTTACGATGATGTGCAGAGGGCAAAGGATGGCACAAAAGTAAGGGCAGGACGTGGTAAAATGAGGGGAAGAAGATACAGAACCCCTAAGAGTTTACTTATCGTTGGAAATAATTATGACAACCTAAGGGCGTTCAAATCACTCCCAGGGGTTGACATTGCAACATACTCAAGCATGAGTATCAGAAAATTGGCTCCAGGAGGAGTTGGTGGGAGACTCACCATTTTCACTGAATCCTCTCTTAAGATGCTGGAAGGTGAGGAACAGTGACCACAGACCTTATAATAAGACCAATTGCAACTGAAAAGACTATGCTCCAGATGGAAAGAGAAAATAAACTCTCATTCTACGTAGACAGAAGGTCAAGGAGAGACGAAATAAAGAAGGAAGTGGAAGAGAGATTTGCCGTTAAAGTGTTATCTGTTAACATGGCTATTACAAAGAAGGGAAAGAAGGCAGTGGTGACACTTTCTTCCGAATTCTCGGCAGATGAGATAGGAGGGAGAATAGGCATATTCTGAGGTGATATAATGGGAAAGCATATTGTAGCACAAAGAAGAGGTAAAGGAGGACTCGTTTATAAAAGTCCCAGTCACAGGCATCTTGGAGAGATTAAGCTTGCAGAAGATGGTAAATACAAGGTTAAACAGCTGATTCACGCACCAGGGAGGAATACGCCAATAATAGTGCTAAACAGGGCGGACGGAGAGCGAAAGCTACAGCTTGCATTCTCAGGGGCTTATGTTGGTCAGGAGCTGATATCTGGAGAGGAGGCATCTCCTGAAATAGGAAATACACTGGCACTCGGAAGAATACCAGATGGTTCTTATGTTCACAACATTGAGAGCATGCCTGGTGACGGCGGCAAGTTTTGCAGGACTGGCGGAAGCAGTTCCTTGGTAGTCAGCCATGCTCATATGGTTTCAGTCAGACTTCCATCCGGTAAAATGAAGCAGTTCAACCCGATGTGTAAAGCTACCATAGGATTTCTAGCTGGGTCAGGGGCAAAGGATATCCCTGTTCTTAAAGCAGGAAAGAAGACTCATTATCTCAGGAGCAAGGCAAGAAGGCCATATTCTGTAAGAGGAGTTGCAATGAATGCCGTAAATCATCCACATGGTGGAGGAAATCACCAGCATGTCGGCAGAGCAAGCACTGTTGGCAGGGGAACTCCACCTGGAAGGAAGGTTGGCAGGCTATCACCTAAGAGGAGGAAATCCTAATGGCACAGAATAAACAGGCATCTGTTAAGTCAATAAAGAGGAGATCACGAAAGTCTCAGAAGATAGTAATGGGCAGGTCCAAGGAGTTCAAGTACAAGGGGTACTCCCTTGAGGAACTTCAGAAAATGGATCTTCAACAGGTCATGGGCATACTTCCCTCAAGGCCTAGGAGAAGCCTGAAGAGGGAAAAGAATCACGAACAGACAATTGTATACGAGAAACTTCAGGACTCATCGGTAAAGGAGTACAAGACCCATGTCAGGGATGTGGTAATCCTTCCCAAGTCAGTGGGTAAGGTAATGGAAGTTTACAACGGAAACAGTTACGTGAAGTTTGAGATTAGACCTGAAATGATAGGGCATTTCCTTGGGGAGTTTGCTCTTACTAGAAAGGCAGTTAAGCACTCTGGTCCTGGTGTCGGTGCAACCAGATCTTCGAAGTTCATGCCGTTGAAGTGATAACAATGAAGGGATATTCAATAAAGGATTTACCGGAAAGATCTGCAAAAGCAAGAGTAAAAGAGGCAGATGTTTCCATGAAGGATTCAGTAAACATAGCTCACTACCTCAGAGGAAAACCTCTGAGCATGGCGAAGGAGATACTGGAGGGTGTGATCAAGAAGGAACACCCTGTTCCATATTTCAGATATCTTGATTCAGTTTCCCACAGAAAGGGAAAAGTTGGCCCTGGGCGCTTCCCAGTAAGGGCAGCAAAGGCATTTCAGGACCTGGTTAACAACGTCGAGGCAAATGCTGAGTTCAAAAGCCTTGACACGGACAACCTTAAAATAGTTCACATTGCGGCATCCAAGGGAAGAATGGTCAAGAAGTTTACTCCTAAAGCCTACGGTAGAGCAGGTGCAAACTTTAGGGACCTGATCAATCTTGAAATAGTTGTAAGGGAGGAATTAGAATGAAAGAGAGAAATTTCATTTCAAAAAACATAAACAAACTCCTGGTTACTGAATATATAAGAAGAGAAACAGACACAGCAGGTTTCGGAGGGATGGAGATGAAGAGGACACCCTTTGGGACAAATATCACACTTTCTGTGAACAAGCCAGGTCTTGTGATCGGAAGGCATGGAAGTAAGGTTCAGGAAATCACAGAAACTCTGGAGAAGAAGTACGGGGTTGAATCCCCTCAGATTGAAGTTAAGGAAGTGGAAAACCCGGACCTCAATCCGCAGGTCGTAGCAAGGAAAATAGCACTTTCACTGGAAAAGGGCTGGTCATACAGGAAAGCTGGAAACACCTCACTCAGAAGAATCATTGACAGTGGCACCAGAGGTGTAATGATAAGAATCGGTGGGAAAATCTCTGGAGAAAGAGCAAGGTCCCAGAAGTTTATGTTCGGTTCTATCAAATATTCAGGTGAACCTGCAAGAAGCGGTATGGAAACTGGTTTTTCTGCAGCAAAGCTTAAACTTGGAATCATAGGGGTTAGTGTCAAGATGCTAAGAAATGACTACAGGCTGCCTGATGATATCACTGTTAAACTTCAGAATAATGTTTCAGCGGAAAATATGCCAATGGAGGAGAATGAGAAAGATGGAACTGAGAGCGAAAAAGCTCAGAGAAATGAGTAAAGCAGAGGTTCAGGATCAGTTGAAGTCCCTTAAGGAGGCACTTCTTAAGGAAAGGGCTTCAGTTGCCATGGGTGGTGCTCCGATAAATCCTGGAAAGATAAGATCAATCAGGAGACAGATCGCCAGAATAAACACCGTTCTTCATACGGAGGAAATTAAAAGATGAAGGAGAAGAACTTCACGGGACTGCCAAAGGAACTTCAGCCATGGGAGGGATTTACCAGAGACAATCAGACGGTAAAGGTCAGTGTCGACAAGAGAAGATACGGCAAGAACGTTACCATAATTGAGGGCATTGATCCAAAGCTGGAAGATATCTGGGATATAGCAAAGGAGCTGAAGAAGAAGGTTGCTTCAGGAGGCACTGTGAAGGATAACAGAGTGATAGAAATCCAGGGAGACCACAGAGACAATGTCAAGAAATTCCTTGAGCAGATGGGGTTCAAGACAGAGGTGATTTCATGAAAACCGATATTAAACCATATCTTGTGGAGTATCTGGGAAATGAAATCGAAGTGGTCCACCATTCAAACAGGAATAATGAAGGCAAATCAGGAATTGTCTTCCATGAATCAAGAAGGATGTTCACGATAGTGGGCAAATCTAAAGTAAAGATTCCGAAGCATACTGGAATATTCAGGATCAAACAGGATTCATCGACATTCCTGATTGAAGGGGATGCAATACTGATGAGGCCTGAAGACAGACTCAAAAACCAGAGAAAAATATTGAAAACGCTTAGCAGGAGGTGCAATTACTAATGCCACAGAACATTGGATTAAATGTCAGAGCTCCAGAGGGAGAGTGCCATGATAAGAAATGCCCTTTTCATGGTGAAGTGAAGGTAAGGGGGCAGATAATTAGCGGAAAGGTTGAATCCACATCCATGAAGGGCAGTATAACTGTCGTTCAGGAAAGGAAGAGAAAGGTAAAGAAGTATGAGAGGAAGGAGACAAGGTTCTCCAGATACCATGCTCATCTTCCATCCTGCCTTACTGTTCAGGCCGGAGATGTAGTGAAGATAGCTGAAACCAGGAAACTTGCAAAATCAATCTCATTCGTAGTCATTGAGAAGGTGAACCAATGAAGGGAATAGCAGGCAGGCAGATCAGGGGATTGCCTCTTGGGGCAACAATGCCCTGTGCGGACAACAGTGGTGCAAAGATAGTCAGCCTTATTGATGTTAAGGCATGGCATGGAGTTGCAAGGAGAATCCCTGCAGCAGGTGTAGGAGATATGTTCATAGCAAGTGTGAAAAAGGGTACACCTGAAATGAGGAGTAAGGTCGTATATGCCGTGGTAATAAGGCAGAGACGTCCATACAGGCGTGCCGATGGGACAATGGTTCAATTCGAGGAGAATGCCGCCGTGCTTGTAACACCTGAGGGAGAGGTAAGAGGTTCTGAAATAAAGGGGCCTGTGGCAAGAGAAGCCGCAGAGAGATGGCCAAGAATTGCAGCCATATCATCAACCATAGTGTAGTGAGGGAAAATGTATAGCAAAGTAAGGGTAAATCTCGACTCTGATCTGAGAAAGAAGTTCGGCGTGAGATCTTATCCAGTCACTGTTGGAGACATTGTCAAGGTAAAGAGTGGTAAAAGAAAGGGAGAAGGGGGTAAGATAATCTCCGTTGACCATAGTTCAGGGTTGGTATCCATAGAAGGAATTTCTGTATCAAAAGAGGACGGAAAGCAGAAGGAGTTGTTCCTGAGACCAGCAGACCTGGTAATTACAAGGCTAGACTTTTCCAGGCATCAGAGATATGATCATCTTAGATCGATTGCAGCAATGAAGAACATTGCACTTTCAGAGGAGCCACCAGAGCAGCCTGTACCAGAACCGGCAGAAGCAGAGGAGTCAAACGTAGTGGAATCTGAACAGTCTGACGTAGACGAGGAAGACTCAGAAACTCACGAAGAAACTGAGGATGAAGAGATGGAGTCCTCTGAAGAGCCTGAAATTGAAGATGAAGAGGAGTCAGACGATGAGCCTGAAGATGAAGAGACAGAGGAGGGAGTAGAGGATGATCAATAAGACAAAGAGACTGGTTGTTTCACGCTCCGTGAAGCTGCCAAGGAAGACCCATTTCTGGGGGGTAAGCCCACTCCCAGGAAAACATAATTCCATTGATAGCGTTCCAGCGTTGAATGTTCTAAGAGACTACCTTAATCTTGGAGACAAGGAAAGGGAAGTCACAAGGATGATAAATAGCGGAGCAGTCAGCGTTGACGGTAAGAGGCTGAAGGAGAGAAGGCAGGGCGTAGGATTCATGGATTCTCTATCTGTTTTGCCTATCGATAAGCATTACAGAGTTCTGTATGACAGAAAGGGAAGGCTTATAGTCAAGGAACAGACTTCCGACAAGGCAGTTGAGAAACCGCTGAAGGTTATGGACAAGGTCTCTGTGGGACATGACAAATTCATGCTTGTTTTCCATGATGGGACAAATATGCTTACCGACAGGAAGGACATTGCAACAGGTGATGTCATCATTTCGGGTCTTCCCAAGAAGAGCATTAACCATGTTCTGAAGATGCAGCCAGGAAACAGGGCATTCCTTACAGGTGGAGAGCACGTAGGGACAATTGGTACCATAAAATCCGTGGAAGTTAAGGAATCATCTGGAAAGAACCTTGTTCACTTTGAAGAGGGTTTCTCTACAATCTCTGATTACGCCTTTGTTATTTCAAGTTCGAAATACTCATTTGATATTCAGGGAGGTGTCAGCAATTGAGCAAGCAAAACCAGATGTCAGAAATTACCATTGACAAGGTTGTTGTCAATATCGGGGCAGGGCAGGCAGGGGACAGGCTGAATAAGGCAGCAAAGGTCCTTGAGATGATCACTAACCACAAGCCTGTTCTGACAACATCAAAGAGAACTGTAAGGGACTTCAATATAAGGAAGGGGCTCCAAATAGGCGTCAAAGTTACGCTGAGAAAGGAGGATGCTGAAACATTCCTCAACAAGGCACTCGATGCCAGGGAATATAAAATACAGCACTACTCATTCGACAGCCAGGGAAACGCATACTTTGGCATTGCTGACTACACTGACTTTGAGGGAATGAAATACGATCCAGATATCGGTATATTCGGTTTCGATGTTGCCGTTGTCCTTAAGAGAAAAGGTGGGTACAGGCTTTCAAGAAGGAAAGTTGGTTCTGCTCCAGTATCCAGAAGAATACGTATCCCAAGGGAAGATGCTATGAAATTCATGGAGTCTAAGTTCAAGGTAACGGTCCTGAGGTAATTCATATGGCACAGATTAAATTGGAACCTAAGAGAAAATTCGGGCACAAAGAGGGATGCCTCAGGTGCGGAAGAAAAAGAGGAATGGTCAGAAGGTATGGTATAAGGCTGTGCAGACAGTGCTTTAGGGATACCGCCCCCAGTATAGGGTTCAAAAAATACAGCTAAGGTGATCTACATATGAGACATGATCCATTAAATGACATAATAAACTCAATAAAAAGTGCGTCTAGAACTGGCAGAAAGTTCATTGAGGCAGAACCAGCTGCTCTGCTGCTTGGTAGAGTGCTGAAAGTGATGCAGGAGTACAATTACCTCAAGAGCTTCGAAGTGGTTGACGAGAACAGGGGAGGAAAATTCAGGATTGAACTAAGTGATACCATAAACAACTGTGGTATTATCAAACCGAGGCTTCCTGTTAAGAGTGCAAGCCTTGGAAAGTATGAGGCAAGGTATCTTCCAGCCCAGGATTTTGGAATTCTCATACTCACCACAACAAAGGGAGTTATGAGTCACATCGAGGCAAGGAACCAGGGTCTGGGAGGCAAACTTCTGGCTTACGTTTACTGAATGGTGAAGAGAATGATTAACTGGAAAGAGGAATGGAGCTTTGAAGCACCTCAGGGCACTGAGATAAAAGAGGTCAAAGGCCTTGTCAAGGTTAAAGGAAAGCTTGGAGAGGTCAGCAGAAACATGCTGGACAACTATGTCCGTGTTTCTGTCCAGGGCCGCAAAGTAACGATACTCAGCAGCAAGAATAACAAGAGGACCAAGGGAATAGTTGGAACTTGGGCATCTGAAATAAGGAATATGTTCCAGGGTGTTCAGTCTGGTTTCGAATACGAAATGAAGATTGACTATACACATTTCCCAATGAGAGTTTCCGTTAGGGGCAACAGCGTTGTGATAGAAAACTTCCTTGGTGAGCGCTCTGCAAGGACAGCATCTATCATTGGAAGTTCAAAAGTCTCTGTAAAGGGGGACAGGGTATTCATATCTGGGATAGATAAGAGAGAACTTGGCGAAACTGCAGCCAATGTTGAGAGGGCCACAAAGATAAAGGGATTCGACCTGAGGGTATTTCAGGATGGAATTTACCTTCTCTGACGGTGAATAGAATGGTGCTTAGAAAACCGGTATTGGACAATAACGAAAAGAGATTACTGAAAATCAAGAATGAACAGGCCAGAAGAAGGGTTGAATTCAGAAGGCAGGAATGGTTTAGGTACAAGAAGCTTGGTGACTCCTGGAGAAAACCAAGGGGAAAACATTCCAAGATGAGGGAACAGCTCGCAAGGAGACCACCTATCGTTGATGCGGGGTATGGGGGACCAGGTAAGGTAAGGGGATTGCACCCATCAGGCTTCAGGGAGATAATGGTGTATAACCCGGAGGACCTGTCTGCCCTTAACCCTGACAGGGAGGCAGCAAGAATAGGCCACTCCGTTGGTGCTAGAAAGCGGGAGCAGATAATCTCCCGTGCGGAGGAACTCGGCGTAAGAGTTCTTAACCCGGGTGTTGTAAAATGAAAGTAGTTTCGGCAAAGAGAATCGCTGCAGAAGAATTCAAATCAGGGATTTCAAGAGTATGGATCGATACAAACAGCATTGAACAGGTTCTGGAAGCTGCATCCAGAGAAGACATCAGGGAACTCATAGAGAGACATGTGATACAGCTAAAGCAGAAAAAGGGAAATTCAAACAGCAGACTGAAGAAGAGGATAGTGCAGCTCTCGAAGGAGAGGAGGAGGGGTCCTGGTTCCCTCAGGGGCACAAAATATGCAAGATTCCCCAGAAAAGACAGATGGATCAGCACAATCAGGGCTCTGAGAAGTGAACTGCGGACTATGAAGGCCAATAACCAGATCGACAGCAAAACCTTCAGAAAATACTACCTCCAGATTAAGGGCGGCTCATTTAAGTCAAGAGCACAGCTTGCCTCACACATTAAGGCCAGCGGAGAAATGAGGGGTGAGAAATAATGCAGAGACTTGTACAGAAGAGGAGAAAACTGGGTCTTACCAATTACCCTAAAAGGCTCAAACTCCTTAAATCAGGCCTTCCAAGGCTCATAGTCAGGCCCACCAACAGAGGCATTGTGATAGAAATTGCAGAGTTCGATCCCATTGGTGATAAAATCCTTCTTACAGTGACTGAGAAGAATCTTGCTAAGATTGACTCAGCACTTGATGGGAATACTGTTCCCATCTGCTATCTTACAGGATACCTTGCAGGAATGAAGGCAAAAAAGCTGAAGCTCAAGGAAGCAGTCCTGGACACCGGACGCTATAACATAATAAAGGGGGGAAGAATAGCGGCTGCATTGAAAGGGTTCACGGATAGCGGAATAAAGGTTCCACATGACAAATCAATATTTCCTGACAAAAAGAGGCTAGATGGAACACACCTGAAGAAGAAACTTCCTGACACGTTGCAGAATCTTAAAGCTAAATTGGAGGCGAACTGATGGCAGATGAAACATGGATACCAAAGACCCAGCTAGGTAAGATGGTTGCCTCTGGTGAAATAAAGACAATTTCAGAAGCCCTAAGGGCCAAACTCCCTCTGAAGGAGTACCAGATAGTGGACTATCTTGTTCCTAATCTGAAGGACGAGGTAATAGATATAGAAAGGGCCCAGAGAATGACAGACTCCGGCAGAAGGATGAGTTACTCAGTTACCGCTGTGGTTGGTAACGAGGATGGATACATAGGGCTGGGCAGAGGAAAGGCTAAAGAGGCAGCACCCGCCATTAGAAAGGCAATAAACAACGCAAAACTTAACCTGATAGAGGTTAAAAGGGGCTGTGGATCCTGGGAGTGTGGTTGCGGTCGTGCCCATACCCTTCCATTTTTAGTGACAGGCAAATCCGGTTCCGTGGAAGTAACACTTAAACCGGCGCCACAGGGTGTTGGACGGGCAGTTGGAGATATTCCAAAGATTATACTGAGGATGGCAGGAATAGAAGATGCCTGGGGGGTATCTGCGGGCCATACTAAAACAACAGTGAATTATGCTCTTGCATCTTTTGACTGCATGAAGAGAACAGCCAAAATGAAAATAAATGCGTCGCTGAAGATCAGTACGCCAATATATTCGGGGAGTGTAGCAAATGCTAGCAGTAATCAGGATTAGGGGGGAAACAGGAATCAGACCTCAGGCCCAGAAGACGACTGAGCTTCTAAGGCTCCACAAGATCAATCATCTCGTTCTTGTGGAAGACAACGACAACTTCAGAGCTATGCTTCAGACAGCAAAGGACTACCTCACATGGGGCGAGGTCGATGAACATACTGTGGAGGCACTGCTGGAGAACAGGGCACTTCTCAGGGGAAGAAAGCCATTGTCTGAGGAGAATCTGTCTGAAATCTCCGGATATAAGACATACAAGACACTTGCAAAGGCCCTTGTAACAGGGAAAAAGAAATTCTCTGATATTGAGAACATAGTTCCCGTAATACGATTGAACCCACCAAAGGGAGGATACGAGGCAATAAGGAAGAATTTCCTGCAGGGTGGATCGGCCGGCTACAGAGGAAAGGAGATCAACAACCTGATAATGAGAATGATAAAGCCTGGAGTTGATATGAATGGTAAGGACCAGAACTAAGAAGTTAAGAGGAGGGCACTACGGCCGGGGGATGAAAGCCGGACGAGGAAAGGGAAAGAAAGGAGGAAGCGGAATGGCGGGCCTTGGAAAGCACCACTCAGTCTGGCTTCTGAAATATGATCGAGACCATTTCGGTGTCCATGGTTTCACGAGTCATCATCCTTCTAAACCGGTCGTTCCTATAACACTTGGCGAACTTTCAAATCTTATGGATTCCCTGGTAAAGAGGGGATTTGCAAAGGAGGAGAATGGAACCTTCAACATCGATCTTAAAGGGGCAGGTTATGACAAACTTCTTGGTTCGGGAGATTTTAGGGAGAAGTCAGTGATTAAAGTTTCGAAGGTGACCGAAAAAGCATTAAACAAGCTTAATGCTCAGGGTATTACGGTAGAAACTGATGAGGGAGATTCAGCGGCGTAAGGGAGTAGCCATTCCGCTCGTAATTATTTACGGGCTTCTGGTTGCTGCCTTCTGGTACATCAGCCATTATCCAATCCTGCAGGTATTGGTTGCAGCGGTGCTACTGGCACCTGTTTTTGTCATAGGTTATTTGGTTTTCAGTTATAACGGCCCGAAAAACAGCAAACTTTACGGGTTGGAATATCTCACCTCCAAGCTGCCTGCAGTCAAAAAAGCAAAGGGGCATGTCAAGTTCAAATACAAACTGATGTGGACAGCCCTTGTTGTAATTCTCTATTTTGCACTCACTAACGTTTATGTCTATGGGCTTAACGCTTCGCAGACAATTGATGTATTTGCGTCCTTCAGAGCTATATTTGCCGGTGCAAGCGGGTCCCTAATGGACCTGGGAATTGGCCCGATTGTCACTGCAAGTATAGTTATGCAGTTATTCGCTGGAGCTAAGATATTCAACATAGACCTTCAGAATTCAGAAGATAGGGCAATATATCAGGGTGTTCAGAAACTCCTGGTAATTATAATGATATTCGTTGAAGCCATCCCTCAGGCATTCGGGTACATAGTTCCAGATGCAAGCCTTGTATCAAGCCTCAATGCTGTAGCCCCTGGATTTGGCCACTTCCTTGCTGAATCAATTATCGTTCTCCAGCTTTTCTTCGGTTCATACCTTGTATTCCTCATGGATGAAGTGGTTTCCAAGTATGGAATTGGCTCAGGAATATCACTGTTCATTGCAGCGGGTGTTTCACAACAGCTAGTGACAGGAACATTCAGCTGGATTCCAACCACCATAGGGGCCCCGCTTTCCTTGAGCAATCCTCCAGCAGGTGCACTTCCAAAGATGCTTTTCATAATCACACACTCATCAGGCAGTTCGCTTCTGTCAAATGGTGTCCTTAGCGTGCTGTTCCAGCAGCCGAACCCAATGATAGCACTTATTGGGACAATTCTGATATTCTTTATAGTCGCATATTTCCAGAGCAGCAAAATTGAGCTCCCGATCGCTCATGAACGTGTGCGGGGTGCAAGAGGAAGATACCCCCTGCAGCTGCTTTACGCATCAAATATACCTGTCATACTTGCCACAGCATTGCTTGCCAATGTGTCAATGTGGACTCTGCTCTTCTGGAGCTCTCCGGTTCTGAGTAAGATTCCTGTTCTGGGGCATAATCCCCTTTTAGGATCCTATCCAACAGCGGCCCAGGTAAGTTCAGTTACTGGAATTTCATCCACGACGCCAATGGGTGGTTTAGCCTACTACCTGTACTCTCCAAATGGTCTATCGGACTGGCTGTTTCCAATATTACAGCCATCTTCCTATCAGAATGTACTGTTTGGCCATGCAGGATGGGAGGAAGCTATACACATACTCGTGTTCCTTGCATTCATGATAATCGCGTCTGTGATATTTGCCAAGTTCTGGATTGAAACCACAAACATGGGGCCATCAGCTGTTGCAAAGCAGATAATGTCAAGTGGCATGCAGATCCCAGGATTCAGGCGAGATCCGAAAGTCATTGAGAAAGTTCTGAAGAAATACATACCTGCAATAACGGTATTCAGTGGTGCAATCGTCGGTTTACTCGCGGCGGGGGCTAACCTCATTGGGACGGTGGGGGACACAAGCGGTACAGGCCTTCTATTGGCCGTTGGAATTGTGATACAGTTCTATGAGGCCATGGGCAAAGAGCAGATGATGGAGATGCACCCGGTCATAAGGCAGTTCTTTGCAGGTGCTTAGATGCGGGTTGTAGTCTCTGGCATTCCGGGGGTGGGCAAGTCCACCGTCCTTGAAATGCTTAAAAAGAAGACAGATTATGAAATAATAAATTTCGGCACACTGATGTATGAAATGGCCCGTGACATAGGGCTAGTCAAAAGCAGGGATGAGCTGCGCAAACTTCCAATAGACACGCAGATCAATCTCCAGAAGAAAGCTTCAGCTGCAATTGGTAAGATGGAGAATGTCGTTATTGACACGCACATGACTATCAAGACACCAGACGGTTACATGCCTGGATTGCCTGAATGGGTTATTCGCGAACTGAAATGCTCCGCTTATTTCGTGATTGAAGCGGATCCAGAGTCTATCCTGAAACGAAGAACCTCAGACGGGACAAGATCTAGGGATTCTGAAATGCTCGATGATATTATTGAGCATCAGTCGATCAACAGATCCTTTGTTGCGTCATGTTCAATATACACTGGCGCTACTGTTTCCCTTATAAAAAATGAGGATGGAAAAGCTGAATTAGCAGCACAGAATATAGTACGCAGGTTGATGAAAAATGCCTAACAATCAGCGCACATCCACACGGCCACAAATGTCCCCTGAACAGGCTCAGGCACAGAAATCTCAGCTTACATTCACAATGATCTATATGCTGATTCTTCTGGTTAATATAACAATCATTTCCAACACAACTCTCAGGAATGACGTTGGAGGAGCTCTATCCGTTGTTCTGATTCCGCTGATTGGATTCAATTACAAATACCCCCTTCTCACGATTGTGCTTGTAGGTGTCCTGATAGGACTGGTAACATCCATACCCAGGTATTTCTTCACAGACTGGATAAAGATGGGCCGCCTCCAGCAGAGGCAACAGGCCTTCAATAAAGTATTCAGAGAGGCATACAGGAAGAACGAGAAGGACAAGATACAGAAGCTTCAGAAAATGAGGATGCAGATGAGCACTGAGCAGATGCAGCAGAGCATGAACACCACCAAGCCTCTGATGGTCCTTTCGTTCTTCACCCTACTGCTGTTTGCATGGGTATACTACTTCATTGACAAACTGCACTACAAGATCGTAGCCTATCCATGGAATTTTAACATCAATGTGGTGTCATCCCACATTTCTGTTGCAGAATACTGGATGATCACATACGCTTTCACATCTCTTGTTATAGGTTACCTTGCCACCATGCTTATCAAGTACTTCGATTTCACATACAAACTCAAGAAACTTGAGAAGAAAGAGTTAGCTTTCAATGAGAATTACAATTAGTGGGCCCATTGGAAGCGGGAAATCCACAGTCGGAAAGATCATAGCCAAGAAACTTGATCTTCAATTTTTTTCTGGAGGCAGCATATTCCGGGAAGAGGCAAAAAAACATGGAATGACAGTTGAGGAGTTTAACACATTTTCGGAAACACACAGGGAGATAGATCTGGACCTGGATAAAATGCAGCTAAACTACCTCTGGGAGCATGATAATATTGTTTTTGAGTCAAGGCTGGCAGGTTGGCTTTGCAGTAAAAATGGAATTGAGGCACTCAAGATATTTCTTGATGCGTCCGAAAATGTCAGATTTAAAAGGGTCAGAAACAGAGAATCGCATTCTGACGATGATTCGCTGAAGGATCTTATCAGGTCCAGAGAAAGATCGGAGCATATGAGGTACCTGCAGCTTTACGGCCTGGATTATTCTGATCACTCTTTCTATGATCTATATATAAACACTGACGATATGCTTGCGGACGAGGTAGCTGAAATTGCCATCAGACATTGCAACAAAATTCAATGATTCTTTCATTGTCATAGACAAACCCAAAGGGCCAACCAGCCATCAGGTCGACTACTGGGTCAGGGAGATAACAGGAATTCAGAGGGTAGGGCATGTTGGCACACTGGATCCAGGAGTAACTGGGGTCCTGGTTATGGCCACAGGAAAGGCAGTAAAACTCATCGACATTATTCACGAACAGCCAAAGGAGTATGTCTGTGTAATGCGCCTGTATCACGAAATCACGGATGAAAGGCTCAATGATGTTTTTCAGGAATTCACAGGAAGAATATATCAGATCCCTCCCATGCGTTCCGCTGTGGCACGTACCCTCAGGGAGAGGGAAATTTATAAGATTGAGATCATGGAAAGGGCCGATAAACTTGTTCTATTCAGAGTGAGATGCCAGTCTGGAACATACATAAGGACACTTTGCACTGACATAGGTTATGCCCTTGGCGTTGGGGCTCAGATGGCAGAACTCAGGCGAACATCTACAGGAATTTTCACTGAGGACATGGGGATGATGACTCTACAGGACCTTAAGGATACTGTGCAGATGATAAATGAGGGGGGCGATCCCCAGGCGATCAAGGGATTATTCCCAGTGGACTACCCATTGAAGGACCTTCCAAAAATTGTGGTAAAGACAAGTTCCTTGAAGAATATATCAATGGGTTCCGACCTCTTTCCTGGAGGGATTAGAGCTGTGCTTGGCAACCCGCACAAGGGAGATAGGGTTGGCGTATACTCAGACAAAAATGAACTTGTGGGAACTGGAATTATGCTTGTGGACCACGACAGGATATCTGATCTGAAGGTGGTGGATTTTGACAGGATCATGATTCCTGCCCCTGAAAACCCTGCAAAGCATCATCGGGAGGAGAACCCTCATAGAAGTGCTGTATCCAGAAACAGTAACATTGCCGGCGCCAGAAGGGAAAAGAAGACATTTGAACAGGGACCTGGGAAAAGAAAACAGTTTAATCAATGGGATAAGGGAAGCAATGGTAAGCGGCCGGATGGAGAGAGGAGGGAGAAATGGAAAAAAAGGCCTCAAAGGAAGAGGTGAAATGGTACGGTCTCCTGAAGGATGGCCGGAATATACTTTTTAAAGATCTCGAGAGCAGATACATAGAAATTTTCAGCTCTCTCCGAAATGGCAAGGTTCCGGAGATCTCTGAGGACCCAGGAAAGATTCCTGATCTGAAGCCTCTTTTGATTGAATATGGGAAAGAGAGGATAAAGGAGGAGTTCACCCGGGACCAGTACCTGAGGAGAGTCTATTATCTCATTCCAGAGCTGAACAAGTCAATTAACCTGATCTTCGAGAAGATGACTGTCCTGACCCCATTTATTGAAGGCAAAAACAATGCCAATGATCCTTGCGGCTTTTTCAGAAGCCTATCTGGGGCAGATTTTCCTGAGTATTCAAGAAAAATAATATCCGAAATATCGGAGACGGCCGGAAGGCTATGTTCCTTAAAGTCACAGATAGCTGATTTCCTGAGGGGGGAGATTGTGGGGATAATGCCAAACACCTCTGCCCTTGCTGGAGTGGATCTTGCAATTGAGTTGCTTTCAAAGGGCGGCAGCCTGGAGAATTTATCAAAAATGTCCGGGAGTTCTATACAGGTACTTGGCGCAGAGAAGGCATTGTTCAAGCACATAGTCAGTGGAACATTGCCCCCAAAACATGGTGTTATCTTCAGATTCCCAGGGTTATCATCATTGAGGCCAAAGGACAGGGGCAGAGTCGCAAGGGTTGCAGCAAATCAGATTGCCCTCACCCTCAGGGCAGATATGGCCGGGACAATTCTGGATCTTCAGCCATTAAGGGAGAAAATTGCTATATCTATGAAGAAAAAGCAGTATCAGGGTTCTTCCTGAATAAATCTCTCAAGTTCGCTCTGCCCAGCCTGTGGGGCACCCTGTACATTTATTGGGTAATCTCCTGTAACACAGGCAAGGCATAGGTCCTTCTTCTCCTTCTGAATGCTTCTCACAAGGCCATCTGTAGAAATGTACCCAAGAGAATCGACCTCAAGTTCCCTGGCAATCTCATCAACAGTTTTGCCGGCGGCTATGAACTGATCCTTTGTTTTCATGTCCACTCCAAAGTAGCATGGTGAGATGATCTGCGGGCACCCGATTCTAACATGAATCTCCAGAGCACCAGCCTTTCTGAGAAGATCAACTATTCTCTTCATGGTGTTTCCCCTCACAATACTGTCATCAACAAGAACCACTCTTTTTCCTTTTACTTCCGAGGAGATAACATTCAGCTTCAGTTTAAGGGCACTGTTCCTCAGCTCCTGGGTGGGCATTATGAATGTCCTTTCAGAAAATCTGTTCTTTATAAGGCCTTCACTGTACTCAATTCCCGACTCCATGGAAAACCCAAGGGCCTGTGCCCTTCCAGAGTCAGGGACAGCAAATACAACATCCGCTTCACAGGGATGCTCTCTGGCCAGCTCCCTTCCCAGAGCCACTCTGGCACTGTAGACCTCCCTTCCGTCAATGATGCTGTCTGGCCTTGCAAAATAGACGTACTCAAACATACAGTGGGCAAGCTTTCTGGAAGGTACAGTCAGTACGGAGCGAATTTCACTGGCAGTCATTTCAACAACTTCACCAGGTTTTACGTCCCTGAGGAATTCTGCTCCAATTGTATCTAGGGCACAGCTTTCGGAAGATGCAGCAAAACCTCCCTGAAATTTTCCAAGACAGAGGGGCCTGAATCCCATGGGATCACGAATCGCAAAAAGGCGGTCATTTATCATAAGTGTTATGGAATATGCTCCTTTAAGCCTCTCCATTGATAATTTCAGCCCTGGGACTATTCCATGGTTGACAATATTTCTGGAAATCTCCATAAGCATAACCTCAGTGTCTGAAGAGCTCCTGAATGTCATCCCGGATTTCAAAAGCTCAGCACGGAGGCGCTCTGCATTGGTTATCTCACCATTGTGTGATATTGCAAGATGGCCTACAGAGTTTGATACAATAAAAGGGCCAGAATTCTCCATAGACTTAGAGCCGGCAGTGGAGTATCTGGTATGGCCAATACCCACCTTTCCCTCCAGAGTTATGTCGTTGTAATTGCCTCTGCTGTTGAATACTTCACTTACAAGTCCCATACCCTTTTTAAGATGGATAAGGCCATCAGAATAGGTGGCAATACCTGCGCTCTCCTGACCCCTGTGCTGAAGGGTTTTCAGTGAAGTTAAAATGTAAGGAAAACTTTCATCTGTGCCGCATATACCAACTACGGCACAGTGATCATTTGGCTTTTGCCCATCTGTAGGATCTGAGTCTTGCAGCTGGGAATCCACAGTGAGAGCACCTCTTCTGTCTAACATGATAAGTGTGATGTCCACATCTTCTGCAAGTGACGTGAACCTTCTTATTATTCATCTTTCCCATTACTGCTGTTCCATTACTCATTGCATATCACCTTTTGATGGAGAGACAAATATTACATTATCTCCCCTGACCAGGATTCTGTCATATACACCACTGACGTTCCCGTTTATGGTTTCGCCTGCATTCCTGAGCACCAAGTTCATATATATATCATAACCTTCCAGTATACCTGAATATCCCCTGTTTCCCTTTACATCCACAAGGACATTCCTGTCAATCGCTCCTCTGAGGACGTCCATAGGCTTTGGGGCATTGGTCTGTGGCTTTGGCATTTTAATTCGGAACTTGATTGGAAGTGAATATATAACACTATTGCGTATTGAGCTTTTACCCCTTTATTGCCAGCAATGCTTATCTATGCGAGTCTGCATAATCCAGGGAAGGTGTTCTGGTTGAAGGTGACAGATAACATAGATCTGATAGATGGGACGATGGCAAACTGCTACTCCTTGAAATCAGAAGCAGGAGAGATTCTCATAGATGCCGGCACAAAAGGTTCAGCTAAAAAGATAATATCCTATTACACAGGGAGGGGAATGAAACCGGTAGCTGTACTGATAACCCACTACCATCCTGATCACGTGGGTGGTCTCAGGGAAGTGAGTGATGCATTCCATCCCCAGATATATGTTCCTGACGCTGAGATGGAGGTGATTTCCGGCAAGGAGAAAATGAAACCAGCTCCCTCAATGCTCAGCAAAGTCGTTGCTGGAATCATGAAGAGCGCTCCAGTGGAGGGTTTAAAAAAAGCCTCAGAAATGACCCTTCCTGGGTTGACGGTCGTTGAAACTCCCGGACACACCCCTGGAAGCACATCATATTACTTTGAGCCAGACTCTGCTCTCTTTGTAGGGGATGCTGTTGTAATAAAAAATGGCCAAACAGCCTTGAATAAAGGTTTTACTCTTGATATGAAAAAGGCACAGGAATCAAAGAAGATAATAGAAGCACACCCCGCATCAATGCTGCTTTCAGGGCATGGTGAACCTTTGAGGAAGTGAATGCCCATGTCTTATATCCAAATTTAATTTCAAACATTTAAGATGTGGATTCCCCATAATTTGCTCAATATATGCGTCATGGCATCTCATATGGTGCTCCTGTTGTCATGAATAAGGTGAAGAAACCTTATAAGAAAAGAATCAATGCAGCAAGACAAATCATTCCATGGAATGATTCCAGATATACATTTAAGGTGGATCTATTGAAAATGCCTAAGGTGATTATGAGTTACTGCCCGAAATGCAAGAAGCATACAAAACACGAGGTAGAAAGGGTAAGGAAAAAGAAAGCAAGTGAGTTCAGGGCAGGACAGAGAAGATTCAGAAGGGCAACCTCAGGATTTGGAGGTTTCCCAAGGCCAAAATATGAAGGGCGGGAGAAACCAACAAAGAGAGTGGCTCTGCGTTTGAGATGCACGACCTGCAAAAAGGCAGTTACACCACAGGGAATAAGAGCTAAGAAATTTGAGCTTGTGGAGGCATAATAATGTCAGAGGAAACAACAAAGAAATTTGTTAAGCCAAAGGGAATAGGAAACCGCTTTGTAAAGATAAAATGCAAGGATTGCGGCAATGTCCAGCCAACTTATACAAGGACATCATCAGTAGTCGTATGCAATATCTGCGGCGCAACTCTTTCAAGACCAACAGGTGGCATATCCGAGTTGTCCGCTGAACTCGTTGGAGAAACAGAATGAAGAAGGGATTACCCGAACCAGGTGACCTTGTAGTTGTCACAATAAAGAGCGTAAAGAACTTTGGCGCAAATGCCAAACTTGAGGAATATCCCAACTGTGAAGGTTTTGTACACATCGCTGAAGTTGCCACAGGCTGGGTCAGACACATTAAAGATTATCTGAGGGAAGGCCAGAAGACTGTCTGCAAAGTGCTCAGTGTTGATTCGTCCAGGAATTATGCTGAGCTTTCCCTCAAGAGGGTTAATGAACACCAGAAGAGGGAGAAGGTTTCAGAGTGGAAGAATGACCAGAGGGCTGATAAGCTTCTAGAGATTGTTTCCAAGTCGCTAAAAAAATCAGTTGAAGCCAGCAGAAAGGAGTTTGCCGATGATCTTGCAAACAGGTTCGGATCTTTATATGAAGCGTTCGAAGATGCATCGGCCAGTGCTGATGAATGGCTTCCGGATGTTCAGGGGAAATGGAAGGAGACATTTGTAAAGGTGGCGAAGGAAAATGTCGTATTGCCATATCTGAAGATTGGAGGGGTTGTAGAGGCATATTCCCTTGAGAGCGACGGTGTTGAGAGGATCAGGAATACTTTCAAGGATTCTGTTGAGGAAAATGTAAGGATACAGTACGCTGGAGCTCCCAGATACAATATAGTTGTGACAGAGAAAGATTATAAGTCGGCAGAAGATGTATTGAAAAGAGTGGTACAGAAGATCACAGAGAACTCGAAAAAGTACAACGTGGTTACTGAATTTACCAGGAGATAGTGGTTTAATTGCGTTCATTGATCTACAGGTGCACCATATGTGGCGCTTACACTATGTTGGACAGGTGCCCGAAATGTGATGGCACGGCTGTGTACGCAATGCCTCCTAGATTTTCCACGAATGACAGATTTCAGAAGTACAGATTAATGGAAAGAGGGGGTAGTGATGGAAAAAATAATAATAAGGCAGTATAAAAAACCGAAACTTAGCAACCCTGTCCTAATAGGGGGGCTACCGGGAATAGGTAATGTAGGAAAGATAGCAGCAGATTATCTTATAGACAAATTCAAGATGGAAAAGCTGGCTGACATGTTCTCACAGTATTTTCCTCCTCAGGTCTTCATTGACGAGGAAGGTGTCGCGAGACTTGTAAGAAACAGCATATATTACAAGAAATTCCGGGGGAAACAGGACCTGCTTGTTCTTGTGGGGGATTTCCAGGGAACAACACAGGAGGGACAGTATGAAGTCTCCTATGCCATACTGGAACTGCTCAAGCAATTTGGCCTGTCAGGGGTATACACACTGGGTGGCTACAGCACAGGAAAAATAGTCGATGAGCCAAGGGTTCTGGGCGCTGTAACAGATCCAGGAATGATTGCAAAATTGAAGGAGAGCGGGGTTGTCTTTCCAAAGGGGGAACCCGGTGGAGGAATAGTTGGATCCGCAGGTGTTATACTGGGAATGTCCAGTGAGATGTTTTCCATATACGGTGCATGCCTCATGGGCGAAACATCTGGCTATTTTGCAGACCCAAAGGGGGCAAGAGAGGTTGTAAAGGTCCTGAAGAACCTTCTGAACCTCGACATAAATCTTGAAGATCTGGACGAAAGGACAAAGCAAATAGAGCAGATTACTGGCCGAATGCAGGAGGAAGCTCAGACAAGGGCTCAGCCAAAGGAAGATCTCGGATACTTCGGATAAAGTCGCAAAACAATTTATCTGTATCTGCCTTGTCAGTTCAATGAGCACCAGAAAGAGTGATGCCCCTTCCGAGTTCAGGGAGACATCAATCTCCGAATTTTTTGAGAAGAACAGGCATATACTGGGTTTTGACTCTCTGCAGAAATCTCTATTTATGGTTATTAAGGAGGCAGTGGACAACTCCCTGGATGCATGCGAGGAGTACCAGATACTCCCTGACATATATGTTGAAATAAACAGATCCGGGGATGATTCTCTCACTGTTATAGTTGAGGACAATGGCCCGGGGATATCCAGGAAGGAGGTTCCGAACGTCTTTGGGCGGCTACTTTATGGTTCAAGGTTTGGAACACTCCGGCAATCCAGGGGCCAGCAGGGTATAGGGATAACAGCATCCATACTTTACGGGCAGATCACAACTGCACTTCCCTCAAAAATCAAGACAAAACAGAAACAGGAAGACGTGGCTTACGCCTTCGAGCTCGGAATAAATGTAAAGGAGAACAGGGCAGACATAATCGGTGAGAAGCCGGTGATATGGGAAAAGGAAAGCGGCACGAGAATTGAGATACCACTCAAGGGAAAATACCAGACAGGCAAACAGTCTGTATTCGAGTACCTCAAAGAGTCCGCAATTGTAAACCCCAATGCGCAGTTCACATTCATAGACCCTGATGGAAAGAAGGTGCGAATTGAGCGTGTCATGGAAAAACCTTCTACACCTGCAAGATCCATCAAGCCACACCCAATGGGCCTGGAGCTGGGCGAACTTTACAGAATGGCCAGATCGATCCCGAACAGGACATTAGGGGAGTTTTTGCTTCAGGACCTTAGCAGGTTAACACCCAGGACACTGGATGAGATGTCCTCCACATCCGGAATAGATTTCTCGATTCCTGTGGATAAACTGGAAATCCACTATATGAAAAAGCTGCTTGATGCCTTTAATTCTGTTAAGATTCTTCCACCACCAACTGACTGTCTTTCGCCCCTGGGAAGCGACTTTATCAGGCGAGGGCTGAAAAACATATATGGGGAACTGCAGCCGCTGTACTTTGGCAAGCCTGTTCAGAGGCCAGTTTCCGTACACAACGGTAACCCATTTTCCGTTGAGGTAGGAATAGTCTACGGAGGGAACCTTCCGGCAGATGAGCAGGTAAGGGTGGTGAGATTCGCAAATAAGGTCCCTCTTCTTTACCAGCCGGGTGCATGTGCCATAACTCGGGCCATATCAGAAATGGACTGGAGAGGGTATGGTTTTGACCAGAGAGGAGGTAAGGGTGTCCCATTTGGCCCTGCCATTATACTTGTACATGTTTTCGGGATCAGGCTTCCATTTACTTCGGAATCAAAAGAGGCGATTGCCGGGATTGATCTGATAATGGAGGAAATCACGGCCGCATTGAAAACAGCGGCCAGGGGAGTGAGAGGCTTCATAAACAAGAAGGAAAAGCGTTCGAAGATATACGAGAAGTTCACTCTTGTTGAGAAGATAATCCCTGAAATTGGCGCAAAAAGTTCATCTCTTCTCGGACTGCCTGAGCCGGATATCTCAATGGTATTGTCAAAAATAGCAAATGTGATATTTGTGACAGAGACTTTTCAGAGAAACGAGGATCATTACGATATCAGGGCAGAAGTTGTCAACTTTACCAGAAAGAGTGCAACATTCAAGCTCTACGCTGAGCCGCCCGGCACTTCTTCGTCATCCGAGACACTCAGTTTCGAAGTAAATGGTCTGGAACCATCCAGAAGAGTGATCCTTGAATTCAGTGTGAAAGGGACTTTTAATCAGTATCCCGGAACAGATTATTATTTCACAGGCATAGATCCGGTATGGATTCAGGGAGCTGAGCTTTTGCCTCCAGATTACTTCGAAGAGGAGCTCAGGATAGAGGCTGATAGCAATGAATGATTCATTACCTGAGAAGAAATTCAGGGAGATAATAAGTTCAATCCACTCTTCTATCTCCGAGGGTGAGGTTCCAGAGATACAGATGTCCTCAAGGAATAAGGACAATATAGTTCTAGACTACCTTTCCTCTGTTTGGAAATACGGAGATTCAACAGTAACAAGAAGCGCGAAAAGCCTGGATGGGGCTCAGTACATTCTGAAACTACTATACATGGTGGAATTTATAGAAAGCATGATACAGACTAACAAATCCTCAACCCTAAGAGAAATGTACTACATATCGGAAGGCTGGAATCTGGCTAAATTCGGAGCTCAGGATGAGTCAAACATGATGGCTGAGGATCTTGAGGTCCTTTCATCACTTCTCAGGGAGGATTTCAAGTTAAGGCCGGAGGAAAACGGAGCCAGCATAATCGGTAATATAACTGTGGAGGAAAAGACAAGAAAGGGGGAATTCAAAAAAATAAACTGTAAAGATGATGTCGGGGACAGTGGATATCCTATACCATATAATGTGGAAGAGGAGAAACTGAGAATAAAGGATGTTGATGCTGATTTCATCCTTGCCATAGAGACAGGAGGAATGTTTGACAGGCTTGTGGAGAACGGGTTTGACGAAGATAGCCGGGCTTTGCTGGTGCATCTGAAAGGCCAGCCTGCCAGGAGCACCAGGAGGCTGCTGAAGAGGCTGAATACTGAGAAAAACCTCCCTGTCTATGTATTTACGGATGGAGATCCTTGGTCCTTCAGAATATTCGGGTCAATTGCGTACGGGGCCATAAAGACCGCACACATATCGGAATATCTTGCAGTGCCAACAGCAGAATTTATAGGTATAACCGCATCAGATATATTGAATTACGATCTTCCCACAGATAAGCTGAGCGATCGTGATATTGCTGCCCTTAATTCTGAACTGAAGGATCCAAGATTCAATTCGGAATTTTGGGTCCAGGAGATAGAGACAATGCTCAGAATTGGCAAAAAGGCTGAACAGCAGGCACTTGCCAAATATGGGCTGGATTACGTGACAAAAACTTACCTGCCGGAAAAACTATCTGAGATAGAGGGATTCAGAGGATGATTGCATGAAGATTTCATTGGTACAATTTCAGTCGAGTTCAGATAAGGCGGAAAATCTGGAAAGATCTATTGGCTTTCTCAAGGATGCCCTGAAGGACAAACCTGATCTTGTTATATTCCCTGAGTACCATATGCATGTTCCAGACTATTCTTCACCTGAAAAGACTGCAGAAGATGCTGAACCGGTTGATGGGTCATTTGTGCAGCAGCTATCCTCTGTATTAAAGGGGTCAGGTTCATACCTTCTCACAAATATTGCGGAGAAGAATTCCTATGCACTCAGGCCTTTTAACACATCTGTTCTTGTGGACAGCATGGGAATAATATGTGGCAAATACAGGAAGACACATCTTTTTGACGCCTACTCCATGAAGGAGAGCAGCGTTTTTGAGCCAGGAAGAATGCAGGTAAAGCCTTTTGGAATAGGCAAATCCAATATAGGTTCACTGATTTGCTATGACCTCAGATTCCCGGAACCATCGAGGATACTGAGGATCACGGGTGCGAGTATTCTCTCTTACCAGGCCGGATGGTTTGCGGGAAAGAGAAAGCTCGACACATGGAGAAATCTGCTTGTTGCAAGGGCCACTGAGAATGGTGCCTTTGTGTTAGGAACTGCCCAGTGCGGGGAGAAGTTTACTGGCCACTCAATGGTTGTGAGCCCCTATGGTGATATAATTAAGGAACTTGACAACAAGGAAGGAATTCTTTCAGTGGAAATTGATATGGGAATTGTCCAGAAGTATCTGGAAGAGGTCCCCGTTCTGAAGGAGAGGCGACTGGACCTTTACGATGTTTCAGGTTTCTGACTTGCGATGGCTTTGAGGAGTTCCCTTACAGACAGGTAATCCTGAATGCGGAAACCTGCCTCAGTGTCGCCAGCCCCAACCTTGACTGTTATTGCATCCTTATTGAGACTGAAAGCATCCTCATCTGTGATGTCATCACCTATGATCAGTGCAGGCCTCTGATCTCTGATCTCCCTTATTGCCTTCCCTTTGTTGATGCCAGGTATGCGAAGTTCATAAATCCTTTTCCCGGGATAGAAGTCCAGTTCGAGGTCCTCAGCATATTTTCGCAGAAAATCCTCAAGGCCCTGAATATCTGGCTCCTCCATTCCCCAGAGTGAAAAGCTGATGGCGCCACCCTTGTCCTTTATCACAACTCCCGGGAATCTCTCCAGGATATCATGCTCATCTTCCATGAATCTCATGAAAATTGGCCTGTATCTTTCAAGCATCGGACTGATGGTTACGATTCCGTCTTTTGTTCGCATGGCCAGTCCGTGGAGACCTATTATGTTGAATCCGGTGCCAATGAATCCAGTTATGGAATCAAGAGTTCTTCCAGTGACTATCCAGAGTGTGTACCTGGTGTCCAGAATGTGCAGAAGATCCAGAAGTTCCCTTTCGGCAGTGGCTGCATCTGCATCGGGTTGAATTGGAACAAGAGTCCCATCATAATCTAAAAATATGGCTGGATCCTTATTCAGGAGAGTTGTGAATGCTTTCTCTATTTCTGATATCCCTGTCTCCATGCTCATGAATCCTTATTGCCTCGTTCTTAATGCTATTTAGCCACCATTCAAGATCATACTTCTGTATGGTCCTCTTAAGGGACCAGAGCCTTCTTGTTATCTCATGTGGCTCCATGAACATTGCCTCATGAATTTTCTGAGCCACTTCATCAGGGTCGTTGGGATTTACCAGTATCGCATCCTTTAGGTTGAAAGCCGCACCTGCGAATTCAGAAAGTATAAGTATGCCATTCTGGGATGCTGCAACGAATTCCTTGCTCACAAGGTTAAGCCCATCTATTAAGGGAGTGATGAGCGCGATGTCCGCCTTCCTGTAATAGCTCATCAGGAGTGTGTCAGAGACCTTCCTGTATATGTAAACGATCGGCTGCCATGAAAGGTCAGAATAAAGACCATTTACCCTGCCAATTGTCATTTCAAGTTCTCGCTTCAGTTCCTCATACTGCGAGACAGATGTTCTGCTAGGAGTCACAACCATAACGTAGATGAATTTCTCCCTGGACTTGGGGAATTTCTTTATCAGCGTCTCAATGGCCATTACCCTGCTTATCAGGCCTTTCGTATAGTCAAGCCTGTCAACAGAGAATATCAGTTTTTTTCCCTTGAGTGCCTTAGATGGAAGTCCGGCAAAATTGTTTGACGAATAGTACTTCACGTCTATGCCAAGTGAAAAGACAAATGTTCTGTCTTTTAGGGCTTCGTCTGTTCCAAAGAGCATCTTCACAGACTCGTGGAAATTACGCTCATAGAGGTGTGTGTGGAATGTGATCATATCTGCCTTTGATACACTTGACAAAAGTATTTTTGCCTCTGGAAGGATTGAATAGAACTCACTTGCAACCCATGGAATGTGCCAGGTGAATATTATTAGGTTTCTGACACCATTTTCCCTCAGCATGCCCGGTACAAGCATCAGCTGATAGTCATGAACCCATATGATGGTGTCCCTGGTCAGGTGTTCAATTATCTTTTCAGCAAATTTCCTGTTCACATCCTCATATTTTTTGTAACCGTTCGGGCTCAGTCTCATCTGGTCCCTGAAATAGTGGAAAAGGGGCCATAGCGTACCATTTGAATAATCGTCATAGAAGCCCTTTTTTTCCCTTTGCTCAAGTATAATTCTGGAGATGTGGTACCCCTCATAATCTTCCTCAAGGTATCTGTTATCAGCGTTTCCGTCACCCCAGCTGACCCAGGTGCCACCCTCCTGCATCATCAATCTCCTTAGCGCGGTTACAACACCACCAACGTTCTTCTTGAGGTTCTCCCTGCCACTAACAATCTCATGGCTTACTGGTGCCCGGCTTGTAACCACAAGATATCTCATGAATAATTATATTCTAATGCTATATAACATTTGAGAACAAAGCACGGACATATGATTTTTAACTTACCGGTCTGTTTATGTAATGGGACATTGTGTTTCTAATGCCTTGCAATAAATATTAAATACGAGTGAGAAATAACTGGAGCGTGACGGCTTGAGCATCAAGGTCACACCCGGTCTCATTCCGAACCCGACGGTAAAGCTTGATGCAGGTCGTATGTGTACTGTCTTCCGCGAGGGGACGGGAAATGCGACTGGCTGTCATTTTTAATTGTTTCCTTATCTGTTAGGTATGTTATTCCTGAATATCTGCAACCTGTATTGGCTCTTCGATTCCAGCCTCTGTTCGTAAATTAATCTCAATGGTCCCAGAACATCATGGCTGGAATCCGACCCCTCCGGTTCATTTGAAGTGCTGAGATCACCATAGACAAAAAATGCACCCTGTTTCATGACTTCCACAATGTTTCCGAATGCTTTTTTCCTCCTCTGGCCAAGGTTGTGCAGAACAAGATTTGATACTATGAGGTCAAAAGTGCCCAGTGATTTGAGGGACTCTGTCAGGTCTGCTGTTACGAATTCGACTCTTCTGCTGAATCCTAATATTTCCATATTCCTAACTGCAGTATCCAGGCTAAGATCCCTGAGGCTCCCGCTTTTGAACAGGTCAATGCCAGTAATTTGTGCATTGGGAAAATATGATGCTACCACGGCACATAGAAATCCGGACCCGCATCCAGCGTCAAGGACCCTGATCTCTTCTCCCTTCCGGATACCTGCTATGTCAAATGAATGGCTGAACAGATCCCTAACCGATTCTCTGAGAATCTCAGACTGCTTTCTGGTTGAATGGTGATAAACACCAAAATCGGGGAGGCTCATGTATGAGCATGTGTGTCGTTTTAAATATGTTTCCAGGGATTCGAGAATTTCACCTGAAACTCTCTATAAGCCTATCCTCCGAAAAGAGATATTCATCATATTTTTCAGTGGCGATCTCTCTTTTTTCCCTTAATTCTGCAAGAACCTGGGATATTTTTTCAGCAACAAGTGATTTGAGCTCGCCGGAGAGCATGGATCCACTACTGTATTCTTCACGGATTTTGCTTACCTTAACCTGATCATCCTCAATGAGCTTGTAGACATTGAAGGAAAAGTCTATATCTGGGTTCGCTCCGTATTTCCTCTGTTCCTCTGCTGTGTCCCTGCCACCTGAGAAAGCATATTTCATTATCTTCTTCCTTACAACCTGTGGCGTATCATCCAGGAATATTCCACTGTTCGGGTCCGAAGAGGACATCTTGCCCCCACCCTTGAGAGAGGGCAGAAATTTGGATATAATGGATGAGGGTTTAAGGTAGCCCAGTTTTGGCAGCACATCCCTGGAGACCTTGAAATGAGGGTCCTGATCTATTGCATGGGGGATCAGGCATCGGATATTTCTTCCGAGCAGGGAGCTGACCAGGAACGCTGGGACGGACTGAATGCTGGTGAAGAAAAACTTTCCCACATTATCGCTGTCCTGAAATCCGAAAACAGCTTTAGATAGAGTGACGTTTATATGCCTGGCCACTTCAACACCCCTTCTGTAAAGGGTAGAGCCGTTAATGGAGTCAATGAGAATGTGAGTTCTCCTGGCATCAAATCCCAGACTCAGTATGTCCAGGATATTGTCCCTGGTCACCTGAGAAAGTTGCTTCCATTCAAGGTCCCTGAAAAGAAATTTCTCATCATCAGTTATCTGAATTATGAGATTGACATCAAATGACTTCTGGAGCCATCTTGTGAACATAAAAGGAAGAAGATGCCCTAAGTGCATCTTACCAGAGGGCCCTCTTCCGGTATAGAGATAAAATCCCTTGCCGCTTTCAAGGTCATCAAGGGCCAGGTTAAGATCCCTGTGTGCAAAGAATACACCCTGATTCAGAAACGGATTCGTGCCTCCAGCGAGTTTCTCAAGCCTGTTCCTCAAATCACTGTCGATCAGGCCAGCACCGAATTCACTGGCTATCCTAACGTAATCTCCTTCCCCAAGAGATTCAGAAACTTCCCATGGGGTAACATCTCTGTTATCATTCAATGACATGTGATGCCGTGTCTCATTAAATCTTATCTGGCATCCTGAGGTGAGGATTTCATGAAGAGATCCTTGTCCATGGTCCTGCGAAGTTTTTGCAGTTCATCTGGCCTGAAAATTCCGTATTCAGTGATAAATCCGGAAACATACTTGGATGGAGTCACGTCAAATGCAGGGTTCAGTGCTGTACTCTGCTCCGGCCCAAGCCTTTTGCCTTCTATGTAAAGAACTTCGTCAGGGGATCTTTCCTCAATTGGGATATCCTGGCCTCCGGAAAGTGAGAAATCAAATGTGCTTCCTGGTGCAGCTACATAGAACGGTATGCCATTCTCCTTTGCAAGTACTGCCTTTTCATATGTGCCTATCTTGTTTGCGAAGTCACCTGAAGATGTTATCCTGTCTGCTCCAACAATCACAAGGTCAACCTTTCCAGCCTTCATGTAATGACCAGCTGCATTGTCGGCAATAATTGCATGGTCAATTCCCTCCTGCGCCAGTTCCCAGGCAGTCAGGCGAGCCCCCTGCAATCTGGGTCTCGTTTCGTCTACATAGACGAATAACTTTTTTCCAGAATCGTGGGCAATCCTCATGGGGGCAATGGCTGTACCCCAGTCTACTACTGCCAGTGCTCCCGCATTGCAGTGAGTAAGTATTCTGGAATCATTCCCTATGAGTTCATTACCATATTCTCCTATTTTTTTACACCTGCTGCTTATTTCATTGGCATATCTTCTTGCAGATGATTCCAGAAAGCCGTTTTCCTTCATGAAATCTATAGCTTTGAAAAGGTCGTATGCGGTGGGCCTTGTTGACCTGATCTTTCTTACGGCCTCTTCCATGTCCTCGCCATTTAACTTTGCCATAGCCAGCCCGTAGGCTGCTGTAACACCAATGGCAGGTGCTCCCCTAACCAGCATATCTTTAATGGAATGTGCTATGTCATCACTGTTCTTTGCATCAAAAATTTCAATCTTTTCAGGGAGTTTCCTCTGATCTATTAACCTGACTACACCATTTTCCATCCATACAGCAAAAAGGTGTCTGGTCTCTCCGTCTATGTTCATCTTCATAGCAGGTTATTTCGGCAATCAATATATTTATTTCATTAACGGATGATCAACTAATTCAAGAATTTCATTCGATGAAGGCGGGTTCTGTATGTCGAGGAATGGTTCAGGCATGTAATTATCAGGTTCAGTTTCCCCAAGCACAAACAATCTGAAAAGATAGTTATGGATGGCCGGAATATCATACCTGGAGATAATCTGCATTAGTTTCTCTGTCTTCTGGTTTGACAGATAACCTTCTGATCTACCCTTTGCAATGTTCAGGGTGTTGAGGCAGAAGTTAGAACTGGAGCAGACGCCTCCACTTGCACCAACCTTTATTGAATCAGCAAGCAATGCATCCTTGCCCTGAAAAACTTCCAGATCAGGAATTTCCAGCAATTCCCTGAAATGTTGCATGTCTCCGCTTGAATCCTTTATTCCCCTGATGCTTTCATTCTGCTTCATCATGCTCTCTACTAGCGAGGCTGGTAATTTGTGACCGGAGAGAGCCGGATTGTTGTATAAATAGAGTTCTCCCTTTATTGAACTCGCTATCCTGGAAAAGAAACGAACTATGGAAGCATCAGAATACCTGTGATAGAAAGGGTTTATAGCCACGACTTTTTGGAATCCTGCCTTTTCTGCCTCTTTTGCAAGTTCCAGCGATTCGGGAAGGTTGGATCGTGAAATTCCTGCATATTTTTCAAGTTCTTCTGGAATTTCATCTACCATGGTCCTTATGAGTTTCCGGTGAAGCCTGAAGTCAAGAGCAGCAAAACCTCCGGTGGAACCAAGCACAAATACTCCATCATATCCGCTTTCAGATGCATATTTCATCAACTTCCTGAAGGCTTTCATGTCAAATACTCCATTATGAAAGGGGGTGACACATGGTATTATGAGTTTGGGCATTGAAATCGAATATGTTTTGCCGCATTAATAATAATATTGGTTCATGCATGAAGCACCTCTTGTTCATGGAATATTTTTGCAGAGGATCAGTCATTCTTTTGTAAACTTTTATTAATGTAGTTACAATAGGAAGGGGCATTAAAAACAATGGGCCCGTAGCTCAGCCAGGTAGAGCATCTGGCTTTTAACCAGGTGGTCGAGGGTTCGAACCCCTCCGGGCCCGCTGAAGGGGGTGCGAAAATGGCCAAGCTTAACGTACTGCAGCACGAACTTGTACCGGCACATCATGTTGTAAAAAAAGAAGAAGAGGATAAAGTTTTAAAGGAGTTGGGAATAGCCAAGGACCTGTTGCCCAGAATTAGCAGGAGTGATCCAGCTATAAAAGCCCTAGAAGAGATTCATGGACCCCTTGAGGGGGGCACTATTATTAAGATCAGCAGAAAGAGCCCGACAATGGGTTATTCTGTGTATTACAGGGTTGTCACAAGTGAGGTTTTTAAATGAAGGAATTGGTTGAGTATTTTTTTAAGAATGCAAGTGTAGTGAGTCACCAGATAGATTCTTACAATAATTTTGTAGCCACGATCGGAAACCCTGACAGTGTAATGCAGCAGATTGTGGACGAAACAAAAATCTCCGAGGATGAGGAACCGGGGGTTATGACTCTTGACCCAACAAAGACAGGGGGAAGGGACATAAAGGTATATTTTGGCAGAGTGAAAGAGAAGGGAAAATTCGTTGGCGAGCCCACCATATGGGTAGAACGCCCCGAAATAAAGGAAGCCTCAGGCGCATCCAATCAGATCACACCAACAGAGGCAAGGCTGAGGGATCTCAATTACATGGCCCCGATAACCCTTAGAGTAAGTGTTGTGGAAGACGGTGTTGATAAACAGCAGGAGACCCTCAAGATCGGCGATATGCCAGTAATGGTAAGATCAAAGGTATGCACACTTTACGGCAGCAACCTTGAACAGTACATAGACAAAAATAATGGCCCCATCAATGCAAGCAGAAGGGAAAAGTTGCAATACGTTGGTGAAGATCCAGATGATTCAGGCGGTTATTTTATCATAGGCGGTTCTGAGAGGGTTATCGTTTCACTGGAGGATCTGGCTCCGAATAAGATTCTTGTCGAGTACGAGGAAAAGTACGAATCCAGAGTTGAGGTAGCGAAGGTATTCTCGCAGAAGGCAGGTTTCCGGGCATTAACTTCAATGGAGAAGGGAACTGATGGAATCATTAACGTCTCAATTCCTAGTGTTGCAGGACCCATACCCTTAGTAATTCTGATGAAGGCCCTTGGAATGGAGAAGGAGGTCAGCATACACGATTCAATATCCTCTGCCAGGGCAATGGAGCCAATAATTTACGCAAATATTGAGGAATCAAGAAACCCCAAGATATTCCCTCCAAATGGAGTTGTGAACCACGATGATGCAATCCAGTATCTGGAAAAGAGGTTTGCAGCAGGCCAGGCGAAGGAATTCAGGGAAAAGAAGATCTCACAGATGCTTGACAGATCTCTGCTTCCACACCTTGGAGATAAGGCTGAGGACAGAATAAAGAAGGCCGTATATCTTGGAAGGATGGCCCGTTCACTACTGGAACTCCATCTCGGAATAAGAAAAGAGGATGACAAGGATCATCTTGCAAATAAAAGGGTCAAGGAGGCAGGAGACCTTCTGGATGAGCTCTTCAGGAGTGCCTTCCAGGCAGTCATGAAGGACCTCAAATATCAGCTCGAGAGGACCTACAACAGGAAGAAGGGAATAAGGCTCAAACCAGCAGTCAGGCAGGACCTTCTTACACAGAAAATCCTGCATGCGATGGCAACTGGAAACTGGATAGGCGGACGAACCGGCGTATCACAGCTGCTGGACAGGGTCTCAAATGTGAGCACCTTAAGCCATCTGAGGAGAATAATCTCTCCACTTACAAGATCTCAGCCTCACTTTGAGGCAAGGGACCTTCATCCAACACAGTGGGGCAGGATTTGCCCTAACGAAACTCCAGAGGGGCAGAACTGCGGTCTGGTGAAGAATGCTGCCCTTATCATTAATGTCACCGAGGGTATCGACTCCCAGACAGTTATTGAAACACTGAAGGGCATGAACCTTATGGAGGTACTCGGTGAAGAAGCAGAACTGGGAAGAGTATACCTGAATGGTGATCTTATAGGCTATCATCAGGATCCAGCAGGCCTTACTGAAACAGTAAGGGAGTACAGAAGGAACGGAAAACTGTCTCATGAGGTCAATGTAAGATACGATCCTGAGACAAGAGAAGTGATCATAAACTGCGACCGTGGCAGGATAAGGAGACCTTTGATTGTGGTTAATAACGGAAACACTGTTATGAACAGAGAAACCCTTGATGCACTTTCGAGAGGGGAGCTCAACGTTGAGGATCTCATAAGGAGGGGAGCACTTGAATACATTGACGCCGAAGAGGAAGAGAACCTATTCATAGCAGTCTATGCATATGACTTCCCAGAGAGATGCCCCAGTTGTAACAATTACCTTTACAGGAGCAAACTTAAATGGGTGAATCCGGGTGATTCAAGGTCAAATCCTCCTGTAGTGCTCCAGTGTGAAATTTGCGAAGGGACATTTGAAGCTCCAAAAATACTTTCTGAAGAGCACACACATCTCGAGATTGATCCTGCATTGATTCTTGGTGTTGTAGCATCAGTTACTCCGTATCCGGAGCACAACTCATCTCCAAGGATCACCATGGCCTCAGCCATGACAAAGCAGTCAATAGGGCTCGCTTCAACAAACTTCAAGATTCGTACGGACACCAGAGGACATATGCTTCACTATCCTCAGATTCCACTGGTTAAAACAAAGATTATGGATTTCATAAAGTACGACAAAAGGCCTGCCGGCCAGAACTTTGTCGTGGCCATTATGTCATATCAGGGTTACAATATCCAGGACGCACTGGTATTTAACAAATCATCAGTGGAGAGGGGACTCGGAAGAAGTTCGTTCTTCAGGACATACAGCGCAGAGGAGAGGAGATATCCTGGTGGGCAGGAGGACAAGTTTGAAATCCCTACTCATGATGTTCTGGGCGCAAGAGCAGAGGAATTTTACAGAAATCTCGATGAGAATGGAATAATCTTTCCTGAGTCATACGTGGAAGGCTCTGATGTGCTAGTTGGAAAGACTTCTCCCCCAAGGTTCCTGGAGGAAGGGGCTGATAAACTTGGCCCGCAGAGGCGCAGGGAGTCCTCCATAACAATGCGGCCCAACGAGAAGGGTTTTGTTGACAACGTTATCCTAACGGTTTCAGAAAGCAACAGCAGGGTAGTTAAAATTAGGGTTAGAAGTGAAAGGATCCCTGAACTTGGGGATAAGTTCGCATCCAGACATGGCCAGAAAGGGGTCATAGGTGCGGTTGTTCCTCAGGAGGATATGCCCTTCACAGAGGAAGGCATCGTACCAGATCTGATCATCAATCCACATGCAATCCCGTCAAGGATGACGGTGGGTCACATACTTGAAATGATTGGTGGAAAGGTTGCATCAATGAAAGGAGAAATCGTAGACGGAACTATATTCAGTGGAGAACCAGAAAAGAGCCTCAGGGATGGTCTTCTGAAATATGGATTCAGGCACTCCTCAACAGAGATAATGTACGATGGAATAACAGGAAGGAAAATTGAAGCAGACATATTCACAGGAGTTATCTATTACCAGAAGTTGCACCATATGGTGGCAGGAAAATTCCATGCCAGATCAAGGGGACCGGTTCAGATCCTGACAAGGCAGCCCACCGAAGGGCGCTCAAGACAGGGTGGACTGAGGTTCGGGGAGATGGAAAGGGATACTCTGATAGCCCATGGTGCTGCCATGGTCATAAAGGACCGTCTTCTTGACCAGAGTGATGGGACCGTTCTGTATGTATGCGGCAATCCGAAATGTGGGCATATTGCAATACTGGATAGGAAGAGAGGACTTCCAAGATGCCCTGTCTGCGGAAATACAGGAAATATTCACCCAATTGAGACAAGTTATGCTTTCAAACTTATGAGGGACGAGCTTAGTTCCATGGGTGTAATGATGAGACTTGTGCTGGGTGATTTAAAATGACGGGTGGAATTTCAAAGAGAATTTACAGGATACAATTTGCACTCCTCTCTCCAGAGGAGATAAGGAAGATGTCGCAGGTTAAGGTAATTACCGCCGACACGTACGATGATGACGGATACCCTATTGAGAGAGGTCTCATGGACCTTCACATGGGTGTCATTGAGCCCGGTCTTAAATGTGCAACATGCGGAGGCAAAGTTGACGAATGCCCGGGTCATTTCGGCCACATTGAGCTGGCCATGCCTGTAGTTCATGTCGGGTTCATTAAGGAGATAAAAACTTTACTAGATGCCACCTGTAAATCCTGCGGAAGAATAAAGCTTACAGAGGATGAAATAAGAAGTTACAGGGAGAGGATGGAAAACATCTCGCTTTCAACTTCGGATCCTGAGGTAATCGGCCTTATGTCCAAGAGAATTACCGAGGAAGCATCAAGCAGAAGTGTGTGCCCTCACTGCGGCACTCAGCACAGCAAACTAATTCTGGACAAGCCCACCACTTTCAGGGAAGAAGGCATAAAGGTTACCCCAAAGGAAATCCGTGAAAGGATGGAAAGAATAAGGGATGATGAACTTCTCTTCTTTGGTCTGAACAAGGAAGTTGCAAGGCCGGAGTGGATGATACTCACTGTTCTCCCTGTTCCTCCAATTAATCTTCGCCCATCCATAACGCTTGAAACTGGGGAAAGGAGTGAAGATGATCTTACTCACAAACTTGTTGATATCATAAGAATCAGCCAGAGACTCAGGGAAAGTAGAGATAATGGATCGCCTCAGCTGATTATCGAGGACCTCTGGGATCTGCTTCAGTTCCATGTCACAACCTATTTTGATAATCAGACAGCTGGAATTCCACCTGCAAGACACAGATCAGGAAGAGCGCTGAAGACACTTGTTCAGAGGCTTAAGGGAAAGGAGGGGAGATTCAGGTCAAACCTTTCAGGTAAGAGGGTTAATTTCTCCGCCAGAACGGTCATTTCACCTGAGCCTTTCCTTTCTGTGAATGAGGTTGGTGTTCCTGAAAAGGCGGCAAGAGAGCTGACAGTTCCTGTTTCTGTTAATACTTTCAATGTTGAACAGGTAAGGGAGCTTGTGGCAAGGGGTCCAGAGGCAAGAGACGAATCAGACAGGTATCTCGCTGGTGTGAACTATATCATCAGGCCAGATGGAAGGAGAATTAAGGTAACGACCCAGAATGCTGAGGAAAATTCCAAGAGAGTTGAACCCGGATGGACAGTTGAAAGGCAGCTTACAGAGGGGGACATAGTCCTGTTCAACAGACAGCCCTCACTTCACAGAATGTCAATGATGGGCCACACTGTGCGGATTCTGGACAGCCAGACCTTCAGGTTCAACCTGGCTGTTTGCACCCCGTACAATGCTGATTTTGACGGGGATGAGATGAATCTGCACATTATACAGAAGGAAGAGGCAAGGGCAGAAGCCAGAATCATAATGAAAGTGCAGGAGCAGATCATGTCTCCGAGGTTTGGCGGGCCAATCATTGGAGGTATACATGACCACATAACTGCAATGTTTCTTCTCACCCATGGAAACCCAATGATTCCCGAAAATGTAGGGGTACACATGCTCAGTTACCTCGACCTGGATGAGATGCCTCCAGTAGAGGTACATGATGGAAAGAGATATTACAGAGGCAGAGACATATTCTCACTGATTCTTCCGAAGGGTCTCAATCTGAGGTTTTCAAGCAAACTCTGTGCATCTGCCAGGGAGAAATGTGAATATGAGGATGATCCTGAGGACAAGTATGTGACAATAATCAACGGCCGCATGGTTCATGGTACTATTGATGAAGCGGCCATAGGTTCATTCTCCGGTGTCATTATTGACAGAATCTTCAGAAAGTACGGCCCTGAGGCAACTGCAAAGTTCATAGATTCCATGACCAGGCTTGGGGTTGGATTCCTAAGTATTAGGGGCTTTTCAACAGGAATAAGTGATTACGACATACCTGAAAGTGCAATTGCAAGGATTGAGGAGATATCAAATGATGCAATTGAGAGAACTGAGAAGCTCGTTGAGACATACAGGAAAGGAGAACTCATGCCATCACCAGGAAGATCAGTCGAGGATACCCTTGAGATAGAGGTTCTGTCTACCACAGGTATGGTGAGAGACGAGTCAGGTAAAATCGCATCAAACTTCCTTGGGCTCAACAATCCTTCGGTTATTATGGCCAGGTCAGGCGCAAGGGCAAAGATGCTTAACATATCTGAGGTAGCAGGAATGGTGGGCCAGCAGTCAGTCAGGGGAGGAAGGCTCAACAGAGGTTACTATGGCAGGACACTTCCGCATTTCAAGCAGGGTGACCTTGGTGCAACCGCAAGAGGATTTGTAAAATCCTCATACATGTCCGGATTGAACCCTCTGGAGTATTTCATGCACAGTATAGGAGGGAGAGAAGGTCTCGTGGATATTGCTGTCCGTACGTCAAGAAGCGGTTATATGCAGAGGCGTCTCATAAATGCGTTTGAAGATCTCAAGGTGAACGAATCCCTAAGGGTAGAGGACACTGTTGGCGCTGTCATACAGTTCAAGTATGGAGAGGATGGTGTGGACCCAACAAAGAGTGACAAGGGAAAGACCATAGATGTGGACTACCATGCATACGATATTGAGCACGAGGTGGCCTGATGAAATACCTCCTTTTCAAGGACACAAAGAAGAACATGGAAATGCTCAGGAAAGATCTTCCAGCAAGATACGCTGTCGAGGCAGACCTGAAGGACTGTCCCGCAGGTGCAGCTTATGTGACGAACGACAAGAAGAATTTCATCTACAGGATCAAGATAGAGAGCATCTCTCCATACAAAGATCAGGAGGGGCTATTCAAGAAGAGGCAGACCGGTCTCAAAAGCATACTTGAATTGAGCCTTGTTGAGCCTGTTGAACCCGTTCCACTGAGTGAGTTCAAGGTCTCAGGGAAAAAGATAAAGGAGTTTGCCGACTTTACTGTTGCTGATCTGGAAAAGACAGAATTCAAGGAAAAGAAGAGCTATTCTGATGATATCCCGAAGGAAATCTCGGAAATCATAAGCATTGCCTCAAAGAGAGGTATATCAATTCCTGTAAGTGTCGCGGAGGATCTCGCAAAGTACAGAACGGAAATCGGCAAAGAGGGCTTTAACAAGCTGCTGGAAAGGGTATATCAGGATCTTGAGACAAAAATGATAGATCCGCACGAGGCTGTGGGCATTATTGCAGCACAGAGCATCGGAGAGCCAGGAACCCAGATGACCATGAGGACTTTCCACTTCGCAGGTGTCAGGGAAATGAACGTTACTCTGGGCCTACCAAGACTCATAGAGATTGTAGATGCAAGGAGGATACCCAGTACGCCATCAATGACAATTTACATGAAGCCGGAGCTGGAGAAATCTGAAGAGGCCGTCCTGAACCTTGTGAAGGAACTTGAGAACACTACCATCATAGATGTTGCTGACATAGTTACGGATATTGAACAGATGACTCTTTCAATCGTGCCCACCGCCAGAAAGATGAATGAAAGGCTGGTAAAGCATTCCGACATCAGTGAGGCTCTGGCAAAGGTGAAAGGAATCACTGTGATGCACGACGAGGAAGGCAAGGAGATAATATTGAAGCCACAGCAGGAGTCGTTCAAGAGGCTTTATCAACTTCAGGAGCAGATCAAGGTTCTCACCATAAAGGGTATTCCAGGAATAAAGAGGGCAATAACAAGGAAGGACCCCTCAACTGAGGCTTTTATCATATATACACAGGGCTCCAATCTGAAGGAGGTTCTGGAAGTGGATCAGGTCGATTCGACTCGAACATTCACCAACGACATCATAGAGATTGCCAATGTCCTGGGGATTGAAGCAGCAAGGAATGCCATCTTCAATGAATCCGAGAGGACTCTCAGCGAACAGGGGCTTGAGGTGGATCAGAGGCATCTGATGCTGGTGGCAGACATGATGACTTTTGGCGGCAACGTAAGGGCTGTTGGAAGACAGGGTATCTCTGGAAGGAAGAGCAGCGTTCTGGCAAGGGCAGCATTTGAAATCACCACGAAGCACCTGCTGAGGGCCGGCTTACTCGGAGAGATCGATCCTCTTACTGGAGTTGCGGAAAATATAATTGTAGGGCAGCCAATTACCTTGGGTACGGGTGCTGTTAACCTGGTCTACAAATTCAACAGGAAATGAGGCACTCGCTCAATGGAATGGTATTAAGGCGGTAATGCTCAGATGAAAGAGATCACCATAGACAACAAAATAATGGGTTACATAACCCTGTTTGAAAAGGTTTCCCACGTGGAAGTAAAGGAGTGCTCGGAAAACGAGGATATGATACTTTTCATTGTGGGGGAACGCAAACTCCAGGATCTATTCAGAAAGAACGAGAATGCCCTGGCTACCATAAGGGAAAGAACCAACAAACATGTTTTGGTGGCAGAGCAATCCAGAGACCTGATAACCTTTGTTAGAAATATTTTCCACAGGTTCGGAGTAAGGGAAATTATTGTCACATGGAGGGAAGGAAGTACGGATGTCCTTGTAGGCGTAAACCAGAACGACGTGGGAAAGGCCATCGGAAAGGAGGGCAGAAACATAAAACTCTTCCGGGAGGCCATTGCAAGGGCATTTAATGTTAGAAGTGTCAACATAAAGCAGTAACTCTTGACCCTAAAACAATAAAATATATATTTTCTTAAAAAGTATAAGAATATTTATATATCTAAAAGTCGTCCAACTTTTTACTGATTGATAATGACAGACGCACATGTAAGTGGAACTGGGCAATCTTTGGAGACAAACAAACTGAAGCGTGGAATGCGCCTGCGGGACCTCTATTTTGCCGGTCTCACAGCAGTTATAGGCTCCGGATGGCTCTTCGGAAGTTATGAGACCGCCAGTGCAGCGGGGCCTGCCTCTATCCTTTCATGGATAATAGGTGGTATATTTATCCTTATAATAGCTCTGGCCTGGTCAGAAATCTCGACATCAGTACCTATTGCAGGAGGTGCAGCAAGATACGCCAATTTTACTCATGGGGGTATAGCTGCATCAATAATTGCATGGAGTACAATTCTCACATACATTGCAGTTCCGGCAGTAGAAGCGGTGGCTGTTGTTCAGATACTTCAGGGCGCCATTGGTTTTTATGCACCTGCAAGTACACTGGTTCTTGTAAACTCCTCAGGAATACCTTCCTATTATGGAGTCATAGTGGCAGCCGCGTTTTCGGTGGCATTCTTCTATGTGAATTTCATAGGGCTTAAGGGTCTGATCAAGACGAACTTTGGGATGACCATCTGGAAGCTTGTCATTCCCCCAATCGCTGTTATCCTGCTTCTAATATTCGGATTGCAGCACGGCTTTGGTGTAAACTTCACCTCAGGCGGAAAAGGTTTTGCAGGCTTTGCACCGTACGGAATTGATCCTGTTTTCAGTGCTCTTCCCACCACTGGTGTTGTGTTTGCATTCCTCGGATTCAGGCAGCCGGTTGAAATGGCAGCTGAAGCCAAATCACCAGGTTCAGATATATGGAAGGCACTTGTGGCTGTGGTTTTGACTGGGATAGGCATTTACACACTTCTGGAGGTCGCATTCATAGGGTCAATTAACTTCAACTCGTCCACCTTCGGTACCGGTACCCTTGCAGCATACTCATGGTCTGGTCTATCCACATCGCTTCCTATGTACACATTTCCATTCTTCTATGAGGCAGTGGGACTTGGTCTTGGAGCTCTTGGAGTTGTCCTGGTTATTGACGGTGTGGTAAGCCCAACAGGTACCCTGAGCCAGTATATGGGGTCAACCTCACGTGTCCTGTACGGAACAGCAAAAGAAGGGTACCTTTCATCCGGGTTCTTTAAGGTCAGCCCCAAATCGAGAATACCCACTCTTGGACTGGTGACCACATTCATTGTGACAATAATACTGCTTGTTGCTGCTGCTGTGGGTTATCTTGTTTCGACCATTGGGGGAGCATGGTCAGCTTTGACCTCCATTGTTACAACAACTGGAGTTTTCTCATATATAATCGGGCCGGTCGCTCTTGTAGCTTTCAGAAAATCCCATCCGAATCTGAAGAGGCCATTCCTCCTGAGAGGGCACAGTGTGATCGGTATCCTTGCTTTCATAATATCTGGGCTCCTGATCTACTGGGGCGCAGGCGGTCTGGACTCATCTACCGATCCATATGGTGGGTATATCCTGATCGTTATAATTCTCATAGGATTCATACTCTACGGATATGCAAAGGACAGAAACTTTGCAAAGGATCTGAGATCAGGACTGTGGGTCATAGTCCTCCTGCTGTTCAACCTGGTTCTGTTGACATTTGGAGAATTTACGCCATTCCACAGCCTTGCAAATTCCCTTGTGATTCCGGGACATGCTGCCATACCAGTGGACTGGTTCATCGACATAGTAGCTTCCATAATATTCTACATCTGGGCAGTAAAAACGGCATTCCCCGACGATGAGATCAGGAAAGCAATTGACAACAGTATCGCCCTGACAGAGGGAACAGATTAAACACCATATTTTACATTTTTTTCTTTTTTTTTAAATTCTGTCACCATATTTATTAACGTTTATCCCATAACAACGGGCTAAATGGAAGATGATGTAGATTTTAATGATACTCCGTCAGAGGAAGAGGGCTACGGAGAAGGTGTACGAGTCATACTGCCGAACAAGAGGAGAGGAGAGATGTTCGGAATTGTTGAAAAGCTTGCAGGAGCATCACATCTGAACGTAATGTGTGAGGATGGGTTCACACGAAACTCCCGTATACCTGGTAAGATGAAGAAAAGGATGTGGATAAGAGAGGGTGATCTGGTCATTGTGAAACCGTGGCAGTTTCAGAGTGAGAAGGCAGATGTTGTTTACAGATACACAAAAACACAGGCATCATATCTCAGCAGAAGCAAACTTTTGCCAGAGGTTATAAACATATTCAAGTAATGGGAATTTCCCAATCATTATTTACGGGTCTGTTATAATAAAGGTATAGATGGAAGATCTCTCTGCTCTCGAAAAGCTTCTAAAATCCGGGGAATTTCTCCAGAGTCTCCAGATGGAAAGGAAGACTGCTGATCTTGTATTTGACAGCAGGACTCTGAAGGCAATATATGAACTCGTGAGCAGATACCGGGTTGACTATATAGATTATCCAATTTCAAGCGGGAAGGAATCAATCGTATTCAAGGCATATCTTGATGGCAAAGCAGTTGCAATAAAGATTTACAAGATGTCCACACTGCGATTCTCAAATATCTGGAAGTACATAGATGGGGATTACAGGTTCTCAAAGGAGCATCTTACAAGGTCTTCGCTTGTGTACCTGTGGGCCAGAAAAGAATTCACAAATCTAAGTGAATGCCGCAGGTACAGGATAAATGCTCCCCGCCCTATAGCATTCCATAAGAATCTTCTCATGATGTCTTACCTCGGAACGAGTACGCGTGGAGCACCGATGTTAAAAGACACAGAAGTAGACTTTCAGAAAACCTTTGATCAGATAATGGATTCTGTCAAAGATCTTTATGGCAAGGCCAAGCTGGTTCACGCAGACTTGAGTGAATACAACGTCCTCATATACAGGGCGAAGCCGTACCTGCTGGACATGGCTCAGTCAGTATCGAGAGAGCATCCTGCAGCTGACTATTTCCTGGAGCGGGACATCAAGAATATATGCGTTTTTTTCAGGAAAAAGGGGGTAGATTGCAGCATGGAGGATTCACTCAAGTATGTGAAGCCCCCTATAAAATCTGGAAAGGCTTAATAATGATGGATAATAAGAGGATAGACATGACGGACGAACTCCCAGAACAGATGCCAGCAGAAGTGAAGATACCTGAAGAGCGCGTTGCTGTTCTCATTGGGAAAAAAGGAAGCACAAAAAAACTAATTGAGAGAATTGGGGAATGCAATCTTCTAATAGATTCAGAGACTGGAATTGTAGAGGTGCAGGGAAGGGGCGATCCTCTTAAGTCAGTGATCACAAACAGCGTGATTCAGGCCATAGGAAGAGGATTCAACCCAGAAAAGGCTCTATTGCTGTATCAGGAGAATTTCCAGTTGGCAGTCATTTCACTGAGAGATTTTGCAAATCCCGGCTCAAAACGAATTTCGCAGATAAAGGCGAGGCTCATTGGCACAAGTGGCCGTACCCGCCAGATTGTAGAGGAACTCACGACAACTGCAATTTCAATCTATGGTGACACAGTTTCAATAATTGGGGATTATGTTTCAATGGAATTTGCAAAGGAGGCAGTTACAATGCTTATCAATGGAAGCAAGCAGAGAACCGTCTATACATATCTGGAGAGGAATGCCCGTGATATGAGAATCCGGAAGATAGAAGAGTCTTTCGGATAGAGGCGATGCAAAACCTATTATTTTACGCACGTATACCTGTGGGAAGCGGGGTGGGGTAGTTAGGAGATCCCGACGGGCTCATAACCCGTAGATCAATGGTTCAAATCCATTCCCCGCTATTTTAGGTACTGCCTGAGAATTTCCTGCATATTTCTTTAACAAGTGATTCCAGATCTGATTTTCCCAATGGTTCTGAAGGGGGAATTCCTATCCTATTCATTGTAGAAGCAGTAGTTTCACCTATTGCATAAAGAGGTTTCAGAGCTGCCTGTGGGCCGGCAATATCCATAAATACTTCGGCCTCCTGCGAGGATGTGATTATAACTGCAGCAACATCATTTCTTGTAAGATATTCAGTGATTTTGCTACTGGAGACAGGAAGTGCATCATAAAGATCACACTGTATGTATGTGTAATTGTTTTTTGAGAGATAGTTCTGTATTATCCGGTTGCTTTTGGCGCTGGAGAAAACGGCAATCTTTCTTCCATTGTAGTTTCCTGAGCTGAGCAAATCAACTATGCCATCAGAATTCCGACTGGCAGGAACAGTTATATTGCTGAATCTTGAGGAAAGTTCACTGGCTGTAGCACTTCCAATTGCAATAACCTCAATTTTATCTGACACAAATTCATTCTCACTCTCAATAAATATCCTGGCCCCAACTGTACTCGTAAAGATGAGAACCTGCGGTGCGAAGGCCCTGATATGGTTCCAGTCAACAGAAATAGGGGTGATTTCCGTAAGTGGTATATTGATGATCCTGAATCCTTCAGGAACCCTAATTGGCTTGAATTTCCAGGATGGCCTCGTAGTTATAATTATCCGGCATGGTTCACTCATTGGCTATCCCCAAGCCCGTAGTCTGATGGAACAGATTTCTTCATTCTATCCAGCAGTTCTCCTAGATCCTTCTCCCCTTGTACGGTTCCGCTGATATCGGTGTGCCTTTTTCCGTCTCTGGAATAGAATGATGATATTACCTCGTATTCTCTATCATTATATCTGGCAAAAATACCTGCGGGAGCAGAACAGCCAAGAGCCATTGAGGCTGTTAAACTCCTCTCAATTTTCATCTGCTCCATTGTCACCTGATCTGTTATGGAGGAAATTTTTTGATAGTCCTTGTGGCTTTTTCTGCAAACAACAGCTATTATTCCCTGGCATGGTGCAGGAACAAAGTCAGTTTCAGGTAGCAGCTGACGCTGGACTGAAATACCAAGTCGTTTGAGCCCAGCCTCCGCAAGAATAATCGCGTCATATTCTCCATTTTCAAGCTTTCTCAGTCTTGTATCTACATTTCCTCTTATGTCTCTGACAAGAAGATCTGGCCTGACTCTTTTCAACATGAATGATCTCCTGGGGCTGGAGCTTCCTATTACTGCACCGGACGGTAATTTCTCAAGAGAGGTGTCTGAGACAAGAGAATCATTGTGCGGCCCCCTCTCCAGAACAGCGTTAATTGAAAGATCTTCAGGCAACTCAGAAGGAAGGTCTTTGGCACTGTGGACTGCAATGTCTATGCTGCCAGCAAGAAGTGCGTCGTTGAGGCTCGATACGAAGACTCCCGCTCCTTTGAACCCTGAAAGAGCTGTCTGGTGATCTCTGTCACCATGTGATTCAATCTTCACAATATCGCTCTCTATACCAGTTCTTGAAAGAGCGGCCTTCACAAGTTCAGCCTGTCTAACTGCAAGCTGGCTAGGCCTTGTTCCAACCCTGAGCCTCATTTGGGTGATATTGATTTTAGACATTTATCTTCTTGCAATTTCCTGCATACTTTGATAGTTGCAGCGAAATGGAATTTTTTTAATGCATTTCAAACTATCCTGGATCCGGAAAATGACAGAAAGGCCAATGATAGCGGTCCTGAAAGAAGGGGCAAATGAGCTCATCTCCAGACTTCTAAGGAGAAATGTTATCGATAAGAGGTACCACATTCGAAGATCTGGTGACACTATTCTGATTCCCGTTAAGGATAATGTTTCAATAGATGGCTTTGAAATTGGAATAGATAATTTCTGGAACAGAGAATTGGCAGATTCACCACACTATTATCTGAGAAAAATAAGGCTGAAGGCCACTTCAAAGTACTTTGTCCCAAGAAAGTGGATCAGGCTGGGAGACTCCATAGTTATCAAGTCAAATAATGGGAAAATGCCCTCGAAAAGGGCATTGAAACTACTGCTGAAATTCACAGGTGCAAAGGCGATCTATCTGGACATCTCCAGAGTAAGAGGAGTAGAGAGGGTACCAGCCCTTCATCTGATTCATGGGAAATCACATGAGGTATTGCACCGTGAAAATGGTGTCCTGTTCAAATTCGATCCTCAGAAGGTTATGTTCTCGCCTGGGAACGTTAATGTCAGAGGGATTCTCCGGAACAGGAACCTTGAGGGCAAGGCTGTTCTGGATATGTTCTCAGGGATAGGCTACTTCGCACTGCCTTGTGCAAAATATTCAGGAGCTAAAGTTGTCTACTGCAGCGAAATAAATCCTGTTTCCTACAGATATCTACTTCGAAATATCTCCTTAAACGGGTTGGAATCTAGGATCAAGGCGGTGAACTCAGATTGCCGCAATTCATGGGATTCGTTGAAGGCTGATCTCATAATTATGGGCCATTTTTCTTCCATGGATTTTCTTTCCAGTGCACTTTTCAGGTCCCACGAGGGTACGGAAATAGTAATGCATCTTCTTGCCCCAACGGGGGAAATTGATCAGATTCATAGAGAAATCACAGCAAGGGCACGGCACATGGGTTATATTCTGGATGTTTCAGATTCAAAGGTCGTGAAATCATACTCGCCACATAACTGGCACTATCAGGTAACTTTGAAGGTATTCAGGTGCCCAGAGGGAAAAGCATAAAGAACCAAGAAAGCATATTAATCAAATTTCATGGTGAATAAGGCAAATAAATCCAGCAGGTTCAGCAGGTTTAACAGGGCTGAAAGATACAATCACCCTGAGCCTAGTGGAAAGAAAATAAGAAAACTTGACATGAGAAAATCGGAAGAGTTCAACTTTATGCTTGGGAGAGCGGTAGAGGATCTCCCGGACAGTGTAAGGGGAGCTGTAATGGGGAGTATCTACTCCATTGCCTCCAAAAGAGGCATCAAGGAGGCAAGGGACTACATTCTAAAGAAGGAGGAAGAGGGGGCCTTTGACCAGGAGACAAAGAGAAAGCTCCTGGATTTAATTGCAAATTACAGCAGATCCAGATGAATGCTGTAGCACACAATCATTTAACATTTTACAGAATCAAAGTGAATTCTGCGACTCAGTTTTCCCTCCATCTAGTTAAATAACGTGCCATTGAGAAATATATTATAGTCTCTATGACAAATATGTAAAGCTCATTGATCATTGGCGGCGAAAGGCCAAAGGCCCACTGAGCGAGTACTGCCGCAGGAGTAACTGGTGTTGCAGAAAGAGCGTATAGTGCCCATTTTGGAATATACTCATAAGGATAGAATGTTGGAGGAAGCACAGTCATTATGACAGACATGATCCCTGCTATTCCCCATACGTTTCTCACGTGCTTTATACTGCTAGACACAATGAAAGAGATAGAAGATGTCCCAACAACCAGGAAACACATAATTCCTATAAGTGCCAGAACAGCTCCAAGGGTGAATATATGGAATATGGCACCAAGTATTGCATACAGTATGATCCCAGGAAGTGAGAATATCACATAACTAAGGGTCAGCCCTATCATGTAATCGGAAGGTGAGACCTTCGATGCAACATAGAGGTCCTGAAATCTTAATTGTAGCCTCATGAAAGCTGCATCTCCAGAACTGGAAAGTGCAACAGATGCTATGAGGCCAAGAAATCCACCCACAAGAGCGTAGTTGATGAGTGTTCCATGAGAGAGTATGGATACTATGAAAAGTAATGTGAGAGGGGCACTCATCGATGATATAATGTAGGATGGGCCCCTGAATATAACCCTGAAACCATATGACCATGCCAGCGAAACTATGAACCTAAGATTCAACTTCAACCCCCCTTGAGATGAACACGTCATCCAGGCTTATGGGTTTGATTGTGCATCCCTTTCCCAGATACTCTGAAGTCTCATCAGCAGTAACATATGAAATCCACATGGCCCCTATCTTAATTGCATCCGGAATCTCTGTGTGTGATTCCACGCGGACCTTTCCAGAAAAAGGTTTCAGAAGATCCTTTACCGTGCCACTTGCAGCTATGTTTCCATGTTCAAGAAGGAACACATGCTCAGAAAGATCCTGGGCCTCCTCCATATAGTGGGTTGTCAGGAAGATTTCTGACTCAATCTCCCGTATTGCGGACCAGACTTCTATTCTGGATATGGGGTCGAGGCCGGTTGTGGGTTCATCAAGGAAAACTGTCTCAGCCCTCGATGCGATGGCCATTGCTACAAAGATCTTTCTTTTCATCCCACCCGAAAGCTTGTCAGCTGGTAGATTCCTGAAATCACCCAACCCAAGTGATTCAAGTGCAATTCTTGACTCCTCCTTTGCTGATCTGAAAGAATGTCCTCTGCCAATCAGGAACATCCCTACCTGCTCCTGGGCAGTCAGTATACCAAGAGGTGAAGCCTCCTGTGGTATGCTGACTATGCTTCTCCTAATCTGATCTACGTCTTTGGTTATATCCATACCATTGATGGAGGCTGTACCAGAAGTAGGCATGAGCTGGGTTGAAAGAATTCTGGTAAGTGTGGTTTTCCCAGCTCCGTTCCTGCCTATCAATGTGTTAATCCTTCCAGTTGTTTCAAACGAAACAGAATTGAGGGCGGTAAATCCGTCACTGTATTTTTTGGTAAGGTTTTCGCAGTGTATCATATAGGGGCCACCAAATGATCTGATCCAGGTTAATTTCTCAATAGATGAAGCAAATTATGTGGAGCCTAATAAATAATGGCAGATTATACCATAACATGGAAGATCTGAAAGAGAGGGTTTTGAGATATCTGTCAATAGAGGAGGAAGCTCTCGGGAAGATTACAGTTTCACCACACAGTGACTCTTTCCTTTACAGGTTTGCTGAAGACTCCCTGAATCTGATAAGGAGTTATTATGAGGATTCTAAATATTTTATTGAAAAGGGGGACCTGCTCAATGCTTTTGCTGCTATAAACTACTCATATGGGTGGATCGATGCACTGGTCAGACTCGGTGTCCTGGATGGAAAGGGAGACCACAGGCTCTTTACTAACTTCAGTTAAATCACCTGAAAATTGATGAAGAAGTCAGGTCAAATGCCACTGATTGAATAAGACATTGTAACAATTTCAATTAATAATGCGTAGATACAAACTTAATTTGAGCAGTAAATGTTAATTTTTATAAATTTAGCCTCGGGTGTAATATCAGGACAATAGGCCCGATCGATTCCATATCTATCCTGGAGGGCTCAGTTTATATATCCTTAAGGAATACTCTTAGACGCTCCATCGTGAAAGGACAATAATATAAGTGTCTGTTCGATTGGGGGATAATATTCAAAGGATGGTTCAATGGCATCTAAGCAGGATAACAAGCAGGATAATAAAAAACAGGAGCCTAAGAAGCAGGATGCAAAAAAGGAGAATTTCCAGTATATTGTAAGGATTGCGGGAAAGGATCTGGACGGTGAAAGATCCGTTGAGCTAGCATTATCTGATCTAAAGGGGATTGGACCAAGGCTGGCACAGATTATCACCAGAAAACTCAACATCAATGGCAAAACAAAGATTGGTGAGCTGCCTGAAGAGGAGACAGACAGAATAAGAGATTACGTGGAATCAAAGGAATACGAAGGTGTTCCAGTATGGGCCAAAAATCACCGCAGAGATGCAGTGAACGGGGAAGACCTTAATCTGGTGTCCAACGATCTCGATATAATAATCCAGGATGACATTAACCTCATGAAGAAGATGAAGTCATATCGTGGCATAAGGCACGAACTGGGCAAAAAAGTAAGAGGTCAGAGAACAAGGTCAAATGGAAGAAGAGGCCTTACTGTAGGAGTTCAGAGGAAGAAGGAGTGATGAATTATGGGAGATCCTAAATTTCCGCACAAGACATATTCAACACCAAGGCACCCTTGGGAAAAAGACAGAATTGACTCTGAGAGGGTCATAGTTGAAAAATATGGGCTGAAGAACAAGAGAGAACTCTGGAAGGGGCAGTCGTTCCTTGACAATTTCAGAAGCCAGGCTAGAGATCTACAGGCAAAGCTAAGGAACAATGATCCAAATGCCCAGAAACAGTATGATGCCCTCATAGCAAGGCTTAACAGATACAAGCTTCTCGGTGGCAACGCAACCCTCGATGATGTCCTTTCACTTGATATCGAGGCTATACTTGCAAGACGCCTTCAGACCATAGTATACAGAAGAAACCTTGCAAGAACTCTCAAACAGGCAAGGCAGTTGATTACACATGGCCATGTTACAATGAATGGAAGAAGAGTTACCATACCAAGCATAATGGTTGAGGCATCACTGGAGGATAGCATTGAATATGTTGAAAACTCTCCATTCAAGGATGATCTTCATCCAATGAGGCAGGTAATTATGAGCAATGTCCTTCCAAATGGGGAAAGAGAGCAGAAGGAGGAAGCCCCTCCTGAGCGCAGCCGTGGGAGGAACGACAGGCAGGGAAGAAGAGGTAGAGGAAGATGAACAAAACAGGAATAGCACATATTTTTGCCTCAGCTAACAATACTATAATTCTGGTAACTGATCCAACAGGGGCTGAAACCCTCGCCAAAGCCACAGGCGGCATGGTAGTGAAGAATGACAGAGATGAGTCAAGCCCATATGCTGCAATGAAAGCAGCTGATCTGGTTGCTGAAAAACTGAGGGAGAAGGAGATATCTGATCTCATAATCAAGGTAAGGGCTCCAGGCGGAAACAAATCAAAGATCCCTGGACCAGGTGCTCAGAGTGCAATTAGAGCTCTTTCAAGAGCCGGCTTCAAGATCCTGAGAATTGAAGAGGTAACTCCGATTCCACATGACGGAACAAAGAAGAAAGGCGGTAAGAGAGGCAGGAGAGTATAAACAGATGTCAGTGACAATTAACACAATGTCTGATGACTTTATCCGGTTCACTGTGGATGGACTCACACCATCAACAGCAAACGCCTTGAGAAGAACTTTGATGGATGACGTCCCGAAGCTTGCCATAGATAAAGTTATATTTCATCATGGCCAGATAAGAGACAGTGAGGGCAATGTGTATGACTCATCCCTTCCATTATTCGATGAAATAGTAGCGCATAGGCTTTCTCTGGTGCCTATTGTTTCAGATCTTTCAATGAATTTCAGGGATAATTGCTCATGCAAAGGTGAGGGTTGCCCACTATGCACAATGACATTTTCGATAAATAAGATAGGCTCTGGCGTCGTAAACTCAGGTGACCTTCAGCCTGTCGGAAAGTCAGATCTTGTTCCTGCCGATAAGGAGATTCCAATTGTGAAGCTTGGCCCGAGACAGGCAATTCTGGTTACAGCCGAAGCCATACTTGGTACAGGGAAAAAGCACACCAAATGGCAGGTAACCTCTGGGGTCTCGTACAAGTATCATAGAGAATTTCTGGTAGAGAAGAAGAAGGTCAAGAACTGGGAGACCTACAAGAATCATTGTCCAGATTCAGTTCTATCGGAAAATGCTGAAAGGATAGTGTTCAGCGATGATAACAGATGCACATTTCTTTCGCAGTTGCTTGACAATCCTGACGTAAAGGTAACAGAGGATGATACCAAATACGTGTTCCAGTTTGAGACGGATGGCTCATTGAAGGCAATAGATGTGCTGGACTATGCACTTAAGAGGCTTTCTCAGAGGCTGAATCTTCTGCTGGACAGTGTTGTTGGAGACTGATTTTCCAATTTTTCCCAGAAAGGTTATCTTTAGTGTTATAATATTGACACTGTGTCGGATCTTGAAAATGAACTCATTGAACTTGGAAATTCTTTAAGGGAACTCATCTCCTCACAGACCGGTTCAGTCAATAGAAACAATATCATCGGAATGGGTGCAGACGGTACCGCAACCCATCAACTTGACAGAATCTGTGATGATCACATCCTGAATTTTATACGTGAAAGGGATCTGCCTCTGAATGTCATAAGCGAGGAGAGTGGTTTTACTGACCTCGGCTATGGGGAGTCTTTAATGGTTGATCCGCTGGATGGAACATACAATGCGGAGAATGGCATACCTTTCTTTTCATTTTCCGGTGCGGTTGTAAAGGAGGATCTATCATCAGCGAGGATTGCTATAGTTGCAGACCTGGCCAGGAAAACAAATTATCATGCTGTAAAAGGCAAGGGAGCGTTCGCAAACGGAAAGAGAATAAAAGTTTCCCAGGATCCACGGGGATGTGCTCTCGGAGGCCTTGGAAGAGCAGGACATGATCATGTTTCCCCGATCCTAAGGGGCGGCTGGAGAATTCGCTCACTTGGTTGTGCCTCACTGGAACTCTGTCTGGTGGCAAATGGATCAGCGGATCTTATGGCATATGTAGGTGATTTCAACTCACTTAGAAATATAGATGTGGCCGGAGGGGTACTTATCCTCAGGGAAGCTGGGGGCATTGTATTAGATGGCCATTTCAATGATTTTAACATGGGGCTGGATGTCAGGGAGAGAAAATCCATAATCGGAGCAAGCAGTAGAGAATTTGCGGAGGCCCTGAAATGAAGATAGGTTTTATCGTAAGAAAGGACTGCACAAGATGTGCAAACATAGTCCGAAGGATTGTAGAGATACTTCCTGCTGACTGGGAAGTCATATATGACAGGGAAGCAGCCAGGATGCTCAACAGAAAGGGTAACAGCATAGAATCAATGGAAGCCGACATTCTTATAACTGTAGGCGGAGACGGCTCTGTCCTCAGGTCACTGCAGCTCGCAAAAGGGCCGGTCCTCGGGATAAACATGGGAAGCCTGGGGTTCCTCTCAGAGGTTGAGATCGGAGAGGTGGAGTCCTCAGTTTACAAGTTGATAAAGGGGAACTACAAGGTGGAGGAGACCATGAAGCTCAGACTGACCATAAATGGAACACAGATCATCGACTCGACCAATGAGGTGGTACTTCATTCCAGCAAAATAGCCAAGATCAGGAAGTTCAGGCTTTTTGTAGATGGGACTTTTTTTGACAGTACAACATCCGATGGTGTGATTGTTGCAACACCAATAGGTTCAACCTCATACTCATTCAGTGCCGGTGGGCCAATTCTTTATCCAACCCTTGATGCCATGGTTGTAACGTATCTGGCACCTTTCAGGTCCAGAAGCAGGCCCCTTGTAATACCAAGCTCCCAGGAGATAAATCTCAGGATCTTCGGAAAGAAGCAATCCTGTGACCTTATTGTTGATGGCCAGGAGCAGTTCGCTGTAGACGAGAATGACGATATAAGGATCACTGTATCTCCGGAAAGGGCTCGATTCGTGACTTTCAGAAACTCATTCTATGAGAGAATCAGGGAGAAGCTGATAAGAAATGTGGTCAATTAGGCTCCGTACACTTAAAATGATAATGGAAGCCTCAAAGGACAGTTATCCAAGGGAGTTTGGGGCCTTTCTGAAGGCAGAGCATGAGATAATCTATGAGATACTTATGCTCCCTGGTACTGTGCAGGGAGACCATCACACAATATTCAACCTCTACCATAAGGGAATAGATTTTTCTGTAGTTGGGAGTGTGCATTCACATCCTTCAGGGGTAGCATTACCTTCGGATGCTGACGTTTCAATGTTCTCCAATACTGGGCAAATACACATAATTGTGGCAAGCCCTTACAGAATTTCTGACTTTCAGGCTTTCAATAGAAAATCTGAAAAAATAGATCTGAAAGTTCTCTGAATTCAGAGAACCCTGTCTTTTGGGCCCACATATTCAGAAGAAGGTCTTATCAGCTTGTTATCGCTCAGCTGTTCTTCGTAGTGCGCCCACCATCCAAACACTCTGGCTGCTGCAAAAATGGCAGTATAGAGATCCTGAGGAATTCCAAGCTGATCCATAAGAATTGCAGCATAGAAATCAAGATTGGCGGGGAGATGCTTTTTCTCCCAAACTCGAGCCTCGATGGCTTCTGCTATTCTCAGTTCCTTAGAGTCAGGGTTCAGCTCTTTCATTAACTGTTTCACGAGCTGTGCACGCGGATCCTTCTGTTTGTAAACTCTGTGTCCAAAGCCCATTACCTTCTTCCCGGATTCAAGCTGTGCATCAACAAATTTTACGGCCTCATCCTCGTTCCTGAAGCTTTTGAAGAAGTCAAGTATCTCGGCATTTGCACCGCCATGGAGAGGCCCCTTTAGAGTTCCCAGTGCACTGGTGAATGCTGAAGCTGGATCAGTAAGTGTTGATGCCGCTACCCTGAGTACAAAAGTGGATGCGTTGAACTCATGCTCCATGTAAAGAATCATCAGTTTTGAAAGGAACTGCGATTTTCTGGCGTCAGTATTTCCGGTAATCATCTGGTAGAACCTTCCGCTGTAGCTGGAAGCTTCAGACCTGCCAACAGATTTACCAGTTTCCGCTGCATATGAATGAGCTATTATGCCGGGAACCTTAGCGATGATTTCTGGCAGCAAATGTTCAGGATCAGCAGATTTGTATGGATACAGGGATATCATTGATCGAAGGTTCTTCATTATATCTTTCTCCTTAAGAAGATCAATAATCTTCAGTACCCTTGAGTCTATTTCTCCACTATTTACCAGCATTTCATTGAACTCCTTAAGCTGATTGCTGTTCGGGAGATCACCATGTACTACAAGGTATGCAACCTCTTCGAAGGTTTTCTTATTGACCAGATCTACCGTCTTATATCCTCTGTAGACAAGGTTTCCTTCAGCATCAGTAGTGCATATTGCAGTTTTGTCAACTATAACTCCAACAAGTCCCTTTGGAACACTTATTTCAGTCATCTTTTTCACCTTTCATATTGAATATATCTCTATCGTCCTTTTCATATTCATCATAGCCAATGACCTCATAAAACTGCCTTCTTGTCATCAGGTCATCGATAAAGGTTCTCTGAGTTCCCTCCCTAATAAGAGTCTCGTAGGTTTTTTGCAGGGATTTGAGAGCTACTCTGAATCCTGTAAGTGGGAATATGACAGCACTGTAACCCAGGTCTTTCAGTTCTGAACTCGAAAGAAGAGGGCTTTTTCCAAACTCTGTCATATTTGCAAGCAGAGGGGTTTTAACCTTTGATGAAAATTCCAGGAATTCCTCAGCTGATTCCAGTGCTTCAGTGAATATCATGTCAGCGCCGCACTTCCTGTAGTAAAGTGCTCTCTCAATGGCATCGTCCAGTCCGTTCACGGACCTGGCATCAGTCCTCGCTATGATCATGAAATCAGGATTGTGCCTGGAGGCTATTGCCGTCATTATCTTCTTTCCCATCTCCTCCATCTCCACCACTTTCTTTCCGTTGAGGTGACCGCATCTCTTTGGGAGAACCTGGTCTTCCAGATGTAATGCAGCTGCGCCCGCATCTTCCAGCACCCGCACAGTTCTCATTACGTTTATTGCCTCTCCAAAACCGGTGTCTGCATCAACAATAAGTGGGAGTCCAGAAACCGATGTTATTTTGCGGGTTTCGTCCGCAACTTCAGAAAGTGTTGTAATGGAGAGGTCAGGAAGGCCCATCGCACCTGCAACTCCTGACCCAGAGAGGTACAGTGCCCTGAATCCGGCCTGCTGTGCCAGAAGTGCACTCATTCCATTGAATACACCAGCTGCCTCTATAAAACCTTCTGAGAGAAGTTTTTTAAATCCGGAAGGTCCCGCGTTAATATTATCCCTTAAAATGGACATCAGATATCACATCCATGAATTCCTTTATCTTGATCTTTTCAAGTCTTCTGGTCACATTCATCAGGATTTTTGAATTGTCCTCACCCATAACCTTTCTTCCCTTCTCGAAGAGATCATCCCATGTGTATGGTTTCCTGTGATGGCCCTTAGGAACATCCATCTCTCTTTCGTACTTGCCCGAAGATGTTTCCACCACCATTTTCACAGGCAGGTATTCCGGATACATTTTGTTGAACCTATCTGTAACAACATACTTTGAATGATCGATAACATTGAGTATCTTAGGGTCTTTCAGGTATTTCTGCTCATAGGATCCAGGGCCTGGGGATCCATAAACAAGGGAATAGGCAACAATATATGGCATACTGTGGTCAGCAGTTTCCCGCGTTCTTGGCCTCAATTTCTCAGGGTCCTTTATTATTATGTCATTAGCAACTTTGAATGTTTCAACACTGACAGACTTGATTTCTCCTTTCAGTTCTTCATGAATTGAACAGGCAGCTTCTGCCGCACTCATAGCATGATATTCAACCGGATAATTCTTTATCATTGTTTTTAGAACAGCATCCTTTTTTGGATTTATGTTCATTGGCCCTGATACCTGTTTGAAAAAGCCCATCTCTCCAGAGAATTCCGGTGAAGGGCCGGTAAAACCGTCTGCTGCAAGCAAAGTGCCGAATACACTGTTCCTGCAGGCATTTGCAGTAGTTGCCCCTTTCCACATACTCAGTTCTCCGGCTCTTGTCTGCCGCATGCTTATGTTGTTATTCAAGGAAAGGCTGATTGCATGTTCAAATCGCTTTTCGTCCAGGTCGAGCAGCGCTGAAAGCCCAGCTGCTGAAGAAATTGATATGTAAGTTACATGATCCCAACCCCTATCCCTTATGGATGATTCATCAGAGAGGTTGGCAGCAACATCATATGATATGTTGGCTGCTCTGATAATATCCTCACCATTGAGATCGAGGCTATGGGCAAGTGAAATCAGAGGCGGGATGTTGTCAGAGGGGTGCATTGCCTCCTTTGACAGATAGGTGTCATTATAATCAAGGTATCTTGTCATGGTGCCGTTAATAAATGCGGTTATATCCGCCGGTGCCTCATCCTTGCTGAAAAAAATTCTCCCGTTTCTTTTTCCCCTTGATGGCAGCAGTGCTGATCTTGCTATACGAACAGGTTCAGCGTTCATGGCCCCATATGCTGTTATTATGGAATCTGCGATTCTTTTCTTCATCTCATCTCTGCTTTTGTCGCTGACTCCATGTTCCCTGAGATCCCTCATGTGATTATACATTGTTTCTAAAGAAGGTTCCATATCTGTGGTATCACTTTTGAATATTTAATTCGGCACTACCTGATACAAGTCATGAGAATAAGTAACAGGCGGAAAAATGTATAAAAGATTCATTTTTCATTAAATTCAGTTTTTCAGCCGTTTTTAGATAGCGAAATCGCTTTGTCAAATAGAAAAAATTTAAATATAGTTTACACAATCAATGGGATACTTTACCACAGTGTAAACCATAGTATGCACTATGAAAAGTGTAGGGCTGGGAAAACAATGTGGTAGCGTCTTACGCTTTCACGAGAGGTGAATAATTGATAGTATTGGGAGTAGACTTGGGATATGGTGACACAAAAGTTGTGGGCCCAGACTCTGGAAGAGCAAAATTTCCTTCCAGATGGGCAGCTACAGAGGCGAAGAACTGGGGAATCGGAGGATCTTCTACAATCCTCACAATAAATGACAGCGATCCGTTCTTCTTCGGCGATGATGCAACCGGGGCAGGTGTAAGGGAACCACAGGGAGACGGAAGGCTTTCTGATCCTGATTCTCTACCACTACTCGCTGGTGCTCTATGGATGAGCGGCGCAGGAAAGGACGGAAACAAGGCCGAAGTAGTTCTGGGAAGCGGAACTCCTCTTGGTACATTTGAACATGAACTGAATGCAGCAAAGGAATACCTACAGGGAAAGGAGTTCACCATAAAGTCAGTGGCCGGCGAAACACGGACATTCAACATAACCAAACTGATAATGAGGCCCCAGGGAGTAGGGGCAGCCCTGTACCTTCTGGACAAAGGCATGCTAAAGGCACAGTACGGATACGGCGTGGTCGTGGATATAGGTTCAAGGACGACTGATGTTCTTACTGTAAACCTGAAGAACATGGAGCCGGTTGTTGAAATGTCATTCAGTATTCAGGCAGGAGTGGGTGACCTCGTATCTGGCATTTCAAAGGCCATCGCAAAGGAAACCGGGTTTATTGTGCCGAACGATGTGGCAAGGGAAGCAATCAGCCAGACAGTTCTCTTCAAGCAGCGTGAAGTAGGGGGGCCAAAGGTTTCTGAACCTATAATGGCTAACCTCGCTAACAGGATCCTGGACAAACTTAGGGAGAACCTCAGGGAGGAACTGGACAGAATAACCGCCCTGATACCTGTAGGTGGAGGTTCATCCCTTATTGGTGACAGGCTAGAGAAACTTGCTCCAGGTGCGATGGTGAAGATACCGCAGGAGGATATTCAGTTCGCCAATGCCCTGGGATACAGAGATGCTGCAGCTAGGTCTTCAAACTGACCTGGTTAGCATATATTTTTTTATACGTCTCCTGTATGCATTCTGGTCGCCATAGATTAGGATGAACCAAAATGCCCGAAGATGAAATACCTGATGAGGATCAGGAAGATAATGGTCAGGAGACTTACTCTCTTGAGCTTACAAAATCAGAATTTTTAGCCATAAGCCTGTTGCAGAGAGATGGAGAATCCCTCAAGGACACTATCATGCGCATTATCCAGGAGAACATGGAATATGGCGCAATGAAAGATATACTCCAGACAATTGACGGAAGAATTTCAGATCTTTCAAAGAAATACAAACTTTCCCAGTCATCTATAATCAATTTCAAATATGATGTTCAGGAGGGCCTGAGAATACCAGAGGAGTTGAGGTCTTCAGATGAAAAGGCGAAGAAGCCGGAGGCACTAAAGCTTCAGCTGGAGAAAAAATGGGCAGAGCTGGAGAAAGGCAGAAAATAGTTGCCCAGCAATATCCGCAATATGCGGCAGCAATAATTCTTGAAAAGATTATATATCCATGTGAAATGTCAGCAAACTGTTGTTTCATCTTGAAATGGCGGATATTTACAGGTGAGAAGTGAATTTATGAGATACAAGGAAAACTGTTCATCGTGCGGCGTAGGCCTGGTTGATCCAGGATATTCAATATTCGAATGCCCCCAGTGTGGGGAAGAACTGATTGGCAGATGCAAGAATTGCAGGGAACATTCTACAAGATATACCTGCAACAAGTGCTCCTTTGTTGGGCCTTAGGTGAAAACAGTGGGAGACGTAGCTGTCGTAATGCGCATTCTGCCTGAGGATGCAGACAGGGATATAAATACCATCATGAGTGCTGCGAGGGAAAAGCTGAAGGGAAAATGCACCCTGAATAAATTGGAGGTTCAGGAGGTCGCCTTCGGTCTCAAGGCAGTCAGGCTTGAAATAATTATACCGGATGAAGAGGGGAAAATTGACAGTGTAGAGGCAACCCTCAGCGGGATAGAGGGTGTAGGGCAGGTAGATACAGAGGATATGACCCTTGTTTAGACATGTCCCCTCTTATTCACGATTTTCTGCTTTACTTTCTTATTCCTTTTAACATTCTCATCTTTGCCGGTCTTCTGTACATATCTTTAGTTCGCGGACACAGTGAGAACTTCGGTAATGATACAGAAACCCCGGTCCTTGCTATACTGCCCTGCAGAGGTATAGATCATGGGATGGAGAATAACATACTCTCGTTGAAAAACCAGAAACATGGTGATTTCAGGCTCCTTGCAGTTGTGGATTCTGAGGATGACCCTGCTGTCGCGTTTCTCAATGAAGCCGGAATTGAGCATATAGTCTCACATTCGGGAAATGGAAGTGGAAAAGTGAATGCAATCGTCTCCGCTATCGAAGAGGATCATTCATCACATAAAGTAACTGTAATAGTGGATTCCGATACGGTTGTATCTGACAATTGGCTTTCAGTATTAATTGCACCTCTCAGAGATAACAGGGTTGGAATATCAACAACATTCCCTTTCTTCGATCCTGTGGGTGGTTTCTGGTCTAAGGTAAAGATGGTATGGGGTTATGTTGGGCTGGGAATGATGCAGTCTACTCTGACAAGGTTTGGATGGGGAGGCTCGCTCGCATTCAGATCTGAACTGCTAACTGGAAAGGATCTGGAATTTTTCAGTTCCTATGTTTCAGATGACATTGCAATTACCAAGATATGCCGCAAATATGGCCTGAAAATAGCATATGTTCCCGAGGCAGCTCCACTTGTAAAGTCTCCGGATGACTTTAATACATTTATCGAATGGGCCAACAGGCAGACTGCGCTATCCATATATGCAACCAGGAAAGTCCTTAGTTATGGCGTTCTTTTCTATGGTGCAACGATATTTGAGTTCCTGTCAGCAATAATCCTGACAGTTATCTTCTGGCCCTTCTATCCGGTACTTATCCTGTTCCTTCCAGCTGTCATAAATGCCATTAGATCTTCCAAAAGATCAGGAAAACACTGGAAAAGTGGATTCCTAATACAGTTCATGATACCTTTTGTGTATTTCTACAACCTTGTAAAGGGTGGACGAATGAAATCTATAGTATGGAGGGGAAGGGAGTATCCGCTGGACAGGACCGAGGACCCATGATTTGAAGGTTTCTGAGAAAAGTGGAGAAGAAATCCCACTATAATGATAAATACGGGGCTACCATTATAAAAACTATGCAAAGAGAGAGAAAGCTGTTTGGCACAAATGGAATACGCGGGACACCGAACAGAGATCTTACGTCAGATTTTGCCCTGAATGTTGGCAGGGCTTCTGCTACTATTTTTGGCACAAAAACAGTTGCAATGGGTAGAGATACAAGAGACACCGGAGACATGCTTTTCTCTGCAGTCATGTCTGGGGTTCTGTCAACGGGAGTTAATGTTATTGACCTTGGTATACTCCCAACTCCGGCAGTACAGTACTATTGCAAGATTCATGGGTTATATGGAATAGTGATAACTGCATCCCATAACCCCCCAGAATTTAACGGCATTAAGTGCATAGACATGGATGGGACGGAATTGCGCCAGGAAGATGAGTTAAGGATAGAGGATGCACTATCTGGAGGCAATTGGAAACTCTGCCGGTGGGATGAAGTTGGCCGGGTTACAGGCGATCCTGGGGGTGGAGATCTGTACATTAATTCAGTAATAGCAAAAGTTGATGCAGCCAGGATCCGTGCCAGAAATTTCAGAGTTGCTGTGGACTGCGGAAATGGGGCAGCGTACCACACAACACCTAAAATGCTCAGAGAGCTGGGCTGCAGTGTAGTTGAGCTGAATTCCTACCCTGATGGTCAATTCACCTCCAGGCAATCCGAGCCTAAACCAGAAAATCTGGCAGACCTCATATCTGTTATGAAATCCGGCAACTTTTCGCTTGGAATAGCACATGACGGTGACGCAGACAGGGCTGTTTTCATAGATGAAAAGGGGAATTTCATTGATGGTGACCAGTCCCTGTCCATTCTTATTTCCAGTATAGCGGGAAAAGGTGATACAGTGGTAACGCCAGTGAGCAGCTCCGATAATTTGGAGCATATAGCCAGAGAAAAAGGCTTCAATCTTGTCAGAACAAAGGTAGGGGCACCGATAGTCTCACGCACAATAATTGGGAAGAATGCAAAAATTGGAGGGGAGGAGAACGGAGGAGTCATTTATGGTGATCATCAGTACTGCAGGGACGGTGCCATGACAGTTGCACTTATGCTCAACCTTATTGCGGAAAGAAGGAAACCCCTGTCCCAGATTGTCTCAGAGCTGCCAGGCTTCAGGCTTTACAGAACGGTCGTCCGAATATCCGGGAAAGACCCACAGAAAATCCTCCACGAACTGGATAAGAAGAACCTTTCAGAGAAGGTTGACAGGACAGATGGGCTTAAAATTTACCTGGATGGGGGATGGGCACTTGTCAGAGCGTCAGGTACTGAACCAATCATGCGTATTTACGGACATGGGAGGAGCATGGAAGAGGCAGAGAAAATTAACAAAAAGGTCACAGAAGTGATCAATTCTCTTCTCTAATAATTCTTCAGGGATGAATAACTGTCCCTGAACCTCAGCAATGCCGTGGCATTTCCTGCAATGGCAAACCAGAGAAGCAGTATGGCAGTTGGGGTGAGATTGAAAAGCGGCATGTGAATGGAAAAGGGAATCAACAACTGAATCAGGATAAATACCATCATGAACGCTAGCCTGTCTGCCCTGCCAAGTATCCCCGAGTAATTTCTCTTCAGTCCCAGTGCCTGGGATTGAGTTCCCATATAAGAGGTCATAAGGACACCTATAAGCGCAATTATGCCTAGAAACTCGGATCCCGGTGAGCTGAATATGAAGCCGATCATTATCAGAATATCGGAGTATCTGTCCAGTACATGATCAACAAGATCTCCAAGTGGGGAGGAGAGGTTTCTGGTCCTCGCCACTTTGCCATCGACCGCATCAAAAAGTGCTGACAGGATAAGTAAAATGAAGGCGAGGCCAAGATATAGGCCGCCCAACCAGATGGTTAATCCGGAAAGTCCAGCGAGAATAAGGGAAAGAAAGGAGATGGTGTTTGGATTCATTCCCATAAATGGCCTGCTCATAGATGTGATCAGTCCATCTGCTCTTCCTCTGAGGCTATCCAGAACCATGAGCTTGGATCGTGATTGCTGATATAATATATGTTGTGCCTCACAACTTACTGGCATTTCCTGAGAATATGTTGAGGGCAACCTTCATTATGGCTTCTGCCGTCTCTGCCGGTTTGCCTTCTTTATTCATTATGCGGCATATTCTAATGGAGGGGAGCAGATCAAGCGACTCCTGATAAATAATATCAGAATACAGGGAGTCCATATTTTCAAAGATCTTCTCAGAACTGTAACCTCTGGCCAGAAGCGACTTCTCAACCAGCTCAGGATCTCTCTCAAGTATTATTACAAAATCTGCACCCAGAAGATGTGAATAATGAGAGGCAACAATAACATCCTCCTCATCTCTACGGGCCCACAGAGATGAAAGGCAGTCAATGTCAACCTCATTACCTTCCATACACTCGTTTGAACCGCAGATCTGAAGGGCTTCATAACATCTGAAATTATTTCCCCTGAGAATGTTGCATATGGTGCTCTTACCGGTTCCTGGAATTCCAGTCAGCGCCACAAGTGTCACTTTATGCCACCTATCTCGAACGGCCTGGAAAGATGCCTTCTCGCTATAACAGGAACATCATATCTGCCTGCTTCAATTGCCCTTTCCATGATTCTGTAATGTGGAATTGTGTAAATTGAGCCGCATTTTCTGCACCTGTAATCGTTTCTGCCACGGTTGTCAGTCCTGGAACCGCAATTGTCACAGATAGGATTCTCCCTCTGATAAGCCACAGAAAGTGATTTTACTTCCATCTTCTCGATATTCATAACCCCCTGGCTGTAGGAGCCAAAAATCGTCAGTCTGTCACCCGGGAGAAGAGATCTGAAAATCCTCCGAAACTCCTTTGTGGGTTCGAAGGCAGCGGCTTTCAACGATTTCACGGCGTATTCAACTTCTATAAAATAGTGAGATCCTCTAATGCTGTATGGATATCCCTTTACAGTGCAGTGCAAACTGTATGAATGAGAGTCATTAAGGGTGGCGGGCTCTGATTCAATATGCTCATCTGTTCCCTGATTTGTCTCGAAAACCATGGCCCTATCATAGGTTATCCCATTTTTATCCGCAATCTCAAGAGATGATGATAGCAGATCGGAGTCTTCTATACTTCTTATGCCCATAACAACAGGAGTTCTCTCTCTAGGAAATATGGCTGCATATTGATTCTGCAAGTCAATATTATTGAATGAGCCTTTAACACCCACAGCCATCATTGCAGCATTCATCTTAGACTGGAATGAAATGGGCTCAGGATGTGGATATCTGTAGATAAGTGCCTCATATGTCCTAAGTGAAGGCCTCCATGAAAGGGCAGCGGCTGCACCGATAATTCCCCGGCCTTCCTTTATACCAAGGTAGGAATGTCCGGATTTCTTCAGGCTCTCAATTACATTTTCAATGTTTTCGATGCCCCGCACACAGTTCCAGTATATCTCAGGATTTGTTTGGGTATCCCCCACAACAATTCCAGGATTCGTCCCGTCCTCGAGAAGCTCTGCAAGATCATATATTGCCCTGGCAGAAATTTCAATCAGTTCTTCACGAGTTATTTTCTCTTCTAAGGATTCAAATGTGTAGACTGGTTTTCTTTCAATAATGCCGCATTCCCTTTTTCTCCCTTTTCCTTTACCCAGCCTGGCACATAGAGCTCCATTACCCCTCGTCTTCCATGGAACAGAGGGATTAAGCCTTACCAGCCTCGGATAACCTATCAGATCGAGGCCGCTTCTCCTTATGATCTCTGTCATAACATATGTGGAACAGCCCTTTTCCCTGGAATCAGTATCATCTATGGCGATATACATTCATGCACCGAATCTTCTCTTCCTGTTCTGATAATCTCTTATGGCCCTGAAGAAATCTGATTTCTTCAGTTCAGGGAAGTTAACATCTGAAAAATAAAGCTCAGAATATGCAGACTGCCACAGCAGAAAGTTTGAAATTCTTTCCTCGCCGCTAGTACGGAAGATCAGATCCGGATCAGGTATGGACGAGTCATACAGATAGCTTCGGAACAGGTTCTCATCAATATCATCAATGCCGATTTTACCTGAATTGACATCTCCATAAAGCCTCTTTATTGCGTTAATTATCTCCTCTCTCCCTCCATAACCTATCGCCAGGTTGAATCTGAATTTCTTGAATCCTTTTGTAGTGGACTCCACCTTTTCAATGGTTTCCCGGAGATATTCTGGAAGCACATGGGTTTCTCCAATTACCTTGACCCTGATGTTGTTCTCGTATACCCTTTTGTCCTTAAGAAGGTCAAGGAAAGCGTCATTTATAAGCCTGAATAGAAAGTCTACCTCCCTCTTGCTCCTCTTGAAGTTCTCAGTTGAAAACCCGTAGACTGTCAGGATCTCAACGCCAACCTCCATGCACCATTCAAGGACTTCCTCAAGTTTCTCCTTTCCCTTCAGGTGGCCTTCATCCGTGGAAAGGCCATTTGACCTTGCGTATCTCCTGTTGCCGTCTGTTATAATGCCAACATGCCTTGGAACGGGACTGTTCTTGATTTCCTCCAGCAAAATCTTCTCGTAAACTTCAGTGGTGAGGTTACCCAGTCTGTCAGCTATTCTTCCCCTTATGCCTTCCAGATAACATTCACCTCCATTGCATTCACTTGGAAATCATTTAGTTCTGATGATCGGAATACTATACATCAATTAGAATCTTCATTAAAAATACTTGGCTTAATTCCATGGTTTAAGGCGAGTTCCAGTGAGTGCATATAAACTCCAGGTGCATAGCCGTGAACTATTCTCTTCCGGGAGATCACCAAACCAAGATCTCTTATCTGTTCCATCCTTTTTTCAAGCTCAACAGAATTGGATATTTCGTAGTAATTGATCACCCCTCCAGGCTTCAGGTGCTTCATTGCTGAAGATAAGAATTCTCCTGCACTGTGTGGCAGATTCATTATTATTCTGTCAAATTTCCCTTCACTCTCTATTAGAGTACCTGAGTCTCCAGCCTCCATTGAAATTTTTTCGGTGACTCCATTCAGGGAAGCATTTTTTCCAAGCCAGTATATGCACCTCTCATTGAGGTCAAAACACCTTACACTGGATCCTGCAAGCTTTGCTATGGTTATTGCAAATGGGCCAATTCCAGAGAACATATCCAGTATACGTTCATTTTCACCGCATCTTTTCGATAGAAGAAGTCGTTCAGTTGCAAGCCGTGGCGAAAAATATACCTCCCTGATATCAAACATGAACCTTAAGCCATTCTCCCTGTGGGTAACGAGATAATTCTCCTCCCCTGCCAGCAGAGTCAGGTTCCTGACCCTTTCTCTCCCTGTAATTCCTCTGTCAAGATAGACGCTCCTTATGCTTGTGTTTGTCTGAAGGATAGAATCGGCCGCCTCCATTGCTCGATTGGCGTCCCGGATCTTCAGTATTGCCACCGATCCGAGATGGTCAAAGGAGGCCCTGGCTGAAACAGGCTTATTCCTGTTCTCTCTTTTCTTTCCCACCATATCCTCTATTTCAACTTCGAATGGTGGCTTTCCCAAACTTAGCGTTTTTAGTGGAATAAGAATTTTAGAACCAGTATTCTGGATCCTGAAACTGTCGTCAATGAGTTTGTTTGCTCTGAGCCATTCTATGGCTGCCTGAGCCTCGTTTCTCGGAACAGAAGCGTGAATGGTCATCTAATATCCCTTAGGTGTGCAGCATGTGATATTGTCTCTTCAGAAAGCCTGTCCGAAAATCCTGCAATCCTTTTCAATGATTCGACACTGGCAGATGCAAGCTGCTCAACGCTTTTTATTCCTGCATTGTAGAGCCTTCTGGCCCTGACTCTACCTATATTGGGAACAGTCGTGAGCTCCATTATGTCGGACTTGATGCCTTCCCCTAACCTCAGGCTCAGCATCTGGAAATATGATGATTTCTGTGGAAGAAACATTCGGGCCATTCTCCCAAGTGCAAAAGCCATCCACTCTGCTGTACTTATCCTTGACTGTATGTCTCCGGGTCCAATGCCGTATTTTTCACATATCTGGTCTATTCCAACCTCATTTATCCAGTCCAGAAGCACCATTGCGGTCTTTATCCTGGATTCATAGTCATCCAGGTCAAAGTATGGGAGGTCCCTGGACATCAGAAATTCCTCAACTATTTCCTGTTCGCTGCTTCTCATATTTATGGGTTGAAGATCCTGGGACATTGATATTATGGTTATAGCCGATTCATCCTCATGGTTTCCATTGCTCAGATAGTCCCTGAACAGTATTGCTGTCTGAGGATCGATATAGAGATCGCTAACAAGTTTCCCAATCTGTGAAATGGAAAGCCTTTCACCAAGCGACTTTGCCAGGCCATTCTCTATGAGATACTGGATGGAAGAGTCCAGTGCAGGTTCCATGCTCTTCAGATCCTTCTGAACAGCCAGCAGTGATCTCTGGAAGAATTTCAGTATATTCTCTTTAGTTGAACCAAGCCCTGTGGATATGAGTGCAAGTGTGTTGAACCTGATCATCCTGCCATTTCCAAGGTTTGAATTCACCGGTTCCGGTTCACCATTGAAATATTCCCTTATCCTTTCTATAGAGGATGGATTCGCTGAATATATGACACCGTACCCTACAGTGTCAAATTTCGGTCTTCCCGCTCTCCCCAACATCTGGTTAACCTCTGTATTGGAGATGTATCCAACAGCGCCATCAGAGAAACGTGTTATATCCCTGATTATCACTGCCCTGGCGGGCAGATTAACTCCTGCAGCAAGTGTTGGAGTGGCAACAATCACCTTCAGTTCACCTGCTTTGAATCTATCTTCAACCATCTTTCTATCCGAGCCAGAAAGTCCTGCATGGTGGAATGCCACTCCTCTCGGAATTATGGTGGCAAGGATTCTGGCAAACCTGTCGGTCTTCTCCTCTGGTTCTGTTAAACCCTCATCGGATGAAAGCCCAAGTGTCAGTGAAAGTTTGATAGCAGTGTCCTCAGCCCTTTTTCTGGAATTTACAAAAACTAGAACCTGCCCCCCCTGGTTAATGAAATAGGAAACTGCATCCTGCAGCTCCATCTTTCGCCTGAGTTTAATCTTCTCACTGTCATCAAATATCATTGTCGAGTCAGAGATCAGTCCTTTTCTAAGCTCCACTGGCCTGAAATCACTGTTGATAAGATCACACTGCAGCCATTCAGAAAGTTCAGTGGAATTACTTATTGTTGCAGAGAGCCCAAGGATGGTGATATCAGGATTCATGTACTTTGCAGCAGTAAGGAACATCTCAAGCCTGGGCCCTCTGTTGGGGTCGCCAACGAGGTGCAGCTCGTCCGCCACAATGAGTGATATGTCAAACATCATAGAAGGATCATGGTGAAACAGTGAATCCGCCTTCTCTGATGTACAGACAAGAACATCGAATCTTTTCAGGATTTCTGGGGATTCTTCATAGTCACCCACCGATATTCCAACCCGCATTCCAAATTGCCTTAGTTCCTTTAACTCATCAAATTTCTCTGAAGCCAGGGCCTTAAGAGGCACAATATAGATGCATCTTCCATGCCTGAGGTATTCCTTGAAGATGGCGACATAGGCAACAAGTGTCTTTCCCGATGCCGTGGGCACTGACAGAATAAGGCTTTTTTTCTCGTTTATGCGGGAAACTGCGTCTTTCTGGTGGGGGTAAAGTGTATAATCGCTTCCGTCAAAGAGGTTTAGGAAGTTGTCTGGAAGTCCAAGGTCGCTGATCCTCATTCTTTCAGTGAAATGCAGGTGATGCATATACATGTTTTGAAAATTGCAATATGAATGCAGGATCAGTTTTAATTTAAATTCGCATTACATGAAATGTGGCCCATAACACAACAGTCACCGTCAATGTAGCACTCAGCCTCAATGGAATGATGGCAGGAAGAAATGGAAGAAGAGTGAGAATATCCGGAAATGAGGATATGGAAAGAGTTCACAGGCTGAGGGCTGAGTCAGATGCAATTCTGGTAGGGGCCAGAACGATCATAAATGATAATCCATATCTTGGTATAAATGAGAAATACCTGATGAGTGATCGCAGACCAGCCCGGATAATTCTGGATGAACACCTGAGGATACCGGAGAATTCCAATGTGCTGAATGATCAACAGGAAACCATAATATTCTCCTCTTCAAGCAGAGAAGAGCTAGGACATGCCAGAATTGTAAGAAGGGAGAAGGAAGGATTATACATGGAAAAAATTCTTGATGATCTCGGCAGCATGGGGTTCAGAAATATTTTAGTTGAAGGCGGGAGGGATGTCATCAATCAGCTGATACGGAGCAGGAGGATAGATCACTTTTACATCTACCTGGGAAACATAATCATCGAAGAAGATGGCATGCCTCTGTTCCGTCACAGCCATGAGATGAAACTGAAGTTCCTGGAAGTTTCTGGGTTGGGCGAGGGTGTAATTATAAATCTTGATCCGCAATCACTGTATATATGACAGAAAATCTTGAAAAAGGGGATCTCAGGTTCCAGTGGGCATATGAGAGGATGGATGTTCTTTCAGCCATCAGGAAGAGGTTCAAGAAGGAGCTTCCATTCAAGGGTGTCCGTATAGCAATGGCCCTTCATGTAGAAGCGAAGACCGGGGTATTCGCATATCTTCTCAAGGAAGGAGGAGCACAGGTGAGAATGGCATCATGCAACCCACTCAGTTCAGACGACAGTGTTGTTGAATCCCTGAAAGTCACAAGAGGTATGGAAGTCTACGCAAGGAAAGGTGAGACGGAGTCTGAATACTACGAGTATCTTAACAAAACTCTTGATCTGAAACCTAACATCATAATTGATGATGGAGGAGATCTTACAAAAATTGTCCACCAGGAGAGAAAGGACCTCCAGAAGGATATTTTCGGTGGAAACGAGGAGACTACCACGGGTGTCGTGAGGCTCAGGGCTATGGAAAAGCAGAATATACTGAAATTTCCAATGTTTGACGTGAATGATGCTCAGATGAAGCATTTTTTTGATAATCGTTATGGAACAGGCCAGAGCACACTTGATGGCATAATGAATGCAACAAACACCCTTATAGCAGGAAAGAGTGTTGTTGTGGCAGGATATGGGTGGTGTGGAAAAGGCATAGCCATGAGGATGAAAGGGATGGGGGCCCTTGTCACTGTAACCGAGGTGGATCAGGTCAAAGCAGTAGAAGCTGCAATGGATGGTTTTACTGTGAGGAAAATGAGGGATGCTCTGAAGACTGCCGATCTTGTTGTCACTGCAACTGGAATGAGGGATATAATCACATATGAGGACCTTCTTACGGCTAAGCATAATCTAATTCTGGCAAACTCAGGCCATTTCAATAATGAGATTCCCTTCAGAGAACTGGAATCCAGATCAATTGAAAAGAAGCAGGTAAGAGACTATGTTAGAAAATACAGGCTTGAAAATGGCAACGAAATAAATCTGATAGCGGAGGGCAGGCTTGTAAACCTTGCAGCTGGTCAGGGACATCCTGTCGAGATTATGGATATGAGTTTTGCTGTCCAGGCCCTGACAGCTGAATACCTGTTGAAGAATCATGGAAGTCTGAAGTCCGGTGTATTTGCTGTTCCAAGAGAGATTGACTACGAAATAGCAGCAATAAAACTTGATTCAATGGGAATAAAAATTGACAATCTCAGCGATGAACAGGTCAAGTATTCCGATAGCTGGGAAGAGGGTACGTGATTGAATTGGGAATACCAATGCTCCTCATTGTCATGGACGGGCTAGGAGACAGGCCATGTCGTGAACTTGGAGGCATAACTCCCCTTCAGGCTGCCTATCGTCCAAATATGAATTCCCTTATTAGGAGGGGATTGGGGGGCCTTATGCATTCTGTAAGTGCGGGAATGACAACAGGCTCAGATACCTCACACCTGTCACTTCTCGGATATGATCCAGTCCGATTCTACTCGGGAAGAGGCCCATTCGAGGCTATGGGCCTGGGCCTGAGGTTATCTGGAGGTGATTTGGCCTTCAGAGCTAATTTTGCGACTGCAGACTCAGAAGGGATAGTACTGGATAGAAGGGCAGGGAGGCTGGATGAGGATGCCTCTGAACTGGCAGATGCCCTTTGCATGGAAATGGACGGGCTCTCATTTCAGGTCAAAGCTGGTGTTGAACACAGGGCTGCATTGGTAGTTAAAGGTGACGGGTTAAGCGACAGGATTACGGACACTGATCCGCACTCATCTGGTGAGAAAGTTAAGGAGGTACGGGCATTGGATAAAGAGGCACTATTCACTGCAGAAGTGCTTAATAAGTATCTGGCAGAAGCCAGATCAATACTGGGCAAACACCAATTCAATTTAAGGCGCAGAGAGAATGGAAAAATGCCTGCTAATGAACTTCTACTCAGGGGGGCGGGATTGACTCCTAAACTGCAACCATTCAGAGAAAAATATGGCTTTAACGGTGCATGTATAGCCGGTATTCCAATGGTAAAGGGCATTGGCTCTCTCCTGGGAATGAAAGTACTGGAGGTAGAAGGGGCCACAGGAACAGTAAATTCAAACTTCAGGAACAAAATGGACTCTGCCGTGGAAGAGATGAGGAATTCGCAATTTGTAATTGTGAATATCAAAGGCACCGATGCTGCCGGTCATGATGGCAATGCAATCCTGAAGAAAAGAGTCATAGAGAGGTTTGATCAAGCACTGGAGCCGATAATGGACCTTGATGTGACTGTGTGCATTACAGGTGATCATTCCACGCCATGTGACTTCAGGGAGCATTCAGGGGATCCGCTTCCACTTCTAATGTCATCTCCGGGATCAAGAAGAGACGGGGCAAAGTTCTTTGATGAGATATCTTGCATGAATGGCTCCTTGAGGCTGGGCAGTGGTGATATCCTGCAATACATGAGGCAATTATCAGGAAACGACGAAAAATACGGGGCCTGATATTAAATCAGGCACCTTCAAAATACTTAAATACTTTGTACAATATGTCTGTCTGACAAAGAGATGACACCACCCTACAGTTTGTTTGAGAGGTTCAAGAACAGAATTTTTGGTCTTGAACTGGAGAGGATTTCGAGGCAGAACAAAAAAAGCTACGATGTCTCAGTTTATTCTCAGGGTAAGGGGATTTTCTATTCGCTTATATTCTCCATGATGCTCTGGTGGATTCCAGTGGCCGGCCCAGCTATAGCAGGATACCTTGGAGGAAGAAAATCAGGAACGATGGGCAAAGCCCTTGTTTCAAGCTTTGTTTCCACTGCAGTCATAATAATGATTACCCTGGCATTGTCGCCATTCAAAACCGGAGTCCTGGGCTCTACAGGTACATATTTCTCAACAGGATTTTTACAGTTTTCCCAGTCCAATCTGATAGCTTACACAGGGGTTCTTAATGACCTGTATACAACTTATGGAATAATAAAGACTCTGGCAATCATAATGCCTGGTTCTATACTTCTTCTGAACATATTCTCCTTTACCGGCGGCTTCTATTCAAATATGAAAATGCAGGAGGAAAACCTGTCGCACAGTTTCATGCAGAAGGATGTTGAAAACAGGCTTTCATCCATCAGGAAGGTTCCCTCGGTAAAGCTTGAGTCAAGAACCATAAAGGAATTCAACGACGGCTCAGATGATGACTCTGAATACGGTGGTTCCTGGTCCTATCTTTGAATTTTTAAGCTGAAGACACCTCAAAGATCAGGGAGGCTCTCCACCTCCCAGATTTTTTATTAAACAAATTTACGATGCCTAATGCTTGCTGAATCAGGATTTTCAATGAGGAGAGGAACAGGTTATAAGTCGCTCAGAAGTTTGAAATACCAGTCAAAAATGGAATTCAAGCCTATTCACCTGTGACTACGCCTCCAATGTGTCTACTGTTTCCAGAGATTTGCTTTACAGTTTCAGTGGGATTTTTACCATCAAACGTTGGGTTAAGCATAGGCATCTGTTCTTAGTTTTTAACTGCTTATGTATAATTGAATTACCCATATTCAATGGATAAATAAATTGATGTCTCACTTCAGATTCCAAAGTATCCTTTGAAATCCTTTTTAATCCTTTTGATATAACAGCGGGATGATAGATATCCATCTCCTGAGGGAGAACCCAGAATTGTTCAGGAAAGCCTTCAAGGCAAGGGGATTTGGAGATTCCGCCTTAGAAGAATTCTTTACCCTGGACAGTCAATGGAGGGCAAAACTGAAAGACCTCAATAGTTTAAGGCATGAGAAAAACGAGATAACAGCCAGCATATCATCACTCGTTAAGGCAGGCAAAAACCCAGGGAGCTCAAAGGAAAAAGTGAAGTCGATAAATGACAGGATCAGTGCACTTGAAGCTGAAATGGCAGAGATTGAGAATTCAAGGTCCAGAATTCTTAACACAATGCCAAACCTGTTACATGAATCTGTGCCAGTCTGCAAGGGAGACGAGAACAACCAGTTTCACAATTTCTGGGGCACTGCAAAGGTTTACTCCGGAGATCTGGATGAATTCAATCAAGCAACAGAAGGGAATGGAAAATATACGCTGATAGAAGGAAAGCCAATAAGCCATGTCGATCTTCTAGCGTCAATGGACCTTGCGGACCTGGATCGCGCTTCGAAGGTATCAGGAGCAAGGTTCTACTACCTGAAAAACAGGCTGGTGAAACTTGAGCTTGCACTTGTCAATTACGCTGTGGATTTTCTTTCAGAAAGGGGCTTTAACGTTGTTGAGCCGCCATATATGCTGAATCTTGCATCCATGAGTGGGGCCACAGACATGGAGACTTTTAAGGACACTCTTTACAAAATGGAGGGAGAGGACCTTTATCTTATTTCCACTTCAGAGCACCCGATCGCATCAATGTACATGGGAGAAACACTAGAGCCATCGTCCCTTCCTCTAAGAATCGCAGGAGTATCTCCATGCTTCAGAAGGGAGGCAGGTGCACATGGGAAGGATACAAAGGGGATCTTCAGGGTTCACCAGTTCACGAAGATTGAGCAGTTCATTTTCTGCCATCCGGATGAGTCATGGGATTTCCTCGAGGAACTCCTTCATAATTCTGAAGATATATTCAGAAACCTGGAGATTCCTTATCGTGTAGTAAATGTATGTTCCGGTGAGCTCGGAAATCTGGCAGCAAAGAAGTATGATATAGAGGCATGGTTCCCTGCACAGGGAAAATTCCGCGAGGTTGTGTCAGCTTCCAACGATACGGACTACCAGGCCCGCTCACTGGGAATAAAATTCAGGGGAAAATCCGGGAACCAGTTTGTCCATACTCTTAATTCAACTGCTGTTGCAACAACAAGGACAATAGTCGCAATTATGGAGAACTATCAGTCAGAGGATGGAAAGAAAATAAAAATCCCGGATGTACTGGTCCCATACACCGGGTTCGACACTATAAGTTAGAACCACTATCTGCTCATGAAGGCTATCTTTGCGCTGGATGAGGAGTATTTTTTCCATCTGTCAAGTATGGGGAGATGGTCTTCATCAACCATATCCATGACATTCAGATATTGAAGAATTCCCTGGACTGCGCTGTCTGCATCCCTGACTGCGCTTATGAGATCACGGTTCAGGTTTGTGGAATCCCCTCCAGTGAAGACCCCCTTTATTGAAGTCATGTTGAATTCATTTGTAATTGGCTGCCCATGGGGTGTAAGGCGTAGCTGCCTTGCGTACTCTTCGCTAAGGAATGAATAGTCTGTTTCCTGTCCGGTTGCCTCTATCACGTAATCCACAGGCATCTCCAGCACTCGATCCTTTTTAGGAATTGGTTTTGCACGACCACCCTTGTCAGGGACCATCTCATTCTGCCAGTATCTCAGTGTGACGACTCTGTCACCCTCCTTAACATATTCGAAAGGAGTTACCTCCCACATGTAATCGACATGCTCCTCAACGGCCTCTTCCATCTCCTCCTCTGCATTCATAGATGGATAGCCTGGCCTGTCAATGTCCCTTCTTCTGTACATGATATGCACATTCTTAGCGCCAAGCCTGAGTGAGGTCCTGGAGGAATCATTCGCAGTGAAGCCTCCACCAATTATTGCCACGTTCTGGCCGACGTCTATATGTTCACCGAAGCTTGTCCTTCTTAGAAATTCGGTTGCATGGATCACATTCTTTGCATCGCTTCCCGGGGTTCCAGTCATTCGTGGCTTCTGGTTGCCAACTGAAATGTATACAGCATCAAAGCTTTCCATGATTTCCTTGAATGAGATGTCCTTTCCAACCTCAGTACTTAATTTGACATCCACTCCCTGATCTATGATGAATCCTATCTCTTTATCCAGAACTTCCTGAGGGAGCCTGTATCTCGGTATTCCTGTCTTCATAAACCCTCCGAGTGCAGGGAGCTTCTCGAAAATCGTGACCTTTATCCCCTGAACTGAGAGATAAAATGCAGCAGTAAGTCCGGATGGTCCTCCTCCAATCACTGCGACCTTTTTTCCGATAAATCTTTTCCTTGGAATGTTGAGAACCTGCGAGTAATCATCAAACTTATCAGCTGCGTATCTCTTCATATGCCTGATAGCTATGGGACCGCCAGTGTCATATAAAACACATATGTCCTCACACAGGTGAGTACATACTCTCCCTATAATGGCTGGAAATGGAAGATTTTCGAAGACTATCCGAACAGTCTGGGCAGGGTCTCCAACTGCACTGCTTCTTATGTATCCTCCTATGTCAAGGCTGGCTGGACATGACTGTGTGCATATGTTACAGCCCAGACATCTGCTAGCCTCTGCAACAGCTTCAGAATCTGTATATCCTTTGACAGGTTCTAGCTTAAAACTTCCAATTCTCTTTTCAGGGTCTTCGTGTTCTATCTTTACTCTTTCGAAGTTAAGCATTTGAGGAACCTAATCTATCATTTCTACATCGGTAATAAACATTTTTTAGGTGTAATGAATAAATTCTATGATTTATGGGTCGAATTCAATTTTCTATATAGCAATCCCTCAATATAAGTGAAAATTCTGACCCATACTAGAAGCCAATTCTACTGTTATCCATGAAGGGTATAAAACCAGAAAATAAATAGAAAAATGAACAGTTCATGGTAAAACGATAACCAATATGTCAAAGAATTGCCCGTCTGTAGATTCAATCGATACGTAGGTATCTAGAATCTCTTCTGTTAATCCATACGTTTGAGAGTATCAGACTATTAAGTTAAATGAAGCGTCAAGATTGTACCTATATCTCCCAAGAATCTTTTGATATTCCATAGCTGGATTATGTATCATTGCTGGAATTGCCCATTTTTGAGTCTGCAATATCTGCATCGGTCACATGGTACCTTGTTCTCTTGTGGCATTGTGGGCATTTAACTGAAAAAGTGTTTGGGCCATACTTGAATACAATACCTAGTTCAGCTGAAGGAAATAAAAAGTCATAATAGTACTGGAACTCATTACCACAATTAGGGCACTTGAGGTTGTATAGATTTCCCATATGGGTTATTCATGAAAAAATATATTATTAAATTTTCGGAATCAATTAAGGTTCTTTGGTATTTTATTCAGAGCAATTTTTAACTCTGGAAAAAATGAAAGATGACAAATAGAATAGATTCAAGGAGGATTACATCATTTTACCTATGGTTTCTAATACATTTGAATCGAATTATCCGAACGTTGAATAATACAGAAAGTCCTTAGCGGCTTTCTGCCCGCACTTGCCAGTTGTATCTGAAACGGATTCATTCTTGTCGTTAGTGACTATTTAGTTCCGGACTCCCTTTGGCTTTAATAGAACTGAAAAGTATTTTTAGCAAATGTTGACCCAGTTATACATATGCTTCTGAATACATTTTACTGGGAATATTCCGGGTATAAATCCTGTAGACTTTTCGTATCACTCTTGATTTATTTCTGATATTTCTCAACATCCTTAAATAGTGGTGTTATGATTTAAATTGTTCCTCATTTACTGATCTACTAAAAATATCAGGTACCTTTTAGGCTTTTTATTCAGGAAATGGAAAAAATAGATCAGGTATGTATTATAGAAGGTATAGCAAGCATTGCAAAAAACAGGTTGAAGAGAACAATAAGGCTCATTGCAATATACAGACGGTTACCTGAGGTAACAAAGGTAACCATGGACGTGAAGACCACAGTTATTGGTGTGAAAATCAGAACCCAAAGACCAAGTGTTATAAAGTAAAGTGGATCAACTGCGATCAATCCCTGAATTATATGGGTAGGATTCAGGTATGATGAGTTAAAAGACGAATGGAAGGAAGCTATCTGCGAAATAGATACCCCGTCTGCCTTTCCGTCTATGAAAAGAAGGATAACGCCCACAATAATAAGAGAAAGGCTGCTCAGTACCCCTACACGCAAAATAAGGCTCGTAATACTATCTATGTCACGCTGCTTTGGCGGCATTTTCACCCCTCTTTGTTTTCAAGTAAAGACCAGATATCATGCCTATTGCCACGACAATAGATATAATTTCCTCTATATAGGTTGCTATGACAAGCACCTTTGCCTTGTCAAGACCTTCCAAAAGCATCTCTACGCCCAGGAATGAAAGGATTGAAAAGAATATCCACCTTATGTTCTTGTTTGTTATCTTGAGGAGAAGCCGACTGCCAATGTATGCCCCTATGACAACACCTATGGCAGTAGCCCCGGCAATGAAAAGTTGGATATATCCCTCATACCAGTAGATGGAACTCCCGGTGGCTGCAGTAATCCCAATCATAAAGTTGCTGGTTGTAGTTGTAACTTTCATAGGCAAGTTCATTGCCCAATCCATACCAAGAACTTTCAGGGCTCCACTTCCAATCCCAAGAAGCCCGGAAATAACACCCGCAAAGAACATGATTATTTCAGCGAGCCACCATCTTACTCCTTCATAGCTTATTTTCTTTTTTAATTTGGTATCATAATATTCCCCGGCCAGTTGAAAAAGTTTTGTGCTCCAGTCCGGTTTTCGTTTTAATGGTTCTTCGCTTGAGCTTCTTTGAATTGTGGGAATAAGTGAACCGAGCAGAACTATCCCAAATAAGACATATATAATCCAGCTGGCGTGTGCCTCATGCACTGCTACAATTGTCAGAGAACCAACAATGGCGCCTGCTGTTGTAGCAATCTCAAGCCCCACGCCTATTTTTATATTGGCAATCTTATGCTTTGTATATCCACTTGCCGAGCCAGCGCTGGTTGCTATGGTTGATATGAGGCTCGCCCCAGTAGCAAAATAAATAGGTATTCCATAGAAAAGTGTCAGCAGTGGAACGAGAACGGTCGCACCACCAAGCCCTGTAAGTGACCCCAGTATGCCAGCCATTGCTCCTCCTCCAAGAATAGAAAGGAATCGCAATATCAAAGTAATATCGGATGTCAACTTTTCGTAATGTCCACTTCGTATAAAGTAAATTCCATTAAAGTATCAATAAAAGAAACTCTCTATTCATGAATCACAATTTTTTTACTAAATTCTCCAAGATCGTGCTTATAATAAACAATAACTCTGTAGCTTCCAGATACGTTAATTAGATCTGATCCGGCAAGTGGATAAATGTTAAATCTGTATGTATTTCCATATGACAGCGAAATATTTCCAGATGATTTCCATAGATAGCCGTTTTGATTTACCATATATGAACCCCCTACGAATCTGAAGTACAATGGGTTAAGACTCGTATGCTGGTTAAGGTAAGTTACATTAGCCTCCATATAAGCTAAGGTTCCGTTTGAATTATACTCTGGCACTAAACTGTTAACAGTTAAAGATGGTGCCCTATAGAAATGAACTGCGGCAACTGCTGGAATTGCTATTATAAGTACTGCAAAAACTGCAACCTTTTTCCAATGTTTTCTGAAGGTAAGCACATTTCTGGCCTTTCTCTCTACGCCTTTCTTTTCCAATGCAACGTATGGGATCAGAAGTGCAGCCATCATTGGCCAGTACATTAGATATTCAGCCAGAAGCCGGTAATTGAAGATAAATATCAATATGGGGAATGCAACAAAACCGTACTGGATCTGTTCAGTATAAAGAAAATAAACAATCAGGAGTAGAACGAGGAAAAAGATGACCATAGATGAATAGAAGTCCCTGGATACATATATGAATCCTAGGAAAGTATACTGCGATGGGCCGAATCCAATACCAATAAGATTTTGAATTTCCGGTGCTAGCATGTCATGAATAAAGGCATAAGGTGACCTGATTATGAAGTAGCCGTTGAAAATTATGAAGGCAACAATGGATGAGGCAACAAATTTCAAGGATTCCTTTAAACCATATTTTCTTAGAATTAAAATAAGCATAAACGGCGCCAGAAGCACTGGAACCTGTTTTAGTGAAATTGCTGTGCCAATTAAGGCTCCTGAAAGATATCTTTTATTGAGGAAAATCAGTGAGAGTGCTGTAAGTGTCATCCAGAGTATATCTGAAAAACCCAGGGAGTACTGTGTGAGGAGAAGAGGTTGAAGAATGAATGCTGAAGAGATTGCTATACCAGAAAGGATGTTGAGGTTCTTCCTTATAAAAACCAATGGTAGCAGATAAATGGGAATCAGGGTGATAAAGGGGCTTATATCAAGCAATCGAGCAGGAACCAGAAGAAGAAAGGAGAGAGAAGGATAGCTGAGATTTGTCACATAACCCCCAGTCATTGTGGGTGTCATAGCAGTGGCCGGAATAGGGTAAAATCTGAAAACTCCAGCTGTTACTGAATTTACATAGGGATCAAGCCCTCTCAAGAACTGGATTGAAGAGTACCAATCAATAGTAAATTCGTCAGAAGACGGGAAGCTGACTTTTAAGAAATATACAACAAGTATTATTAAAAAAATGAAAAGGAAAAGGGTTTTGATTATATGGGAATATTTTAACCCACGAAACTTCGGCATACTGGACATCTTGCCTCTTAGCATATACAGAACAATACAAGCCACGATAACTGGAACAAGCAACCTTATCAATTCGAGATATCCTGTGGAGGTCATGGTCTGTATCAAAAACTGAGAAATCACGTATAGAATCACAAAAACTGCAAGTGATATTCTGAAGCTTGGCAATTTATATCCGGATGGAAGCAGAGCAACAAAAAGAACCAAAAATGCCAGCAACACAGATGCAAATTCAAAAGAAATTAGGAGTATGCCACCATACCCAAGCAGGTATTCAATCGCGTTTACGATTCCCACTATACCAAGAGAGGATAAAGCAAGTGAAATCCTTGAGAATTCGTAATCTTCAGAATATACGCCCTCCAAATTCACCTTCTCCATACGATGGATATTGATGTAAGATACGTGAACACGAATGCAACAACAATACCGAAGAAATTAGCCAGCAGGGGATTGAAACTGAATTTGATGAGTGTGAGGAAAATTGCAATATTGATCCCCACTCCTCCCAGATTGAAAAAATTATACTTCAGCATCCTGACAAAATATTTGCCACCAGCATTACCAGTTGTTCTGAAGGTGATCCTGTCATTCAGCACAAAATTTGAAATTACACTGGCCTCCACGGCAATGAACTCCGACATATCCCCTATCAGTCCAAGAAAAGCCTTAAGGAGGATTTCATTTACAATTACTCCGGAAAGGCCCACAAGAACATACCTCATAAGATAGCCTTTTTTTGAAACAAGGGTAAGATACTGGTAAATGTCTCCGGCTCTGAGCTTGCTGTGCCCCTCACTTCTCTGCCTGAATCTGATCGGGTATTCGCCGATCCGGAAGCCGTAGTTAATTGCCCTTCTGAGAATATCCACCTGGCCTGCATAAGATGGTGATATTGTGGAATTCTTATTTTCTGAAATCAAATACTCAACAAGAGACCTGGAATAGACACGGAAGCCGCTTGTTGCATCTTTAATTTTGCTGGAAAATGCAAGCCTGAAAAGAAGATTGGCGGACTTGCTCATTATTTTTCTTGGTATGGAATCTTCGCTGCTTCCACCTTTCACATATCTTGAACCTATGAGCAGATCCAGATCGCTAGATTGTGCATATCTCACCATTGCATCTATACAATCAGGGTCATGGGAAGAATCTGAGTCAATCGTAACTACGTAACTGTCATCAGGAGAGATATTCTTAAAACCCTCAAGAACAGCGGAAACCAGGCCCATCTTCTTTCCTCTCTCAATGAACAGCACATTTTCCTTTCCAAGGCATAACTCAGCTGTGCCATCAGTTGAACCATCATCAATGATTATTAACCGGTGATCTTTTAATTTCGGAAGCAGGTTTTCGAGATTCCCTTTTTCATTCAAAACCGGTATTATGATTGAGAGTCTCCCGTATGGTTTATGTGGCATTGGACTGAATAGGTAAGGATAACTAAACTAAAACACTTTTTGTGAAACTATTTGTTTAATTCATTTCAAAACAGTCAGGGTGATATAGCGTATCTTATTCTCTGCAAATTTGAAAAATTACTGCGCAGTTCCCGTTTAAACTTGTGAGAATAAAAAGAAAGGTCTATCCTCAATAAAAAAGAGACGGCAATCTTTCTCAGGGAATCCGGAACCTTACATACTGGCAGTCTCCATAATTTTCGGCAAATAGTCATAATAACATTGATTAGTTTACACAATTCTGAATACAAAGGCACCAGAAAGGTGCCAAAGTCATCCTAAAGTTTTCAATTCATTGACTATTTCTTATAATGAAGATAACACCAATAATTACAAGTAATGAGGGTATCGCCCAGAAATACCAGAGTGTATATATGTTGGCCGATGAAGCGTACGCTGGTACTGGAAGCCCATGTAATGGATTAGAAGACCTGATATGCATAAAATAAAGCCTTAATCCAAGACTAACTGCTGCAATAATGAAAAAAGCGGCTGTTGCAAACATCCATATTTTTTTTCTTAGAAGCTTTCTATTTTCTCTTTTCACATTTTCCATGTCTTCCATACCGTTTTAACCCCCCGCTACTGTAAGATACATTTATTGATATGCCTATAATAAGTCATGATTTTAAACATTCCTCTAATCTCACCTATATGTTCCAAATCCCATCAAACTTTTTAATTTTGATTTTACGGGCTCAATTTTATTTGCTTTCAACATACTTAGGAATATTATATATCTTTTCAGACATGAGGATTTGGGAGTATAAATCTGACTTTCCCGAATCCAACAAGGGTGATTCAGATATTGAAGGGAACGAGGGTTAAGTCACCTATAGAAATGGATAAAATACTTCCAAACGGAATATAAAGATGAAATTTTGACCGTTTTTCTCAGTATGGTATGATGGGACCGTTGAGACTTCATT
>DARE01000060.1:10718-14067 GCA_002503205.1 Thermoplasmatales archaeon UBA447 | reverse complement strand
AATTTTTAGTGTCTATTTAATTATTGCCGCTTGGAGGGGGAGATATAAAGACAGACAGAATTATTACCAGGCAAATTAATTCCCCAATATGTCGGATATTCTCCTCATACATGGCGGTGCAGGCTCAGACAGCAGTTATGTTCCAAGGCTTGATAAGTACTGTCACTTATCTTTTAAAGGAACTGCCTTAGATATGGTGGTCAATTCGGTTGTTATGATGGAGGATGACCCCGTATTCAATGCTGGAACAGGTTCTGTTAAAAGGATCGACGGATCAATTCAGATGGATGCGGCTCTCATGGAAGATGGTAAAATAGGTTCAGTAGCTGCGATTGAAAAGGTAAAGAATCCCATTCTTGTTGCAAAGATGGTAATGACTAAAACGCCACATGTTATGTTATCTGGAGACGGCGCAACCTCCTTTGCCAGGCGCATGGGTTTTCCGGAGTACGATCCATCAACAGAACGAACTGAAGAAATATGGAGAAAGACTGTTGCCTTTTTCAAAGGGGAAAAGGTCGATCTTCCGCCAAGATATGAGGAGTACAGAAAATTCCAGAACATGTTTTCCCCAAATAAAGACACAGTTGGTGCTGTTGCCAGAGTGGGTGGTAAATTTGCTGCGGCTGTATCCACTGGCGGCTCCTCACCAATGATGAGGGGCCGGATTGGGGATTCCCCACTTCCTGGGGCTGGATTATACGCAGGCAGTAAGGGAGCTGTCGTTGCAACAGGAATTGGGGAGGAGATCGTAAGAAAGATGCTTTCCTATAGAATATATGAAAAGATAGGCAGCGGAAGCCTGAAAAGTATAGTGAAGGATATCGTTGGCGAGTTTGGTGACATACTTGTTGGAGTCATAGCTGTTTCAGAAAAAGAGCAATTCTCCATGGCAAATTCAAACATGGCTACATATTGTGTAGAGAAATGAGCATGTCAGTTGCACATCATGACTGAAAAGTAGTAGGAAACGTTATTATCTTAGTAGTTTATAGGTTTAGAAATGGAGTTCGAAAAATTTAAAACCATGCAGTTCCCAAGAGATGTTTATGTGGGGCATGGTGTGATGCCGAACATTATAAATGTTGCCAGGCAGTATTTGAAATCAGGTTCCATAGTAATAGTAACGGGTAATACCACATACAGTATAGCTGGGAAAGAGATCGAATCCCTTCTTTTGGATAATGGATTCGATGTGCACGTATTCAAAACAGACCGTGCAATAGGTGAAAACCTTCAGGCTCTGGAGTGCTTCAGTTCAGAGGTCAAAGCAGGGATGCTTGTAGGTGCCGGGGGAGGCTCAAAGATAGACCTTGCAAAGAAAGCCTCATTTGATCTTAATATCCCGTTCATAAGTGTTCCCACTACGCCCAGCCACGACGGAATAGCATCACCAAGAGCTTCAATTGTGGAGGATAACTGTACGCTATCAAAGGAAGCTTCCATGCCGATTTGCATCATAGCTGACACTGTTATTCTCTCCAGAGCACCTTACAGATACCTTAGGGCCGGCGCAGCCGATGTCATATCAAATCTTACGGCCATATTGGACTGGAAGCTTGCACACCGCCTGAAAGGTGAAGAATTCAGCTCAAGTGCGGCTGCAATATCAGAATATGCAGCAAAAGAACTGCTGGAGAAATCCCATATGGTAATGGAGGGGGTGGAGGAATCAGTATGGCTGGTCACAAAACAGATACTTGCATCAGGTACAGCCATGGCAATAGCAGGTTCATCGAGGCCAGCCAGCGGCAGCGAACACCTCATAGCCCATGCCCTGCAGAGGAATGGGCCTGGGAACTCTATTCATGGGGAACAGTGCGCCGTAGGTTCTGTTATCTCAATGTTCCTTCATGGTGGTGACTGGCAGGCTCTTTCTGATGCATATACAAAAATGGGTCTGTCCATAAGGGTGAAAGACTATGGTATTTCAGAATCCACAATTATAAAATCCCTTAGTACTGCCCACGGTATAAGGCCAGAACGCTACACAATCCTTGGGGAAACTGATATAAGCAGGAATGCCTGTGAAAGAACTCTGGAAGTTACAGGTATAATTTAAGGAGGTCTCATTAAATGCCAAAAATTTCATTAATTGGATTAGATCTTGCCAATGAGGGTCTGGAATTTAAATTTGTAGGCCCTCTACCAGGTTGCTCAAAATGCAGGATAAAAGGGGTCTGCTTCAATCTCGATCCTGGAAAGACATACAGGATCACGGGAGTCAGAGCAAAGGAGAACCCATGCTTCGTTTTCAATCATGACAAAGTGGCAACGGTTGAAATTGAGGAGGTTAAGGAATATCTGAATATTCCAGGAGGCAAGAGGCTTCAGGAAGGGTCCTCTATTACGTTGAAGTCGCTTGATTGTGATCACTTCACCTGCCCCAACATCGAAAAATGCAATCTTGTATATGACAGAGAAGGAAGAAAGGCCGTGGTAAAAAAGATAGAGGGAAATGTTGAGTGCCCCAAGGGGTATGATCTGAAGAGAGTTCAGATATCCTGAGGCCAGTGGTCTCTGTTGCTGAAGATCGCACTCATCGGAAAACCCAATGTTGGAAAGTCCACTCTTTTTTCAGCTCTAACTTTCAGCCAGGCTGAGATAGCAAACTATCCATTCACAACAGTAAAGCCCAATATTGGCGTCGGTTATGTTATAACAAAATGCCCCGATATAGAGTTAGGAAAGAAATGCAATCCAAGGGAGGGCCGATGCAATGGAGGAAGAAGATTCGTTCCGGTGGAGATCATTGACGTTCCGGGCCTTATACCTGGTGCAAGTGAAGGAAAGGGCATGGGAAATGAATTCCTTGATTACATAAGAGAGGCAGAGATAATAATTCATGTCTTTGATACATCGGGCAAGATAAGCTCAGAAGGGGAACCAATCTCTGTAGATTCTGACCAGTGGGAAGACGTTATCAGTGTAGAGAGGGAAATGGTCCTCTGGCTATCATCAAGAATTTACAGGGACTGGGACAAGTTCTCAAGGAAAGCTGATGCGTCTCAGGAGAGGCCTGAAAAAATTCTACACGAAAGGCTGGCTTCCTATGGTATTTCAGAACATCAGACTACCGGCCTGCTCTCTGGGTTAAGCCTTCCAAGGAAATTTTCTCACTGGAAAAAAGAGGATGCTGAAAAACTGGTCAATGAGATATTCAAGAAAGTTAAGCCAATTGTAAGGGTGGGCAACAGGGCCGATCTGTCAAGTAAGGAAAGACTTCAGTCTTTTCTAAAGGAGGATGATAAATGCTTTTTTGTTTCCGGAGGTTATGAGCTTCTTCTTGAGAAAGCTTCTAAAATAGGACTGGTTGAGGATGAGGGTTCAACCATCAAGGCAACAGGAA
>DARE01000060.1:7522-10520 GCA_002503205.1 Thermoplasmatales archaeon UBA447 | reverse complement strand
ACATCACTGGATCTTGCATTCAGAATACATTCTGATATAGGGAGTGGATTCATACGGGCCATAGACTGCAGAAAAAAGATGGCTGTCAGAAAGGATTACGTGCTTGACCAGGGTGATGTCATAAAAATAGTTTCAAAAACAACTTGACCTGACAGCTGGCAGTGTCAATATTTAATAGATGTTATCTATACCATGTCTACACAAATCACATTTAATTGGGTGAATAATTGGCAAATGGAGAAAATGCAGGAGGAAAACTGAAGGCTGTTAGAAAGCATTTCAGATGGTCGGATAGCAAGTACAAGAAGAGAAAGCTTCAGCTAAAGAAGAAGAGCGACCCGCTTGAGCTGGCACCTTCAGCTAAGGGAATAGTAATTGAAAAAATAGGTATTGAGGCTAAGCAGCCTAATTCGGCTATTAGGAAGTGCGTTAAGCTTCAACTAATCAAGAATGGAAGGCAGATAACTGCCTTTGCTCCTGGTGACGGGGCCATTAACTATATCGATGAGCATGACGAGGTCGAAGTGGCCGGAATCAGGGGAAGACAGGGGCGAAGTAAGGGAGATATCCCTGGAGTCAGGTACAAGGTCGTCAAGGTTAATGGAATATCCCTGCTTGAACTTGTAAAGGGAAGAAAAGAAAAGACGGTGAGGTAATATGCCTGAAATCAAACTCATGGGCGCTTACACATTCAATGATGTTCAGGTACACGATGAGGGTCTCTCAAAATACATAAACCTTAGCGCAAACCTCAATTTGCACAGTGGTGGGAGATTCTCAAGTTATTCCGCCGGCAAGAGAAATGTCAACACAATAGAAAGGCTCCTGAACAAGCTGATGAGGACAGAAAAATGGAACGGCAAAAAATACAGTGCCTACAGAGCATTGAGGGAAGCATTTGAAATAGTTGCGCAAAAGACAAAACAGAATCCAATTCAGGTTCTCATAGACGCCATCGAGAATGCAGCGCCCAGAGAGGAAGTTACCAGACTTAAATATGGAGGAATTGCAGTTCCGAAGGCCGTAGATGTATCACCCGCAAGAAGAGTCGATGTTGCTCTAAGGAATATCAGCATAGGTGCAACAAATGCCTCATTCAAGAGCAAGAAACCTTTCTCATCCTGCCTCGCTGATGAGATCATCAACGCTTCAAGAAATGAGGCTTCTTCCTTTGCGGTGAACAAGAAAGAAGAAACTGAAAGGATAGCGGCATCTGCAAGATAAACTTCCAATTTTTTCTTTTTTAATAAAACTGCATCGCCGTCATCATACCAACAACTGCAAGCAGAAGCGCCAGGGATAGGAACGATATCATGTGAGTTATTTTCCTTATTTTCTTGACCTGCTCCAGCTTGCCTTCCCTGGAGAGCCTCATTATTTTCTTTCCATGGTAAATATTGTTTCCGTAGATCATTGCTATTACAATGCCGGCCAGTATGATATTTGCCAGGAGCAGTCTCCCCTTCCCTGTTGAAAGAAGTAGCGAGGGGTTGTCATTCAGGTACCAGGTTGCATTGTAAATGCCAGTCACTATGAGGATGCCCACTGTAACATGGGTAAAGTAGGCAAATCTTTTTGCGATTCTCCCGACAATCCTTGTCCTCTCCTTCTCATCAGATGTTATTTCATAAGAGGCAGGCCAGACAACAAGCCAGATGAAAAATGAACCGCCCACAAATATAACTGCAGAGAATATATGTATCCAGAGTATGATGAAGTTGAGCAGTATCATTGGGAGATATGGCTGTCCTGCATTAATTTTTTATCATAATGATCTTGGGTTTTAATTATGGACTAAAAATCCTTAACCGATTGAATTATTATCCGGCATGGATAGAAAAGAACTGCTCAGATATCCTGTCAGAGACACTTCAGTAAATGGAAACACCTCAATACGGGAGCTTATGAAACAATACGGCAGCTCCGGTGGCTTCACATCCGCTAAAATAGCTACAGGGCACTCCATACTGGAGAAAATGTTCCAGGAGGAAAATACGACTTTCCTCTCTTTTCCGGCGGATATAATCTCAACTGGTACGAGAGGCATAATCAACGATCTTGTGAAAAACAAACTTGTAGATGTTATCATTACAACATGCGGAACTCTGGATCATGATATAGCCAGAACATTTCTGGATTATTATGCTGGGTCCTTTGATTACAGCGACAGGGAGCTTAGAAAGCTTGGTATAAACCGTTTAGGAAATGTATTTGTTCCGGACGAAAGTTATGGTGAGATCATTGAAGGGAAGATGCAGCCCATCATTGAAGAATTGTACAAAATGAAAAAGAAGTGGGGTGTAGCTGACCTGATTCATGAGGTTGGCCTGAAACTGAAATCTGATTCCTCAATCCTTTACAATGCGGCCAGGAATAACATCCCTGTTTACGTCCCGGGAATAACTGACGGATCCTTCGGTTCCCAGCTCTGGTCCTTCTATGAAAGGAACAGGGACTTCACACTGGATCTTTTGAAGGATGAACATGAGCTTTCTGACATTGTATTTGATGCCAAGAAGACCGGTGCGATAATGATTGGAGGTGGAATTTCAAAGCATCATACCATATGGTGGAACCAGTTCAGAGGGGGCCTGGACTATGCTGTATATGTCACAACGGCTCAGGAATATGATGGCTCACTTTCCGGAGCAAAGCTCGAGGAGGCAATATCCTGGAAGAAAGTTAAGGAAGATGCGGAATTTGTGAACATCTATGGAGACGCAACTGTAATTCTGCCAGTTCTTCTGGGGACATTTCTTTAGATGTACTTCAGCCATTCCATTATGGGGTCATCCTCAACCAGATCGGAGGATGTCTCCCCAAAGGAACTCAGAGTCGTGAATCTGTAAAAGTAAATCATTCCCCCCTTTTCCTTCCCATACATAATGTGTTCCACTGATTTACCTTCAGGAAGGTGTGACATGGCTTCGGGGAATTCTGGCGAGAAATGGACTTCCACAGTGTCACCATCTCGCTCAAGCCAGTATGAATTGTTCCC
>DARE01000060.1:0-7419 GCA_002503205.1 Thermoplasmatales archaeon UBA447 | reverse complement strand
CCGGGATTAGGGTTGGGGTAGATGATTTATGGAATTTTTCACGAATTACTCTGGCTCAAACCTCTCCGCCTTGAATTCAGTGAACTCTTTGTCCTTGAATCTTACTTCCAGCCCTGAAAAGACTCCCCATGGATAAAACAGAGCAACAGTGACTGCAAATACAACAAATGGGCCGATACTGTTTGGAATCAGTGTGTAAAGTCCCTCAGTTCCTATTGCAACCATCAGTGTTATGAACCCCATATAACAAATGTACCAGATTGAGTTTAGAAGGCCCTGTGTCGCCTTTGAATATATCCCGAACAGAAGAGACGCTGCCATTATCAGCAGCACTGCATATGGTTCATCAGGCCATCCAGCCCAGTATGCAATCAGCGATGATACACCCATTGCTACGGGAGCAAGAATATTACCTCCTCTGATCCTCTGCAATTTCGACGTAGATTTCTGTCTCCGAGACACAATCATGGCAACTGGAATGGCCGCAAATCCGAGGTATCCTGCGGCGGTTGCATCATCTATGAGATTGTATATGCTCGGGGCAGGTGCAGAGACAAGTGCCAGGAAACCTCCAACAACAATGAATACAACAAGAGACCATACAGGGATTGCATATTTCTCGTGAATGGCTTTTATCCTGTCTCCCACAAGGCCGGATCTGCCCATAGAGAAAAGGGCCCTTGTACCGGCACCCACCGATATGTATCCGGAAATATATGGAGAGAGAACGCTTACTATGAGTGTTATTACAAGCAACCATTCAAGTCCTGTACTTTTAGAGAACACCAGGAAAGGATTGGCTGCCAGCCCCTTTAGAGAATGCCAGGATCCAGCAGCAAGGTGTATGGCTGACCAGTTTGTGCCTAGAACAACAGCGACTGCTAGAAGGGTGTATATTGCAGTCTCGGTAAGTATTGCAATAATTATTCCCAGTGTAATGTAACTCCTTTTTGTGGTCTCTTCAGCAAAATCAGGGATCATTCTGCTCCCACCAAAGTTATACATGGCAAGAGGCAGAATCGCAAACATGGATCCGATTCCAAATGGTGCAAATCCTCCTTCATGAAGAAGGTTGGCCGAGTTGTGCACAAAAAGGATAAGTGCTATGGGGACGGTGAGATAGAGTGCTATCTTTACTGCAGATATGTAGTTGGTCGCCCTTCCGAACCTTGAAATTCCGAAGTAGTTCACTGGAAGCATAAGCAGGACTATTCCGAACCCAAGAATTGCACCATATATGGTTGGATCTCCCGCACTGTTTATGAAATAGGGGAAGAAAACATTCAGTGTGTAGGAGACTGAAATAGCCTCTACTGGTGGTATGAAAAGATACCAGATGAGGTCTGCGAAACCGTTAATGAGGTTTAGTGTCCTTCCATGTGAATAGAGGGTGAATCTTGTAACAGATCCAGCCTCAGGGTATACCCTGGAGAGCTCTATGAATATAACACCCAGGGCAGAATAGAACAAACCTGCCACGAGATACGTGATTATTCCTTCAGGACCCGCTGCCGACACAATAGCTGTAGCGCTGAAAAGTGCCCCTGTGGCCATATCATATCCAAGGCCAAGGAAAATGAGATTGCGAAGTGTCAATCTCCTAACAAGGGTCCGTTCATTGTTCAATGAAACGGACATTCAATATCAGAATTCTATATGATTTATATTATAAGTAATTTGTTACATTGCTTCAAATATTATGATTAAAATAATGCATATTAACATATATAGTGGCTTTATTATGAATTTATTCATTACTTACTATGTTATATAAGAGATGGAAAAATATACAGATTATCATGGCACTCTATGATAGGTCCCTATATTTGGAAGAAATCCACCTCTGCTACTTTCAATAGAACTTTTTTAATGCCACAAATGCATGATCACCTATGCTTTATATAACTGAAAAAGAAGTTGATGAAACCCTGGAAATGAAGGAAACGGTCTCAATTTTAAGGGAGGCATTTCAGGATCTAGGAGAGGGTCACTCTTCAGTATCTCCTAGAGAAAGGCTCCACTCAGATGGTGTTGTTCTCAACTCTATGCCGGGCATATTTGCAAAGTATCATCTTGCAGGGATGAAGTGTTACATTGCGGGAAAGGGAGGGGCGAGATTTGTCGTCCTCGTCTTCGATACCAGAACATCAGATCTAATTGCGGTGATTGAGGCCAATCGCCTGGGGCAGATAAGGACAGGGGCGCTTCCAGCAATGGTTTCCCAGCTTATTCTGAAAAAGAAGGAACAGGAGATAGCAATAATAGGTTCAGGCTTTCAGGCCGAAACTCAACTGGAAGGCTTGCTTTCAGTATTCGATTGCGGGCTCGTTCATGTGTACTCCAGGCATCCTGAAAATGCCAGAAGTTTTGCCAGAAGAATGCAGTCAAAGTTCGGTGTTGAGGCAAGAGCCCATGATAAGGTGGGCGAAGCGACCAGGAATGCCACAGTAATAAGTTCAATCACGAACTCAAACGAGGCCATTTTTTCGCGCAAGGATCTCGGTGAAAAGTATCATGTGAATCTGTGTGGCGGAAACCTCCCTATGAGGAGGGAAGCTGCAGAGGATGTACTTGCTGAGAGTGATATTGTTGTGGTTGAGAATATTGAACAGGCTTTAAAGGAAACTGGAGAAATAATTGGATTCAGAAAAAATTATCCTCAAAAGGAAATGATAGAGCTGAAGGATTTAGTGATAAAGCCCCCTTCAAAGGAACCGGATAGATCTGTACTCAAAACGATGGGTGTGGGTCTTGAAGATGTTGCGGCGGCTTATCTTGTGCTTAAAAAACTTGGGCACATATAAGCAGCCATTATAACTTCATAATTAAAGGTGAAAGTGTAAAGTTTCAATTTACTCGGTTTTATATTGCCCATCATAATATTCTTTCATGGGAGATCAGAATAAGGCTGTTGTCTTTGGTTCCTCCGGCCTGATAGGTTCTGCTGTCTGCAAGGAATTAATTAAGAGGGGCTATTCTGTAACTGCAGTTGGAAGAGATCGGGAAAAGGTAAGGCAAAAGGTTCCAGGCGCGTCCGAATATTATGGATTTACAGGTAAAGAGGGTGACTTAGAGAAAATAATCAATGGCTCCATTGCTGTTTTTAATTTTTCTGGGGCCCCAATCTTCAAAAAGTGGAAGGGCAACTACAAAACTGAGATATACGAATCAAGGGTAGACTATACATCAGCCATTGCTGAGGCTATTAAAAAATGCCAGGTTCCCCCAGAACTTTTTGTAAACGGTTCAGCAGCCGGAATCTATGGTTATGATAAATGGGATGACAGAGAAATAACAGAGGATGAACCTGCTGCTGAAGATTTCTGGGGAGTTCTTGTAAAGGAATGGGAAGAGGCTGCAGAAAAAGCTAAATCTGACAAAGTCAGAGTGGTCAATATAAGGACAAGTGTGGTTCTGGACTCTTCAGAGGGTGCCCTAGAGCAGCTTGTCAAGGTTTTCAACAGAGGACTGGGTGGCCCAATAAAGCCGGGGACCCAGTGGTTCCCCTGGATACACCTGGATGATGAGGTGGGATTGGCACTATTCCCGCTTGAGAAAAAGGATATTAGCGGCCCGATTAATGCTTCTTCTCCACAGGTTCCAAGGATGAATGAATTCTCAGCCATTCTTGGAAGAGTTCTGAACAAGCCTTCAAGAATAAAGGTCCCGGTCACTATCATAAGGATGATGTTTGGGGAGGTCTCTGATCTTCTGATAAAGGGTAAGAAAGTCATTCCCGCTAAGGCAGAAAAGTATGGATATCCATTCCTGTTCCCAGATCTGGAAGGGGCTTTGGAAAATTTGCTGAAAAAATAGCTCAGGGAATGAGCAAATATCTCTTTTCATACCAAAAGTATTAAGCACAAAGTTATCCATCTAAAACTATGGAGATATTTAAAAAAACAGTACAGTTCCAGACTTCGAAGAAACTGCAGGACATAGTAAACTCATTTACAAGCTCCCTTCAGTTCAAGGGATGGAGGGTTCAGTCAAATGTCCAGAATGGCCAGGCTGTAATGCAGGTCCTCAAGGCTGGTTTCCTCAGGGATGTTATATCGGCAGACAGGGCACTTACCTTTGTTTTCAAACAGCAAGACGGCTCCGAAAACCTTGAAGTTGACGTGGGCGTCGGAAAACTTGTCCAGAACCTGGCAGTTACGGCAATCGAGGTTCTGCTTCTTTCGGATATTTTCATATTCATAGACATCCCCGAGATATTATGGACAAAACATGTAGAAACTGAATTGCTTCAGGACCTGCGTTCTCAATTATGAATTGTTTTTGATCCATTACATCAATTTTAAAAAAATTCTGAATCTTCAATTTTTTATACCACATTGGAGTATGAGAGTCTATGATTAATGAAATCGGAGTTGTAAGGGCGATACTCGAGAAAATAAATGTGAGCTGGAAGTGGTATGATGAAAAGAACGGAACTGTGCAGTGGAATTTTTCCAACAGTTCCTCTAAAAAAATTTCAGCCGTTCTTTACAGATCTGGATACTACTTCGGAAATGCATTCTGGCCTGTATATCTGAACAACAGCGGGTTCAACACATCGTTTACGCCAACAAATTCTGCTCTTGTCGATAAAGGGGTGGCAAGTAATTCACCTCCTCTTATGGTTGTCAATTTCACCGGAGGAAAGAGTATTGTAGCCTTTGTTTTCACCTTAGCTCCGGGTCAGAAATGGAGTATGCTGGAAGGAGGTTTTGTCGGAGGAATGGTTCCTGAAAACCCTGTATGCTACACGTTAGGCTCTCTCTCAAGCAGAGAATTCTGCATAAAATATGATGAACAGCAGGTTAAGGACTGGGACAGCCAGACAGGAACTACACTGAAGGGTTATTCTCCAAACCCCTCCACATTTCTCTCACTTAATGGAAATGCTCCTTCTGATTCTCCCTATGTGGAACTTTTCAAGGATCAGATAAACTCAGGAAAATGCCCCTAAAATATCTAGTGCTGCCCAGGCAGGTCTGACCCCCTGCCTCCAGAATTTATTTTCCTCATCGCATGCCTCACATATATGGAACTGCCAATTATTCCAGCATAATACGATGCAAGTATGAGAATCACCATCTCTATGGATGTGTATTTGATGAAAAGTGAAAGCAGGAAAAGAACAGAATAGAAAACTGCTACAGTCACTGCAAGGATAATGATTGCATTCCTCCTGATTCTCTTTTCCTCAGGAGATGCAGAGTATCGACTTTCAGCAGCGTTCTCCTCAACATAGCCAAGTCCCCAGCAGTTATCACATATGTCAAGGTGGTCAGACTCATCCTTGATATAGCCAGAGCCTCTACATTTGGGGCATATATAGTTCATTCTTTCACCCCTAATTTATATATGACATCCGACTATATATGCTCTTCCATATATATGAAAAGCATAGTTTTTTACTGATTCAGCATCTAATTTTATTTATATGGCAGTGTTAGAGCCTGCATGTCACTTAAACGCATTGAGTGCCTTTTCTATGGCTTCAAGTGACATCTTTATATCTGTTTCCTGGACCCACCCCATGTGGCCGATTCTGAAATATTTTCCCCTCATTTCAGGAAGGGCACCATCTGCGAATTCAACACCATAGTTAAGGCATTTCCTGATAAATTCAGGAGAATCTATCCCTTTCAGAAATACACCAGTTACTGTGTTGCTGCGATAGGGCAGTTCTGCAACAATATTCAATCCCATGCCTTCTATGCCGTCCCTGAGGAGTGAAGCAAGCCTTTCATGCCTCTTTATTCTGTTATCCATGCCCTCGTTGTTTATGAGTTCGAGAGCCTTTGCCATTGTATAAATAACCCCAATTGGGGGTGTAGCAAAATAACCCCAGGAGCCATCCATGAATTTTTCCATAACAGGCTCCCAGTTAAGAAGGTTAAGAAAGTAACCAGAAAGCCCCCCATCCCTGATCTGTTCCATGATCTCATATGAAGCTACTATTATTCCCGCTCCTGGGGCTGCCCCAATGGCTTTCTGCTAAGCGGAAACAGTTACATCTATACCAAGACTTGCCAGATCAAGTTTTTCACCACCCAAACTTGCCACTGAATCAACGGCCAATATATCCGCAAAGTCCCTAACAGCCTCTATAATAGCATTAAGATCAGCACGGAGACCAGTACTTGTCTCCACATGGGTCATTATTGCCATCCTGTAATGATGGTCACTGGCAGCATTTCTGATATCATCTATGGATAAATGTTTTCCAGGAGCCGAACGCAGTACATTTACCTTAACAGGATATCTTGAGAAAATTCCTTTCCACCTATCCCCAAATGTTCCATGACTCAGAACAAGTATGCTGTCGCCGGGAGAGAGAAACGTACTGAGTGATTCCATAGCTGCCGTGCCGCTTCCAGGTATTACGAATGGCCTGTATCCTGTCCTAGCTCCAGAAATCTTGAGAATTCCATTGAGAGTATACCTCATTTTTTCCGAAAATTCAGAGGATGAAAACCCCTGATCATGCACAGCAGCACTCTCAGATATCTCAATATTCCCCCTACTCGGGCCAACATGCATAAGAATTTTTTCTGTCATGCATAGTGAAAAATGTCATGGCAAATAAGGCCATTGATATTTATTGAATTTACAGGAAAAGTATTGAAAAAACCAGAATACCAAGCATCACAAGAGGTATAAGGTATAGAGGCATGGCTTTCAGATGTACCATGTCATGAATACACGGTGCAAGCACTAATCATTTTCCCTGAATCTTAAGTTCATAAATTAAAATTTCACAAGAAAGTGAATAAATCAAGAGTTACCGCGTTTTAAAAGCTTGTAGTAGACCACTCCGGAAATGGATTGCAAAATCCCGCCAGTGAGAAGGGGGAGGGGAAGAGAGACATCCATCAAATATCCAGATAATCCGGAAAATGACTGGCTTACCCTTGATGAAATACCCTGAATGCTTGTCCCTACGCCAAAATCTCCACTGCTTATTCCGCTCACATTGACAGTTGTCCTGTTTGGAGCTCCCACACCGGCCACAAAGGATCTCCCTGCATAAACAGCCACTGCCAGCGGCAGGAATGGAGAAAATGCAACAACGGCCATAAGTGCACCCTGTATTATTCTGGTCACAGAGGCAGTAAATAGGGTTCTGGAACGATTTCTCATCTTAAGAAGTCCTGTTCTGGACATAAGGAATGAGCCGGCTGCTGTCCCCACATATGAAAACAGAAATACGAGACCAACCTGGGATGCATCAATACCATATCTCAGTTCAAACCATGCAGGAAGAAGAACAATTGAGAGGCCAAGACCACTTCCGTTTATTGCATTAGAAACAAGATGCTTCAGAACATATTTGCCACTTTCGTTGTTCATAACACGGTTGGTCTTTTTTGTAACAGGCCTGTCTTTGAGAAGGAATAGGGAGATGAATGAGGTAACGATAAGGCC
>DARE01000046.1:3228-23627 GCA_002503205.1 Thermoplasmatales archaeon UBA447 | reverse complement strand
TATTCGCTTAAAACTTTAATCAAATTCCGACCGGTCCATTGCGCAAAGAATATTATTGTATATCTTTTAAGTTAAATATGGAATTAAAGCTGAGAAAGAAGTCGAGATCAGTTGTTCCACAGAGAGAGTTTGGAAGGTACTAACAGACCCATTCATTACTAATCAGTGGATAATAGTTTTTGTCTGTCAAAAATGAGACCAGATATGTTACAATTTGGAAAAATCTTTATATTTTACACACATATATGTGTGTGGATTTGATGGGAAGTAAAAACATATCAATCTCTGATGAAGCATACCTTAGATTATCAGAACTTAAGTCTAGAAATGAAAGCTTTACAGACGTTATAAATAGACTCACAAAAAAAACGAATATACTTGATTTAAAGGGTATTTTAAAAGAAGAAGAGAGAGGGTCTTTAGAGAAAAATATTAAAAATTTAAGGAAAGCGAGTGGGAAACGAATGGATAGGATCAAAAAGGAGATAGGTGAATCATGATTGCTGACACTTCGTTCCTTGTTGACATAATGAAATCGGATAAGGATGCGATAAGGAAAGCCGATGAAATTGAAAAAACAGGGAATACTATCGCAGTTACCTCGATTTCAATTTTTGAATTATTTGTTGGGGTTAACCTTAGCATTAAACAGGAACAGGAAAGAAATAAGATAACTAGAATACTTAATGGTCTATCAATAATAAGTTTTGATGAGGATTCAGCAAGAGAGGCTGGGAGAATATTCGCCCAAAAAAGAAGAAGTGGATTGGTAATCGATCCAGAGGATTCTATGATTGCGGGCATCTGTTCAAGAAGAAATGAAATTCTAATTACACGAAACATAAAACATTTCCAGGATATAGAAAATGTAAGAATTGAAAGTTATTAAAACTCCAATAGTTGATATAATAACATTCGCTTAAAATATTAATCAAATCCCGAACGGTCTATTCTTACTTAAATTGGCTTTTGCGATTTTAAAATACTATCTCAAAAGGAAGGGTTGTCATTTGTAGATGTTCCTTCTGTGACCCAATGAACTGACAACTATAACTCTTCTATTTTCTTCAATGTCGGCAATCACTCTGTAGTCACCGACTCGCAGCTTGTACTCAGTCCTCCCGACCACCCTGACAAAGAACCTGTGCGGATCACTTCTTGTGCTTTCTATTTTCCGGATAATCCTTTTGGCTACCGGAATGTCCAGGCCTCGAAGCTGAAAAAGAGATTCCTCTGAAAATTCAACTTCATAGTTTGTCACTGAATTCCCAACTGTTTCTTCACTTCTTCTAATGTGTGAGTCTTCTTCTCTTTCACATCAAGAAGACCCCTAAGCAGGGAAGCCCTGAAATCCTCAGTGTAAACTCCTTCATCATCACCCTCAGGAATTAGTGAAATGAGTGCATTCAGCAACTCATCATATGTCATTCTCTTGTATGCCCTTAGCCCATTCAGTTTCTCTCTTGTAGATCGGCTAATCTGTATGGTTGTGTAATCCATGTATATACCTTGTATAGCCAATGTATAATTGCAATATAATTCTTGCCTTTTCGTCAATTTTTACACGGGTGCAGTAATGTTTGGGCTTTATGAGATAAGGGATAGTTTTCTTATATTCATGTAAAGCAGTAATTACTTACTTAAAAAATTAATCAAATCCTGACCGGTCCATTATAATTTTCCTGCTTCCAGATACAAAAGTAAATGGATTTTTTTCTCACAGATTTCTATGCAAGGGCCATAAACAATAAATGGTTGACGCTATAACTTCTAAGTGATTTGTGATCCTAATGTCAAAAACAATCTTTTACCTTTTTTGTTTCTAGTTATTTGTGCGGGGTATCCCTGAAATAGACAGTATTTATCTCTGAACCTGGCTCATTATGTTGGATCTTCCAGAAGATCTGGAAATAAATCCAAGATAAATCATATACACTACATAGACGATAAGAGAAATCACGAAACCGTAAATGAAGACTCCAGAAGTTGTGTTTCTGGATATCGTAAAATAAAGTGCAATCACTGCAATAAAAACCCCAATCGTACCTAGTAGTGCTCCTATTAGGAAAGGCGACAATGACTGGTCAATAATCAATGGCAAACCATCCTCTTCACCCTTTTTTATGAGAAAACTCTCCTTTGTTTTGCAATTTTGGCAGATGAGTGTCCAGTTTGACCCAACCCTAACGGCACTTGCAGAACCCCACTTGGAATGCCTAAAATTGAACTTGTAGTGGCAATTGGGGCATTCAGTATGTGAAGTTACCCAGGACCTATGATCGCGGGATTCATTTGTCATTATCTTTTTCTTCACAAATTAATCTTATACGCTATAATGATATAAGAAATTTACTCCAAAAGACACAGAGTTACCTTATTCTCAAAAATAGTCATCAAATCCAAACACCCCCATTCTAAACAGTTATCAATAAACGTTCTTTCTATGTCCGCTCCTGATAACTACAACTATTAGCTAGATGTTCTTTATCTGATAAATTGCCATATAGTACCCAATTCTCAGACTCCAGAGTCCCGTAAGTATTGAGGTCAGAGGTTTTCCACTCTCGGATTCGTATTCAAGTTTTCGCCAGTTTATTGTTTTCTCAAGGTTTCTGATTTCATCGTTAAATCTTCAACCACATTAATTGGCACAGCGCAGCTGGTCCATTTGCCTTCAGTGAAAAGCAATTCTACGCGTACTTTTGAATGTGCAACAATATCGAAGTCCTCAACTTCTATCCCTTTCTTTCCAGATCTACTCTTCCACCACCATCTGGAAACTGCCAAAAGGATCTGCCAAGTACACCTGCCAGTATGAGTTCTTTCATGAGGTCCTCTAACTTCTCACACACAAAGCTAAGAAAATCTGACTTTATAATCTCAGGAACACCATTTTTGTGAGAACTCTCTATTTCGCTTCTATGCGGAAATACGTACCTGAATCAGAACTTCAGATACTGGTCAGATCTCCAGTATTACTTTCTTTTAAATTTCTCAAATGCACCGAACGGCTTTTCAGATATTGCAAGATCAAGTGACATTAAGAAATCAATATACTTGGATACCATGCTCTTGTCCAGGCTGTTTAAACCCATATTTCAGCCAACCTATGATTTCCATAGGAAATGGATCTAAGGATCAGCATGTAATTCATCGGTTCCCTGAATTCAGTTTTAAGGATAAATTTTGCCTCTTCATAGGGAGCTGAACCTCTTGCTTGGCATTTTCTGATACGTTTTGCCGAAATCCAATCTCGGGATTAAGTTTCGGGAGATATTCTGGTATAACGCCAAATACAAAATATGTCTTGCAAGAATCTTCAAATACAAATTTGAAAATCTCAGCCAAATATCTGAACTTCAGAGGTTTCAACTCCAGTTGGCCCTTTTTCTGCCGTAAAGAATGAACAATGAAGCTTACTTAGATGAGTAAACATTCTCCAAGATTTCTATCTCCTCGCTCCTATCGACAAAGTTTTGTTGAGACACAAGTATTATAATTTTGTTCATAACTAAGATATTGGCCTGCCCAGGATTAAAGCACTGAGCAAAAAAAAGCAAGTTAAGAAGAAATTTGAATTTTGAAGCTGAACATTCCTTTCAGGATCATTCTGCAGATTTAAGGCTCATGGGGATGTGGATGATTATTTAGGGTGTAGACATTACATTTTTCATGAAAAAATATGAATTTTACTGGCTGGATGTTTTCTCTCCCAAGGAACTGGAGGGCAATCAGTTGGCCGTTTTTCCACGAGCGGACAAGCTGTCAGGAACTGATATGCAGAGGATTGCACTGGAGATGAACCTTTCGGAGACTACATTCATCACCGGTTATCATGAAAAATCGAATGGAGAGAAAGTTTTCAGGACAAGGATCTTCACCAAGGAAGAGGAACTCCCATTTGCCGGGCACCCTTCTCTTGGAACAGCTTATCTGATGAGTGTTTTGCATGACCTCAAAGATGTAAAGCTCTCCCTGGAAGTTGGCGAAATCCCTGTTACTTTCAAGGAAGATTCCTTGGGCGTATATGGCGAGATGAGGCAGAAGGATCCTCATTTTGGGAATATGCACAAAATTTCAGAAATTGCACAAATATTCAATGTTCAGGAAGGGGAGATCAGTGATATTGCTCATGTTCAGACAGTATCTACCGGGAATCCTTTCATAATTGTTCCCTTCAGAAATCTTAAGACTGTACAGAACCTGAGGCCTGACCACGCAAAAATGACGGATTATCTCAGATCATCCGATGCCAACTTCTTCTACCCTATCTGTTTCCAGACAGTTCACAGTAACGCTGTTGCGCATGCAAGGATGATATTTTACGGGGGTGAAGATCCTGCAACGGGCTCAGCTGCAGGGCCCGCAGCAGCATGGATGCTGAAGTATGGGATCCTCGGGCATGAAAAGGCCGGGATAATAGAGCAGGGAATTGAAATAAATAGGCCCAGCATGATATATGTAAAAGGGTCATTAAAGGAAGGTATTCCGTGTGATATAAGGGTCGGAGGCTACTGTTCGTTATTGGGAAAAGGGGAAATCTCCCTAAGCTCTTGATGTGGCCATCTGATCGTTCTCAATTGCCGATAGTAATGAATGAAGAGGGAAATTATTGGAAATGCCTATCTTGAAAATAGATTTTGCAGCATTGAGAAATACTTCTGACAATGGGTTGCAGGATTATTTTCTCCCTTCACCAGTGTTGATCTCTATTGCATTTCTGATGATAAGAGATACAGATTTCTCGTCGATTTGGGAATCCTCATAGAAATCAAGCGCCCTTACACTTTTGCTATTTAACCTCTCATTGAATGTCCCTCCTGGGAGGTTTATAAAAGCACCCTTAGGGAACGTTAGCCTCACGGACTTCTTGAGAATGTTCGCAAAACATATTATCCCATTTCTGTACCATACAGGTATGCCAGAAGGGTTGCTGGGCTTCTTCCATTTGACCTCTTCCCTGATCTCAGGATCAACAGAAAGGATCACAGAACGCAACTTTGAAATTGTGTCTCCTTTCCATCCAGAATAGGATGCAAACAATGCATCTATTTCAGATGATTTTTCATTATTTTCTGATTTCACTGTTATATCTCCCTCCAGATATCCTTTTTTTGCTGTAATTGAAATACTTCCTCATGATAAATTGATTATTCCTATGAGGATATATCCTAAATAAGGATGGAAAAGTTAAGGCTCTTCAAGTACCCGGGAACCAAAAATTCACTCCTGCAGCCACTTTTGGATCTATTCAGGTCCTCAGGCTGCATTACTTTCGTGGATCTTTTCGGCGGTTCCGGATACGTGTCCCTCAATGTCCCCTCTGAACGTATCATATACAACGATGTGAATCCCGAGATCTGCCGGGTCTTTGAAACCATCAAGGAAGATCCAGCCGCTGTCCGGAGACATTTTGGGGAAGCTTTAAGAGCAGGGCTTTTCAAGAGGGAAAGCCTTGAAAGGGCTGATGCGAACTTCAGAAGGTGGGCCTCCACAAGAGATGTTGCCCCTGATATTTCTGAAGCTCTCTTAACAATCCTCAAACACACAATAAGTTTTGGAGGGGAAGGCAATACTTACGCTACCAGGGAGAAGGCTGTCATACCCTATTCAAGAAAGACTTTTGAGATGCTCCCTGCGATAGCTGAAAAGGTATCACGCTGGATTATCGAAAACAGTGATTTTGAGCCAATAATAAGAAAATATGATTCAGATTCTGTACTTTTTTACCTGGATCCACCATATGGATCAAAGAAATGGTACCATAACACATTCTCAAGTGATGATTACTTCCGTATGAGAAATGCGCTTCACAGTATCAGGGGAAAGTACGTTATGAACTTTGATTATAATGATAGGAAACTTCTGGAAATATTTGGAGAGCCGGATTTTGTCTATGAGGTGCAGGACCTCAACCAGAATCCCGGTACCGGTATGAGACCAAATAGAAGGTATTACTTTTCCACTAATTTTTTGCATTGATCTCCTGTTTTTAACTTCTGAAACTTTCTCAACATGTCTATATAACAACTGGAAATTGCCTGAGCATGTCCTTCAGGGATGAAGCCTTAAAAATCCGCAGCCTGGCAATGCAGCATCAGAAATTCTTCTCAGAAAGCATCCCCCTTATTGCTTCTGAGAACATTATGAGCCCACTTGCAATGGAGATGCTAACCACAGATCTGGGTTTCAGATATGCCGAGGGGCTGCCACATCACCGTTACTATCAGGGTAACAGCTTTGTAGATGAAATAGAGGACCTTACCACAGACTTAGGAAAAAGGCTGTTCCAGTCCGCCTATTGTGATCCAAGGCCAATATCGGGCACCAACGCAAACACATCTGTCATATATGGTCTCATGAAGCCGGGAGATAAGGTTGCTGCCCCGGATCTGGCCGGAGGAGGCCATATAAGTGCTGCATCCTTCGGAGCTGTTGGGCTGAGAGGTTTAAAGATCCTGAATTATCCTTTCGATCCCGAGACCATGACAGTTCTTCCTGATGAATCCTCCAGAATGATAGTGAAAGAGAAGCCTAAGGTTTGCCTGTTTGGACAGTCTGTATTCCTATTTCCCACCCCTTTAAAGGAAATGGAGGATGCATTCCAGGAAGCGGGTTCCCGGGTATGGTATGATGGTGCACATGTCCTTGGGCTCATAGCTGGAAAGAGATTCCAGCAGCCCCTTAGAGAAGGCGCCGAGATTATAACAGGAAGTACGCATAAAACATTTCCTGGACCTCAGAGGGGAATTATCCTCGGCAACACTGGTGAGGATATCTGGAAGAAGATACAGAGAGGCGTGTTTCCAGGAACGATAAGCAATCATCACCTCAATTCGATGGCAGCCCTTGGTGTGACCATGGCCGAAGAATTGGAATTCGGCGAGAAGTATGCTGCTGCCATTATAGAAAACAGCAGGACACTTGCTGAAACGCTCCACTCTGAAGGCATAAAAGTTCTCGGGGAATCTAGGGGATTCACTGAGTCGCATACACTTGTTGCCGATGTCAGGGTAAACGGTGGAGGAAGAAAGGTAGCGGAGGATCTTGAAAAATCAGGGATAATCGTCAATAAGAACCTCCTTCCGGGTGATACAAGCAAAGACTCTCAGAATCCTAGCGGTATAAGAATAGGGACCCAGGAGATCACCAGAATAGGCTTCACAAAGAACGATGTCATGGATCTGGGAAGGCTTATTGCCCAGGTGATAAAGGGCAATAAATCTCCAGATTATGCAAGAGAAGAAGCCAGGAGCATGAAGGGAAAATTCAGAGCAGTAAAATACTGTTACGGAAAGATGGATCCATACAGGTACATTGAAATATTTGGTGAATGAATCCATGATAGTTGGAATAGTTGGATTTCAGGGAGATGTTCAGGAACATATCAATTCATTAAAGGCCGCGGGAAAAAGCAGGGGCATTCAGGTCAGGCAGATCAGAAGGCCGGATGACATGAATGGAATATCAGGAATTGTTATTCCGGGAGGCGAGAGTACCACAATATACAAACTTCTCAATACCTACAGAATTTATGACCTGATAAAAATGGAATGCAAGTCAGGCATGCCTGTAATGGGTACATGTGCAGGTCTCATACTTATCTCCAAGGATACCGGAGATCCAAGGGTTAATGGAATGGGAATATTGAATGCCACAGTGACAAGAAATGCATACGGAAGGCAGAAGGAGTCATTCATGGGTGAAATCACTGTAAACTCCATTGGAAAAATGGTTGTTCCATTCATAAGGGCCCCAAAGATAGTTAATGCTGATGAGGATTCAATCATTGGAAAGTATGGAGATGAACCAGTAATGTTGAGAAAGGGCAATGTCCTAGGCCTTACGTTTCATCCGGAACTGACGGATGACCTGAGGATCCATGGGATGTTCCTGGAAATGGTAGAGGGGGAGGGGTATATTTCCACTGGAGAGTAGATTATTATGGGTAAGAGAACACCACTTTATGATGAACATCTGAAACTGAATGCCACCATGGTTGATTTTCATGGCTGGGACATGCCAATGCAATACGGAAAAATTCTTGACGAGCATATGGCTGTCAGGGAGAAAGCTGGAATATTTGACGTATCCCATATGGGAGATATAATAATTACAGGGAAGGATTCGGAGAAATTTCTGAATTTCATGTTTCCCACCGATGTTTCAGCACTGAAAGAAGGAACTGCTGCATATACAGCATTTCTGAATGATGATGGGAATATAATCGATGATACAATACTCTACAGGATTTCTGTAGAGAGATACTTTATAGTCCCAAATGCCGCAACAACAGATACTGTTTTTGAGTGGATGAAAAAGCACTCGGAAAATTTTAACGTTCATCTAGAGAATGTTTCAGACAGTATAGCTTGCATAGCGCTACAGGGAAAAATGTCACTGGATATTCTGGAAGAAATGAGTATAAAGTATCCTGGAGAATTCAAATTTTATGAGGTAAAATCTTCAGATTATGCAATGAATAAGATAACTGGCAATCATGGCATGATTGTCTCTGGAACCGGATATACTGGGGAGAAGGGAGTTGAATTTCTCATACCATCGGAGAACGCTCCTGCATTATGGCAGAAACTTATTGAAAGTTTAAGAAAAATTGGTGGCCTTCCATGTGGCCTTGGGTCTAGGGATACTTTGCGAATGGAAAAGGGAATGCTCCTCTCAGGTACAGATTTTTCATCGGACAGAAATCCAAAGGAATGTTCAATATCATTTATACTTACAAATAAAGGCAAGTTCATAGGAAAGGAAGGACTGGAAAGTAGTAAGAGCAGGGAGATATTCAGAGGAATAAAGATGGATGGAAAGATAATTCCAAGAGCAGGCTCAACAGTATTTTCAGGAAGCAGGATCATAGGTAAAGTAACCAGCGGTACACTTTCCCCAGTTCTTGGAAGAGCTATTGCCCTTGCTTTTATTGATAGGGATTACTCAAAGGCAGGGACTGAGGTTGAAGTTCTTGTAAGGGACAGGAAGATCAATGGGGAGGTATCTCGTCCAAGGATTGTTCCATAGGAAACGGACCCCCCTCCCTATCTCTTTTCAAATGTTATGAATTTTCCGTCGGAATAGGTTCTGAAGTAGTATGAAAAGTTATCATTTCCACTACGTGCTGTGCATTCTCTCCCCTTGGAATAGTTTCCATGGAGCTCAACGTAGTCTATTGATTTCCAGCCTGTATTCTCCTTGACCCTCTTAACCATCTCCTGGAATATGTCAGCACAAATGCTGCAGCAGAATACCATGTTATCACCATCTATTTCCCGGAAGTACTCTCCCCAGGTTGCGTCACAGAGGCCGCAGCCATTCTCATTGTTTGTTTTCAAGCAGATGACCCCTCTCTATTCTAGCCAGAAGATAATCATAGAAATACTCTATGGATCTCATGAATAGTGCCTGGCAGTTCTGAAGCGTATCCATATCTGAGTGCCTGCTTATTATTATCAGTGCCCTTTCTGAATGCGATACATCCGCCAGATAGCCTTCCTTAAGAAATTCCTTAGCCTCAGCATTTATTTCAGGGGAATTCATTATTGATGGATCGAAATAACCATATTTTCCCCCATACTCAATAATCTTCCTGTTCGCAATAAGCTCGAGGGAATGCATCGCACTCATTCCTTCCTGCCAGGTGAGGTTTTTGCAGGCAGAGGACCAGAATTCTATTGCTGCTTCTGTTGCCGGAAGAGGCCTTGAATTAAGTATTTCTGATCTGGTGAGGCCATAAGCTTCCCCCATTCGAAGAAGCAGTTCATGGTGTGAAGGAGTGTCATGAGTTCCATACCATTCTGACGTAATGTTTTCAATCTCGTACTGGACAACATCATCATTATCTGAATTACCGATAATGTATGAGCAGGATCGTACCCACTGCCATAGAAAATGGTGATGCTCTATAGCATATCCTCTGATAAGGTAAGGTTTAGGATGCTGATTCTCAATGATGAATGGGTGTGGAGATTCCCTAAAAAACCTGTTTATGAAAGTTTTTATGATCCAGCCCCTGAAACCGTCTTTCATATTGAAGAAACCTTCCAGCTTTTCCTGGAGATCCTTCTTTCCAATTCTCATTTTATAGATGTACCTGTTGAGGAACATGACATGGCCTGGTTCTGATTTCTCATTCTCAGAAAGAAAATGTGACGACATGTTTACATATGATTCTAAAGGTTCAAGGCAAACCGGGCATTTCATTATTGATGAGTTGAAACTCCGATTTAAGAAAAACGGTTTCTAAATTTTCTAAACCTCTATTCTTTGATAGCAACAAGTACTGAGTTGTTCAGATATTTCCATGGTATATCTGCTGTGTTGAAACCAGCTTTTCTCAGGAGCTCAAAATGGGTTTCTAGGGGAATTCCATGATCATGGGGGCCGTTGCTGTATCTTTTATTTCTTTCAGCAAGCTCATCCCTGAAGTCTCCAGATTCTTCCACATATTTCCACCACTGGCCCCAGTCCATGGCACCCATCTCCTTTAGAAGTGACTTTTCCATTAAGTGTCTCATCTGATCGTAGATTATTCTTGCAGTTTTATCCTCAAAAACACTGTGAAAGTGGTCCCCATTCATAAATATCCCTGATGGCCTTAGAATGGAATTGACATGTATGTAGACGTTCTCCAGATTGCTGTATGGAAGCCAGTGGAGCGCAGTTGTAGATACCACTGCATCAAACCCTTCACTTGGAAGCCCCTGAATCCATGTCCCACTTTTAAGATCCCTCTCCAGAAACGTTATTCTTTTTCCATATGTTGATTCTTTGCCTATCCTTAGCAAAACAGGATCATAGTCGATCCCATATATTTCAGCATGCGGGAACGATTGTGAAAGCCTGATGGATAGAGACCCGGGCCCACAGCCGAGGTCAAGTATTCTCTTTAAATCTCCAGATGAGTGTTTCAGGAAATCTATCATGAAAGAAAATCTCTCTTCCCTCTTCTCAATAAGAGCATTCTGCTGCTTTTCCCATAGCTGAATGTATCTGTCGAAGTCCACTGCCACATCTCTTCATGCAGAAGGTGGATGTTAATATTATCGGGGATGCCATTTATCGGGTGAAACAATAACTTCCAAAAAAAATAAAATTGTAGACCATTACGCTTTTCAATAAATTTATTTAATAATCATGAGTCATAATATCCTGCATGAAAACTGAGGGAATTGTAAGGTTTGATCATACTGAAAAATTGGTTATTGCAGACAATTTACAGTCTGTAAAGCCAATGTATGGAAAAGCCTCTATTTCAGATGCCCCATCCATAATATCAAGAACTTTAGGCTTAAAAATAACCGGAAATAAAAGTCCAATTGCAGGGAAGGACTTCCCTCATGTTGATCGTCTCATATTCTTCTTTCTCGATGGGTTTGGCACCAGTACTGTCAGATGGGCACTGGAAAAATTCAACCTTCCGCATACACAAGAATTTATCGATAAAGCAGACCTGGATGTAATCACAAGTACATTTCCCTCAACAACATCCACTGCAACCATATCGTGCCACACTGGCCTAACACCAGGAGAGCATGGAGTGATAGGCTACACTCAGTATTTGAGCTCCATTGGAACAGTATGCAACATGATAAACATGTCCCCGCTTGGATTGAAGGGCCGGTCAATATCAGATCATGTATTGAACTCAACCCCGGACCTGATTGGCAATACCATACACTCATCTCTTACAAAAGATGGAGTCAAGTCTTTTTATTATTCACCAAGGGCCATTAGTAAGAGCGGGCTTACAAAAATAACAACAGGCTCAGCAATAATCAGGCCTTATCTGTCTCACTCACATCTTTTTACCCTTCTTAAATCCGATCTTGAAAGAGAGAGGGGGCAATCGTTACATTTCTGCTATATACCAACTGTTGACACAATTTCACATAAAGTTGGCCCGTATACAGAGGAAACAGCAAATGAAATTGAGAGCATATTTCATATGATCCTTGAATTTTCTAAAAATCTGAATACAGCAAACACCGGAATCTTGATTTCAGCTGACCATGGCCATACTGTTGTTCCAAGAGAGAATATCAGGGACATTGCAGGCGATACCAAGCTTAGAAATAACATGATCTGTCCAGCGGTTGGGGATTTAAGGGCACCATTCCTTCATCTCAGAAAAGACACGATGGGCGAATCCGTGGAGCACATCCTTGAAAATTTTGATGGATTTGCTCCCATCAACTTCAAGGACGCAGTCAAAAAAGGCCTGATTGGACCATGCGATTTAAGGAAGTTGAGGTTCGGATCCGGTGAGGATATTGTGATTATGCCGCCCGATGGGACAGCAATATTTGACTCCACGCTTTCCACACTGGATCCGGATTCCTCTGAAATAGACATGATCGGAATGCATGGAGGCCTGAGCAGAGAGGAGATGGAGATACCGCTTATCTCGTATTTCAGAAACCGTTAAAAGGTAAGAAGATGGTTTTTCAGCCATATAATTTTAAATGAACAATATATGGTGCCAGCATCGCATATCTGGGTTATTGATGAACATGGCAACAAATACAGAGAGATTCACAGGAAGGGCAGAAATTTATTCGCGAAGCAGGCCATCATATCCAGCAGGAATTTTAAAGGACCTTTCATCTAAAACTGGAATGGATAAATCATGGGTTGTAGCCGATATTGGTTCAGGCACAGGCAAACTTGCGAAACTTTTCGTTGAAAATGGAAACAGAGTGAAGTGCGTGGAACCAAATCATGATATGAAGTCTGTGCTGCAGGAGACATTTAACGGGAAAGAGAATGTTGAAATCACAGACGGAACGGCAGAGAATTCTCATCTTACGGAAAAATCAATTGACATTGCAGTATGTGGCCAGTCTTTCCACTGGTTCAGGCCCGACGAAGCAGGCATTGAGTTCAGGAGGATCCTGCGAAGAGGATGGGTCGCCCTTATATGGAACAACAGGGTAGACGAAGATGCTTTCACTGCCTCATATGAACGTATAGTTAGAAAATACAGCCCGGCATATCATGGAACGGGCAGCCTGTCACTTTATGATAGCACAATAAAGCAATTCTTTGGAGAAGAGTATGAACTAATTACATATCAGAATGACCAGAGCATGGATCTTGATGGGATCACCGGAAGATACAGATCAGCATCATATTCCATAGGAGAGGATAGCCCAGAGTTCAATAATGTTATGAAAGAGTTCCGCGAACTCTTTGAAAATTACGAGAAACAGGGAACTGTGGTTATGAGGCAGGTCACAGTTATGTATCTTGGCTGTCTATCGGGAAAATTTTCATAAAAGGTTGGTGTTGCGCAGATTCTCTTGGAGGGCAGACCATGTTCTCATTTTGAAAGGTCTGCTCTAACGTAGATTTTTGATTCTTAATATAATACTACTAAAATTAATAGTGTTTAAATAATTAGATTTGGTATGTAATGGCATGACAGATAATGAAATTAGGAAGCCACAAGGTGGCGGAAAGAAATCCTCCATGTTGGCAATGCTGGCTGTGATTGTCGTGCTGATCATCATCGCCGGAGCTGGATGGGGACTTTATTTGACCAAGTCCTCAACAAGCACGTCAACAGCTCAGGCACAAAATCAGGTGACAAGCCTGGCATACAGTCACTGGCAGGCTATAGGGGTAGAGAACGTTTCCCAGACTGCGTCACAGTATACAAGCAGCTCAGTGCTTTACTGGAACGTGGTCGGAAGCAAGTTGAACGGAACTTACTCAACGACTTCATCCATAGAGGCAACCTGGGCATCATTCTTCTCTCACGACCCAATCGATTACTATTCTGTATACAACTATAAAATCTCCGTATCAGGCAATTATGCAAATGTAACGGCGGATCTCTGGTATCTTGTTCTAATTAATGCGAGCGCAAAAACAAACCTTTCATCAGGATTTAAATATATCAACGGAACTAACTCCGTGAACAAAACTGTGGGAACACTGATCATGCCATATCTACTTCAGTACCAGAAAGTTGGCGGTACATGGGAACTTATGTCTGACTGGTGGGGACTTCCAGGTTCTTCACAGGGCCACGTCTATCCGGGAATCATAGAGCAGTTCGCAAACCTCAAGACGGGAAGCAGCAGTAGCAGCGGAGGGAGTGGTGGAGGCGGCGGATACTATTAAACACCGCCTAATAATTAGAAATGATTATAAATTCCAGTTATCACAGACTTTCCTTTTTTTGTATACTTTCACCTGAGCCAACTATTTATTCTATGTCTTAATGCTAAACAATGTTAGATATTGTAGGATCCATAGATAACGCCTGGAGAAAAGATTCACAGACCGAAATATGCCATCTTGTCTTTATGAAGGACAGAATGGTAGAATTCAAAATTTCTGAATCAGAGGAGCTTTCTGAAGATATAAGGGCATATCTCAAGGAAGATCCACTGAAAGAAGAATCTTCCAGCGGACTTAGATATACCCTGTTGACCAGAGACAAGGAACTTCAGAAAAAGATCCTTGAGGAGGCAGAGCTAAAGGGAATGGAGATGGAGAAGAAGATGGATTCCGCAGAAGAAAATGGGCCAGGCCAGAATATGAGTATTGAATATTCCAATATAGACAATATACTTCTGAAGAATGGCACATCCAAAACTCCATCCTTGCTCACTGTTAAGACAAAAGGCGAGGCTGTGGTCTATATGCTTATGCACAACAGCTATGAAGGAGCTGAAAAACTTGATGCTGTTACTAGAAGCAAATACAAGGCAGTTCTCTCAAAAGCCCTTGGTGAAAAATTCAGGTTAGAAAACTGAATCAGTTTTCTGATTTATATTGAATGTACCACAAAACCTTAATCTCAAAAATGATAAATCGACTAAATGAAAGCAATAAGCATTGCTGCAATAGTAGTGATAATTATAGTAGCGGCTGGAGGATACTTCGGTTACAGCTATTATAAAAGCTCACAGGACACTGGAAATATGGCAATTTCAGTTGCAGATGCGCCCATATCAGGTGTAAGCGGTGTTTACATAACATTCAGTGCGGTCAGCCTCCACAGCAACTCAAGCGGATGGGTCAACTACACTGTTTCAACTCACACTATTGATATCCTCAACCTGACTGCAACAAATGCATCCCTCCTGACAAACATAACACTGCATGCTGCAACCTACACCATGATCAGGCTCTACATCACTAATGTCACAGTGGACATACTTGGGGTAAATTTCAACTTCAGCCTGAATGCGCCATTCGCATTTATCAACCATCCATTCAAGATAAGTGCTCATTCCTCGCAGGATGTATTGATTGATTTCAATCTCAATCAGGACTTAAACCTGAATGCGAAGATATTTACCCCAAATGTAGGCTTCACTGTTCAGTCAAGCTGATCTGGTCTGTCTGACATTATATTTTTTTTAGTAATTTCCATTTTGACTGAATTTTTCAGAGATTGAGAAGCCGATCCATGCCTCTGGTCAGGCCTTTCATATTGATCACTTTCCGTACCGCCAGAAGGGTGCCTTCTAAATATGGTTCAGGGCCTGATCCCGCATCGAAGGATAATGAAAGTCTCTCATCAGGGCTTCCAAACTCAACAGAAACACCCAGAACATGACCGGGGATCCTCACAGAATGGATCTGGATTCCATTTACTGTAGCGCCCCTGCTTTCTCTGAAACCGGTTGTCTCGGACAAGGGAACTGTAATTGAAGGTTTTCTCTGGCTGGAAATTCTGTGGGCCATCTCAAGTGCGGTCCCGCTTGGCGAGTCAATCTTGTTTTCTGATCCGAAATCCAATATCTCCCAGCTTTTCATGTATTTTGCAGCAATCTCCGAGAAATGAAGCACCAGGGTGGCCGATATTGAGAAATTCCCCGCTGCAAAAACACCTATACCCTTTTCTAAGGCGGTTCTGTTTATTTCATCATAGTCCTGATCAGTAAGGCCGGATGTTCCAATTACAACATTCACTCCTTTTTGTATGGCTTCCAGGACGTTTCTCTTTACAGCAGAAGGGGAGGTATAATCTATCATGACATCAGCTCCATTAAGAAGCGCATCTTGCACTGATCCGGACGCAACGGTTTCATTTCCTCTGATGCCAAAAATCTCACTTACTCTTCTGCCAGAAGCCTTTCTTGAAACAGCACCTGTGAGAATAAGATCGCCGGAGTTAAGGACTGCAGGCACAAGAGCCCGTCCAACCCATCCTGTGGCACCTGCAATACAAACCCTTATCCTGTCCATTTGGAAATAAATTACCTTACCCTATCTATATTTACGCACCATGGAGAATTCCTTCAGATTCCCCAGAACCCTCTTCTTCATTGAAAATACTTCTGTAAAGGTCTAATGAATAGCCTGTCTCTGAAGGTCTCCCAGCTATGATGCGATAGGTCCTTGTTCCGTCATCTTTTCTCTCTGCCCTCAGAAAAAGAGTGCCTGATTTGGTATGTTCTTCAATGCGTGAAGCAAATTCGTAGTTATGTGTCACGAAAAAGATCTTCAGTCCTTTTTCCTTCAGGGCACTGACTATATTGAAGGATATCTCGGATCCCTCCCTCATATTTGTTGATGAAAAGGACTCATTGAAAAGAATCATTGAATTGCCGGAAACATGGTCAAGGATCTCACTCATCCTAGCCAGCTCCTCATCGAGCTTTCCCATGGTCATCCCCCTGTCCTCCTCTCTTTTGAAATGAGTAAACAGTGAATCTTTCAGATCAGATCTGAATGATGTTGCTGGTACAAAAATCCCTGACTGAAACATCAGCTGGGCCTGTCCTATGCTTCTCAGGAATGTTGATTTTCCACCCCTGTTCGCCCCAGTAATTATTACGAGGCTCTTTCCGTCAGCATCAATGCTGTTGCTAACAATATCTGAACCAGTGGATATTTTGAGGGAAATATCGTAGAGCCCTTCAAAACTCAGGGAGAAACCATCTGAAGGAGCAGGCACAGGGAAACAGAGTTCCCCTCCTTTGTCTGTGACAGTTCTGTGCAGGTTCAGGCAACCTAAATAGAAGGCTATCTCTTCCCTGAGCTTTTTCATATAACCAAGAACACTCTCAGAAGCTTCCTTAAGTGTTCCGACGATGCTTGACACAGATTCCGAACGGATTTCAGCTACAGCTTGAGCTCCGGCCTCATCCCTTGGCGGAAGGTTGTAGGTGTAGTGTTTTCCGCCGCTCACCTTTGTGAGGGGGTTAATTGATTTCCTTTTGGTAGTGGGGCCAAGGAGTATATGGTTCGTACTGACATTTCCGGGGCCAAGATTTACAGAAACAGATACTCCATTTGGAAATTTGAGGTTATCAAGTTTCTCCTCTATTGAATTCAGATAGGAATCATCGAGCTCTCTGTTCAGCTGTTCCAGAAATTTTCTGAATCCTGAAGAACTGAACTTATTAATGGCATCGGAAAGCTCCTTATTGATCTGCCTGAAACCCATGACCAGAATTCTTAGTATTTTTGCGGATTCATATACGATCAGTTCTGGATTTGTCTGTCCGAACCAGAACGACTCTCTCCTCTCCTTCTCCAAACAGGTAACCACTATCTCGTAAATCCTCCTGACTGTGGATTCATTAGAAATGCAATCCTTAAGAATGTCCTGCCTGTAGGTCAATGCTGCTGGATCGGTCAGCGGTTTGAGTAACACATTCCGGCAAACCCCTTTTAGAAAATCATCCCCCTCAGCCATTGCATCAATTATCATCGCCAGCTCCAGGTCCTGTATAAGATATTCACTGCCCCATGACTCGTTCCCTTCCAGTGGTCTCTCGCCTTCCCTGAACATAAGGAATGTCTTCATGCTCTTACCCTCCTTATTATATCATCATGAGTAAGCGAGTATTTTCTTGCCAGGGCCATTGCGTATGCCAGGCCATCGGCTGGCCTTCTTTCAATAATGAATGTCCTGACTTCAGGGTTTTCTGGAGACACCGAACCAACAAGGCTCACAGTCCCCTCTGTCTGTGCAAGTTCATCTATAAAGGTTACAAATAGGCACAGGGAGCCTTTAGCCCTGATCTTCTCAAGAATTCTTTTCCCAAGCATGAGCGAATCTTTAAGGGTCGTTGAGCTAAGCATCTCATTTATTATTATGAGGCTATTAGGGCTGGATTTTTCCAGTATCCTGTGTATACGGACAAGATCGTCTTCCAGTTTTCCCCGCAAGTTTTCAATATTTTCCTCTTTCTCAAAGTGGGTGAATATCACGTCAGGAATGGATATGGAAACATACTTGCCTGGAACAGGCAAACCAAGAGAGGCCAGGTAGTGGATCTGGCCTACTGATCTGGCAAATGTTGTCTTTCCCCCATGGTTTGGGCCAGTTACGACTGCTATAGATTCTCCAGGGTTCAATGTAAGATCGTTGGGGACTATCTTGCCATGTCTTCTCAAAAGACTGTGTGCCAGAGCAACGTCATAGATTTGCCTCAAAATCATCCCTTCATTTCTGTTCAGAAGAGACGGAATGCAGAAACTGAGGCCATTTCGCCTTAAATTATCCATGAAGTCAATGTAGAAAAGGTAGAATTTGATTCCTTTGTAGAAATCCATTATTCCAGCATCTATGAAATTTCTGTTCTTTTCAAAGAATGATAACATCTCCCCGAACGTCTCCGGAAAGAGCTTAGCAACCATACCCAGGACCGCAGATTCAACATGGCTGAAGCCACCCGACCTACGCGGCAACTCCTCTGATCCGGAGTTCTGGTCAGTGGAGAACCTGGAAAAGAGATCTCTTATCTCCTTTCCAAGGTCAATTTCTTCGTGACATTTAGAAACTCTGATCCTGCCGGAGCTGATGGTCATCTTAAACCTGATCCCGTTGAGATCAGATATTATCTTTTGCGATTCCTTCCTGAGATCTTGAAAGGATTCTGAGTTCAGATAGTCCTTAAGGTACATAGAGAAGCTGGAAAGCCCTTCGTAAACGGGTTCTGAGGCTATTAGCCTTCCAGAAATACTTATGAGGCATTCGCAGTAAATCTGCACAGAATCCAATAGCCATCTTTCGGCCTGATATCTGTATAGCCTGTCAATACCAGAAAGATATCCTGTCACCTTATCCATTTTAGATGAAAAGTCACGTATAATTTTCAGAATATCAGAGTTCTGAAGGTCCATGAAGACCCCCTGTCTGTACTTTATATTTTGAAGGTTCCTCAGAGGTTTAAGAAACAACTCTTCAAGATAATCCTCTCCTTTCTTCCCTTTTATGTTGCCAATAATATAATCAAGATTCAGATCCGTCAGGAATTCACTGCATCTCTTAGGTGTCTCTGGCTCGTCACCCATTTCCTTGAAAAGTATGTCTTGATATTTCAAACAGGCTCACCCCTTTCTTTTAAGTCTGGCAATTCTCATTCACCATTACAAAGATTACAGGAGTCATCAGCCTGTGGCAGGCTTTGAAACGGGAACTCCATCCCGGTTTAGTATCATTTCCCCAAGGAATTTAATCTTTCCTGGTCATGGAATATGGTCAGCTAGGTATTGTAAGAGGAAAGGTGTATAGTAAAAATTTAATTAATTGGATACGCCAGAATTTCTAATTACAGTGGCAGTTTCTTCCAGTTTATCAGGTCTTCATTGTTTAGCGATCTTATCTCAAGGCATTCGAGAATATCCACGAATAGATCATCACGAATGTAGTTTTTCAATATTTTTTCCTCTCCATGTTTGTAAATAGCCCCTTTTAAGGCCCCCGCAGCCATGGCACCCCCAATCTTCTGTGAATGGTCAGCCTCCTCACCTATTTCTGGAGAAAATGACTTTTTTAGGCCGTCCTTCTGTATGTCTTTCAAAAAATCGTCTGCTGTATCTTTTAACTGCCTGCTGTTTTCTTCAGTAATAACTATTCTCACCTTGAAATCAGGGGAGAAATCTATATTCTCGCCTGATACTTTAAACCACCTGGATGCATCCTTTTGAAAGAACACTTCCGTAAGGGCTTTTGCAACCTCTTTAGGTTTGGAGAAGTCAATGTTTCCTGTCAGATCATAGGTTACAAGTTTTCCATCATCTGAGACTTTCCTGCAAGATTCAACCGCTGATGCAAGGCCATCATCTTTTGCCATATATGAACAATGCAAATCAGATATTTATACAGAACAGCAAACTCTCATGATCGAATGGGTAAAGATACAAAACTTACATGCCAATTCATAGCAAAAAACTGGTTTGATCAAGAGTGCCTCAGGAATTAAGGTTGTGAAAAGGGGTGAAAAATTTAACATACAGGTGTAATGATGCATTTTTCTTTGGTTTTTATTTAAATAAAGTTCCAAAATTATCCTAGACTATCCTCTACACAAAGGAAGTTTTCCAGGAAATGATTAAATTGGAGATGAATGAATAATTATGCAAAGGATATTTCATCAAGCACAAAGAACCCAAACACCTTATTTATTGGATATGCC
>DARE01000046.1:0-3132 GCA_002503205.1 Thermoplasmatales archaeon UBA447 | reverse complement strand
GAAGATTTTACCAGATCTCTATAAAATCTCTTCCCTGTTTTGCTGTTTCGTTCCCTTTGCTGTAGGACTGGAATACATTCCAGAATTCAGGGTGATTGTATACTGGAAGGGTTCCTCTGATCTTATCTGGAGAGTGCGTGTCCACCGTCAGAAGCATCCTGGTTGTTGGCTCAAGAGAGTTGCTTCTCCAAATCTGTGCAAATGAAATGAAGAACCTCTGCTGAGGGGTAAAACCGTTTACAACCCTGTCCAGAGAAGGGTCCTTCAGCAATCTTTTGTTAAGGGCTTCAAATGCTATAGAAACGCCTCCGATATCGGCAATATTCTCTCCAAGCGTAAGTTCTCCATTGACATGGAGCCCGGGAAGAACCTCGGCGCTGCTGTATAGTTTCACAACCTTATCTGCAAGATTTTTGAATCTTGCACCATCTTCAGGGGACCACCATTCAGAGAGGTTTCCACTCTCGTCAAACCTTCTCCCCTGGTCATCATAGCCATGTGTAATCTCATGTGATATTACAGCTCCTATGGCTCCGTAATTTATGGCATCATCCGCGTTCAGATCAAAGAAAGGCGGCTGAAGAATACCTGCCGGAAATACTATCTCATTGTCATTTGGTGAAAAATAGGCGTTAACTGTTGGTGGTGTCATTAACCACTCATTCCTGTCCACATTTCCTCCACAACGCAACATCTGGCGTCTGATCTCGAATTCCTGAGATCTGATTATGTTTCCCAGAAGGTCATCAGGTTCGATCTTCAGGCCATTATAATCCCTGAATTTATCGGGATGGCCGATCTTTGTCCGGAATCTCTCAAATTTTCTTATGGCCCGTTCCCTGGTCTTCTCTCCCATCCAGCTGATTTTCCTGAGGCGCTCCAGGAAGACACTTTTGATATCGTCAACCATAATTGCCATCCTTTCCCTGGCTTCTTTTGTAAAGTACTTCTCCACAAACTTCTCTCCAAGCAATTCCCCTATTGAGTCGTCGATGATGCCAACAGCTTTCTTCCATCTGGGCTCCTGGTATTTCTGGCCCATAAGTTTCCTTCCAAACATATCAAAATTTTCCTGTTCTATTTCAGAGAACAGAAATGGTGAAGCTGAGTGAAGAACCTGCCATTTCAGGTACAGTTTGAGGTCATCAAGTGACCTCTCAGCAATAAATCCTGAAAGAAATTCAAAATATTCAGGTTGTCCAATTACAGTAAATTCAATTCCAGGAACCTGAAGACCTTTCAGGTGATCAGTCAATCCGAGCTCAGGAAACCTGATCTCAAGTTGGTTGAATTCCACGGGATTGTAATTCTTTTCTGAATCCCTCAGCTCTACCCTGCTCCTGCTGTGCTTGGCGATCTGTGTCTCAATCTCAAGAACCGAAGCTGCTGAGGATTCTGCTTTTTCCTTTTCCATGCCAAGAAGAGAAAACATCCTGGAAAGGTGTTCCAGATAATCCCTTCTAATCTGACTGAACGATTCCTGAATATAATAGTCACGATCTGGGAGTGAAAGCCCTCCCTGATAGATGTAAAGAGAATAAACAGAACTGTTCCTGTAATCATTACTTGTGAAAACTCTGTAAAGTGGTGCAAGGCCAACCCTGTGAAGCTTTGTGACCATTTTTCTAACGGAATCAAGGGTTTTAATGGAATCTATGTCAGAAAGAAACTCTGTTATGGGCTGAAATCTGGCTCTTTCTATGATATCGGTGTCCATTGCAGACCGGTAGAAATTTCCAAGCATTGTTGTCTTTTTATCCCCATCTTGTGCATGCCTCTCACAGTCTTCCAGAATTTCCCGCAGTCTGTTCATATTTGTTTCCATAAGTTCATTGAAGGCTCCCCACCTGGATTTATCCGGTGGAACCGGATTATTCGCAAGCCAGTGGCCACAACTGAATGAATAAAAATCTTCAAGGGGGTTCACGCTCGTATCCAAATTGGAGAAAAAGTCATTATTAAGAGTTGTTGCATTATCCATGATAACCTTGGATTAATATCTATTAGTTAACACTTGGGAGAAAGTTATCTAATTGCCTAATATTTAGATTTGTCTGCAAAATTCCACATAAATAATTATGTCACGGGATTCACAATTTCAGTAATTCCCGGGAAAAAGATCCGGTCTCAAAATTGAAAAAGAAGAGTAGTGACAACTCTGTCATAGAGTCACATTTACCGTAATGGTTATATTCTTCAGTATAATGCTTTTTATATTGTGTACCTTGTTAGCTTCTCAATAAAGAGTTCCTGTGGTTTGAGTACTGCAGCTGTAATGCTTGATAGCCCTATTTTCTCATCCTATGTTTATCCTATTGGGAAAGGTAAAAATTTTCTTCTCGCTGAAGCAGTCCCTAGAAACAAGAATAAGGTGAACAAATCCATTCTTAAGGATTTCAAAGATCTTACAATTACAAGAAGAGGTAAGTTCGTCGACTTCAAGGGAATCAAGGATGGTCATGGAGTCATGGGGGGCATCATGTCCACAATGTCTGTTCCATTGTTCCCAATAATTGCCCACGACGGAATGGAGACATTTCATTTTCTCTCCTTTGATCAGGAGTTTATCGATACAGCGCTGGACAAGGTTGCTTTAACCAACAGGATAGTGGAGCATAATTATAGAAGGATTGAGCAAGGAGAAAGCGTTACAAGCGGGGTACTTCTCAGCAAAGAACTTATGCGTTCTATGGGACTTACAAAAGCGGAGCTCGAATCATTAAAACTAGCTCATACTGGAGGTTATTTCGAATGGCCAAAGCGGATGAATTTAACAGAAATATCCGAGCAGATGAATTTGTCTAAGGTTACAGTACTTTACCATATAAGAAATGCAGAGAGGAAAATATTATCTCTTTTAACGAATGAATTTTGGTAATGATTTGGTTCCCTAGTAGAGGTTTTGGCTTCTTAGATGTCACAACTTTTCCATTTTATTTTCATTTCATTATTCCTATACCCAATGGTGCTCTGTGTTCTATTGCCAAATGCAGCATATCCGCCCCCACATTGTCTCTACTAACCTCATTTCAATATGGTACTAAATACCTCAATATCAATATTAGTAAATCTTCTCCAACCAATTAACCTCTAACTCCGGCATTTTTAAACAAAATACTTTGATAGATATTT
>DARE01000058.1 GCA_002503205.1 Thermoplasmatales archaeon UBA447 | reverse complement strand
CTGGTGTTGGATGAGGGTATGCCCGAGAGGACAAATTCAAATCTGATGTCAGTGAGGAGGGTTAAGTCGTAACAAGGTATCCGTAGGGGAACCTGCGGATGGATCACCTCCTAGAATAAGGCGGGCCATAGGCACAAACTAAACTCCCTAAAATCCCTTTTTTATTTCTATTGCAAAAGGTTTTATTTCCTTTTATGCTATTGAAGTAGGTCATCAGATGACGTTAGACGACAAGATGTTTGAAATTCAGGACCGCATCGAGAGAAAGATGGGGGGTATCGGACATGGCAAGTATGCCAGGATCCTCAGGATGGCCAGGAAACCTACCAGGGATGAATATACCAAAGTTTTGCTCATTACAGGCATTGGCATTGTGTTCCTTGGGCTGATTGGCTTCTTCATCTATCTCATGATGGGTGTTTACTTCAAAATACCTTAACGGAGATGCAATTCAGAATGGTGGAGACTAAAACTAATTACGAATGGCTTGGCATTGACCTTTTTGATCAGAACGTTGGCACTGGAAAGGAAATAACCATTCCGGTAACGCTTTCCAATATTCAAAGCCAGAAGAGAGGCTTTAGAATAAATATCAAAGCCAGATTTGAGCAGGTCGATAAACTGGTTGAGTGGTTCATTAAGTTTAATTTTCAAAAAACTAAGGATTATACTGTTTCACCAATCGATCCTGTTGACATAACCGAAAATCTCGATATAGAGGCAAAGGCGACTAGGAAATTTGAGATAGTCATTGGTACCCCCAAAGGCGGATATATTAATGATAGAGCAAGTTTTGCAGTATCAATTTCTTCTGAGGATGGAATTCACAGTTTCAACAAGTCATTCACAGTACGCCTTGTCCCTGTTATAATGGCACTTAAAACCACTGTTGGGAATGAGTTTCCGGTTTCCAGGGATCTAGAAAAGAGAAGCCAGAAAGACAAAGCCGAAAGGCTTGAAAGAGATCCACACGCAACGAATGAGGTTTTATCCATAATATCTCCCTACGAGGTTAAAGGCTACATTTTCGTTGAGGCCATGCACCCCGACAGAGTGAATGTAATCGCCAAGGGGATAAAGGGATTCAAAGGCAGTGTCGTTGGAGACATTAAGGTAGAGGAAATTGAACATTATCTCACTCCCAAACCAGCAGTCAGTGGCCTTGAACTTGGTGCACTGGTTGAGTTGATTGATGGTCCCTTCAAGGGAGAGCATGCCAAGATCATGCAGATTGACTCATCCAAGGAAGAGGTTACAGTTCAGCTGGTGGAATCAATGGTACCAATTCCCGTCACTGTAAGGGCCGAAGCTATAAGGATGCTTGAAGAGAAGTAGTCTCAAATGAGGTTGAAGACCACATCGAAGGAAAGCCAGAAATTATTTATTGAATCCATCAGCTCACTCTTCGATGACCCGGAAAAACTGCTTCCAAAATGCCTTGATCCGGGTCTCTTCTGCCCTATTAATTCGTATGCAAAGAAGCTTAAATCTGGAAAGGACTTTTCCAAATATCTAAAATCTGCCGACCAGCTTATGTCAGCTGTGGCGGAGACACAGAAAGTCTCTGAGTCAGATTCAATCCCATTCCTTGGAATGGTAAAAACACCCTTGGGTTCCGTCGAATATGCAAAGAAAGGTGAAACAGATCCACTGGTTCTTGCAGGAGTGCAGCATTTCTCAAACCCCATATGGCGGATGCTTGCGTTCTCATCAATCTCACGTACCAGGGGCCTTAGACTATATTCTACAAAGAGTTTATACCTGAGCAGCTGCAAGAATTCCAGCCCTGGAACTGAATTCTTCAAATCTGCCCTGGAAGATGAGGGGATACAATACAGCATAGACGGGACAGATATCTTTGTGGGCTCAGGCCCAAACTACTTCAGAGTAACTCATCTCGGAGCGGTTTCTCTTAATCTTGGTTCTGATTCTTCCTCAAGTACGGTACATTCTATTATGAAGCACATACTTACTCCAGATTTCCAGAATGATTTCCACTTCAGCATGGATTTTCTTGAGGTTGCTTCAGATCAATTTCCGTCGAAAGCCGTGGATTCTTACCTTTCGGGGAAGATGAATGACAGAACGTTTTACAGAGAGACAGCAGATTACAGATTATCGCAGGCAATTTCTGGCAGATACATAATAATTGGTTCCGATCTCTACTCAACCCCTGAGGAATTCGTATCAAAGCATGAGTTTCTATACGTTCCAAAACCCCTGGTTCAGAAAGCAATTGAGGAATCTGGGAAAGGCCTCTATATGGATGCTTTCTCAGAAAGGAAGGTACTTGAGCATATCTGGCCATCCGCTGGAAAAGAAATACTGCATGAGATGTTCCCGGATGCAGATTCTTCGCTCATATCTTCCCTGAAGGGGTCTCCAATTGAACAGATTGATTCCCTGAATGGAGAGGGCAGAATTTCAGACTTCATGTCAAAACTGAACATCAGGCCATGGTCAGACGACAGCAGATTTCTCCTTCAGATACTGGGCGATTATTACACTTCCGGCAAAGAAAGGGCCATGAGAGAGGGGGAAAGGATCATGGGTACATCTATGAACAGAAGGGCCATCTTTTATGCATTTCTTTCGTCCGTTGGAGAAGCAGCCAACAGAGAATGGCAGTTCAGCCAGAATGAAAAAGAACTCTCTTTCAAGATATCAGGGATAATTTCGGATATGATCAGAGGAGAGCCGGAACACCTGTCTGATCTGTTTGAAGCAATAAAACCTTTTCTCGGGTAGATAATATGGCAAGGCATTTCATTTCCAAGAAGGAGGCCAAGGCGATCCACACCAATGCCTCAGAACTGGGTCTCTCTCTGCCCTCTGGAGATATGGAAGTTGAAGAGGTCAGAAAGGACAAGTGTTATTTCATTGGCGGAAAGCCATGCCTGTTCCAGAAGGATATCATGATTCCCACAATCATTATTCTGAACGAGCTTAAACCAGAATCACGCACCATAACTGTGGATGATGGTGCAGTCCCACATATACTCAGAGGTGCAAATGTCTTTGCCCAGGGCATAATCGATGTTTCCCCTGATGTTTCTGAGGGATCTGTAGTATATGTAAGGGATTCAAAGGGGAATTACCTGGCAGTTGGAAAGGCAAGCAGGAGCGGGTCGGATATAATGAAGGACAAGAAGGGGGAGGCAGTAAAACTCCTGCATTATCCCAACGATTCACTTATACAGGAGTTTTCGTAATATTCATTTTGAGACATGTTTATTTACCCTAAGCCAATATAAATTCATGGAACTTCTAAAAGTAGGAGAAATGGCCCCGGATTTTGAATCCGTGGATCAGAACGGAAATAAGGTGAAACTTAGTTCATTCAGGGGTAAGCCTGTTGTTGTTTACTTCTACCCGAAGGATGACACTCCAGGATGCACTGCAGAGGCATGCAATTTCAGGGACAACTACCAGGAATACGAGAAACATGGTGTAAAGGTTCTTGGAGTGAGTGTTGACGGTCCTAATTCACACAAGAAGTTTGTGGATAAGTACAACCTGAACTTCACCCTTGTTGCCGATGATAAGAAGGACATTTCAAGGATGTATGGAACACTTGGAGAGAGATCAGCCAGCAGGGTTACCTATCTCATAAACAAAGAAGGGAAAATTGCCCATGTTTACCCAAAGGTCTCTCCAAAGGAACATGCGGTTGAAGTCCTTCAGAAAATGAAAGAATTAAAAATGGTTTCCTGAGTATTATTCACTCATATTTTTTAATATTTCTGTCATCGTCGGGGGATGTGAGCATCGTGAAGAATATTGCTGCAACCACCCACGTGACTGAAATAATAAGAAGAAGTATGTTTCTGTCTATAGTGAGAGAAATAACGAATAAAGTAAGGGGTAGCCAGTATTTTAGCAAACCCCACAAATATTCGTAGTAATCCATTATCTATCTCATCCAAAGAGTGAGCTGAGTCCGGCAAGAGCGTCCTCTTCAGAACCCTCGTCCTTTTTCTCTTCCTTCTTCTCCTCTTTCTTCTCTTCCTTCTTCTTAGGTGCCTCTGCATGAGCAGCTGGTGGAGCGACAGCCATTGATGCTGCGTTCTTCAGAACCTCTTCTATCTTGACCTCTTTCAGGCTTCCAACGAGAGATTTGAGTTTTGCCTCATCGGGCTTTACTCCGGCCTCACTGAGTACCTTCTGCAAATTAGCTTCGTCTATTTCCTTTCCTGCTGAATGTAGCAGCAGTGCTCCATATATATATTCCATTTGTGTTCCCTCCTTTTATCCAAACAATGAACTCAGTCCCTCAGACACACGGTCCTGGTCACTTTCCTGGGGCTCGTTCTTTGCCTCTTCCTTCTTTTTGCTATCACGGTCAGGTGCTTTGCCTTCACCCTCCCCGCCGGATATGGTGCTGTTTAAAGCTGTGGCTTCCCTAATAGCTTTCAGTATAAATAATTCTACATTGGAAGCGTCCACATATCCAGTTTCAAGGGCTAACTGCTCTGCATTTAGCCTGGCCTTGACTATAAGATCCGGTACAATGGCAGGTACAAGGAACAGTGCCTCCAAAGCCAATCCTTTGGCCTGGGAGAATGCTGCTGCAATGTTCCCCACTATCTGTTCCAGAGTTATGGACATAGCCTCTCTATCGAAGATAAGCCCATCCTGGTATGCTGCAATAACATCCAGGCCAACTGTGACAGGAAGGATTTCCAGTTTCTCAAGGATCTTGGCCTTGTCCTTAGGAATGGCCTCCCCTTTTTTGACATAGACTGTTTCCTTTTTAATGACTATCTTTCCCTTCTCAATTGCTGTCTGGAGGCCTGCCTTCTGAAATTCACTGATCATTGGGCCAGGCGGAAAATTAGTAGCCATTTCAGGAATGACAATGTCATCCTCAGCAATTTCTCCTCCTCTTGCTGCTGCCTTCTGTTTTGTACCCTGAAGAACTCTGTTCAGTTTTGCCGGATCGAATTTTGTTGTAACAACAGCAAGCTGGCCTTCAGTAAATTCCTGAAGTTTGCCAATGTTCTCCTTTTTGACCTTTTCAAGAGCCTTAAGGAAGAGCCTGTTCCTTACAACCTCTATTTTCAGATCGTTTCTAAGGTCGCTCCTTATTTTCTGAAGTTGATTGTTTCTTATCCCCTTAATGCTAACAACAGCTGTGACCGGGCTTTCCTGAAGCTCTTTGGCCATTCTGTCAACTCTCTGTATCTTCCAGGCTGCCGGGCTTCTCATTCCATCATCTCCAGTTCAATCTTAACTGCTTTACCCATTGTTGGTTTCAGGTAGACTGAATCGAGATTGCCATACCCTTTTTCCAGCCTTCCAACAATTCTCTTAACAACTGCCCTGATGTTTTCAGCAAGATCGGCAGAGCTCATTTCCTTGGTCCCAACTGGAACATGAAATGTCCTTCTGTCCCTGCTCCTCGCCCTGACAGTTCGCTTCAATGAAGTTATCACAGGGTTTGGATCCTGACCAGGCGGCAGAGGTTTCGGTATCTTTCCTCTAGGTCCCAGAACAGTACCAAGTGATTTACCTATATTGGCCATAAGTGTTGATTCTGCCACGAAGAACTCAATTCCATTTGCAAGTTTCTTGAACTCCCTTTTATTTTCAGCAAACTTGGATATATCCTCCGGGCCATAAATCAGATCTGTGCCATCTTTGCCCTTCTGCTGCATTTCAGCAGTTCCGATAAGAGCAACCTTGAGCTCCTTTCCCCTGCCCTTGGGCAGAATTATCTCCTCGTTTATCCTGTTCTTCGGATCACTGAGGTCAATTTCTTTCATATTAACAGCAATCTCGAAACTTTCCAGGAATTTGCGCTCCCCGGAATTCTTCTTGAGATCGTCTATCAATGTTACCAACTGATCTTTGCTTGCCATAAAATTAGCACCTCTGTAGTCCCAGCGAGACGGAAGCCTCTCCTACAGGCTTAAATCGAAATCTCTCCTTGCTTTATAAGCCTTTGTAGCTCCTTCGGGTCTTTCCCTTCCACATTTACGCCAAGAGAGACGCAGGAGCCCAGGACTTCAAGAACAGCAGCCTTAAGATCCTTTGCCAGCATATTCTGGACTTTCATCTGTGCAACCTTCTTGATCTGTTCCAGAGTAGCATTGCCTGCAACTGCCTCTTTCTTCTTTGATGCCCCCTTCTCAATACCCATTTCCTTCTTTATAAGTGCAGAGGTGGGGGGTATTCCAACGGATATTTCATACTTCTTTGTGGCTGGATCCACCACAGTTACTGTGATTGGAACCTGCATTCCTGCAAAGTCCTTTGTCTTTTCATTTATCTCCTTTATGATCTGCGCAAGGTTAAGACCAAGTGGGCCCAGAGCAGGCCCAAGAGGCGGGCCAGACGATGCTTTTCCTCCTTCTACCATTGCGCCAACTGATTGTGCCATGATTTTACACCATTAAAGTTATCCAGAATCATTAACATCTTTTTAACCTTTTTATCTAAAAGGTCCATCCATTCTTTATACCTTGTCCGGTGAATTGTATTCAGGCAAGATTTAATTTTAACATCCATATAGACCTGAGTTGAATGTAGAAATATTCGATGGGAGGAAAACGAAGGATTTTCCTGAATCCACGAAGGTTCTTGTAGATATATTCAGGTCCACAACAACCATACCATACATTTTCCTTGGAGGTGCAACCATGGTTTACCCAACGGACTCCATAAAAGCTGCCAGGGAATTTCATGAGAAACACACCGATTCTGTTCTGGTAGGGGAAAGATGGGGGATCAGAATAAGGGGGTTCCACCTTAACAATTCCCCTTATGAGATTTTAAAGTCAGACCTTAATGGAAAGACAGTTGTATTTACTTCGACCAATGGAACTTTAGTTCTTCAGAAAATAAAGAATACTGGTAAGATTATTATGGGCTCCTTTGTGAACGTCTCAGCGGTTGTCCGGGAGATTTCATCTGAGGATTCGGTAGGAATTGTTGTCTCAAACAGGCCCGATGGGCCTGCTGACGAGGACAATTACTTTGCCTGTTACCTTAGAGACCTTCTGGAGGGTAAGAATCCTGATTTTTCGGAAGTTGCTGATAAAGTCAGAAAGTCAAAAGGGGCAAGAAGAATGCGAATGCTTGGCTATGCAAAGGATCTGGAACACTGTCTCCGCAAGGATATATGCGATCTTGTCCCAGTATATTCACAACCTTATATTCTTGTTAAAAAAACTGACACCGGAAAGACCGGCTAACTTCATCTCTCTGTCGGCCATTGATATCAGGGATTCAGCAATTTTTAATTTCTTCATTTTTCTCTCTGAATCTAGTGATGTCTTTATCACAGGGGAACTGAAATCGAAACCATGTATAGTTACGGATAATGCTTTCATGGCCATTGAGATAAAAACGGCCCTGTCACCGTCTGTGAAACCGCAATAATTCATTACATTGTGCAATGGGAAATTTTGTGTTGTGCAGATAAAGCCTGAATTCAGGCCTGGAACAAATTCCCTTATCAGGTTCATGTTGTCTCCATGTGCATGTATGAAAAGAAATGTCCCCTCTTCATTGCACTTTTTTATCAATGGAATTCCGCCATCCAGATCTGTTACGATTATGTCTGGATTCATCCCGTAAATGGAAAGAAATCTTTCAATTCCAGAGTCAGCAACCACAATTATATTATGCCTTCCAACCGGCTCGTAGCGTCCCAAGGCAGGGCCAAATATGGAAAATTCCCTGTCCTTGAATTCTTCAGGAATACCAAAATTCCGGGAACCAATCATTGAGGACAAGCGCACCGAAGCCATAAAATCAGATGCTGGATCAATGGAAAGACTATTGCAAATCTCCGTGTAAATGGGGAACCATTGCTTCAGATTCATTTGTTATCAGAGGTGTTATTTCCGCTCTGCACAATGCTTGTGATGTCACCCCTTTCTGCAAAATAGCGGTGAACCATTGAAGATAACATTGCTATAATCAGCCCAAGAACCAGGAAGAATATACTCACAATTGCCGCTGAAAATGAAATGTAGGAAAGGACATACCTTATGTAGTTGAGCATTCCAAAGAGAATGAAGGCAACAGAAAGAGAAAACATCAGTCCGTATACAATTCTGAATATTCCATTGAAATTTCTATTGATATACATCTCCACAGCTGAGCCTGCTTCCAGTGCGAAGAAAGCTCCGTACAGCCACCATACAAACAGCGACAGAAATATCAGTACCCCATCAAGTGGCGTTACATGATCAGCTGAGGTTATGACATAGCTTGATGCAATTCCAACAAATATAAGGCTTGCAGAAATAACATATGAGAGAAAGACCACCCTGGTCTCCTGGGCATAATCCCTTACTGCCAGGAGAAGATTCTTCAGTGATTTCCCAATTTCGAAACCTCTCTCCACCATATAGCTTCCAAGTACTATTGTGACCAGAGTAACTGCAAAACTTCCTGGGTTGAGAATTGAAGCCTTGGTAACTGCTTCATATACAGAGAAACCGAAAGATACTAGGCCATATGTCAGAAGTATGAGACCCAGCGGGATTATGAACTTGTTTATCAGGCCCTTGTCCTTAAGCGCCTTGACTATGTAATAATACATCGATTCAATGTTCTGGTTGTGCCTTACAATTACATGGTTGACGTATCTTATCTTTCTTCTAGAAAGGATCAGAGGAACAATATAGTCATCCTCAGCCCCGTCTGTGACCAGAATGACATCATCAATTCCCCCCTCTGAAAATAGGGAATCAAGCTGCTTGCCTATTTTTTCATCTGAAACCGGACCAACATCTGAATCGCCGGTGATCATGGCGATTTCGACGTTTTCCCCCTTCTTGAAAAGATCTTCATAGTGCTTAATAGCCCCAAAAAGCGCGTTTGCATCGGAGTCCTCAGGGTCGTATGTTATAAGCTTCAGTGCAGCCTTATAACAGTTCTCGTAACCCACGACTGGGCCTTCAATGCCTACTTTTTCCCCGTAGTCATTGTCCCTGTCGACATTAAGCACAAGCGATGTCATATTTCACCCTTTAATACGCACTCCCGGTATATCTGATTTTCCCGTCATATTCCTATGTATATCCATATGCAGGAAGATCAGGGAAGATAATATGACTTCTTAAAATATAAACGTATTCTATGAAATAAAAAACGGAAGCCGCCCCTTATTTTGTAACGTAATATCCTGCACTTTTCTGTCTGGCAACCCTCTTAACCAGGCCCTTCTGGGACAGAGACTGAAGGGCTGCTGTTACAATAGCTTTACCTACAGATGCAGATTTCATGATGTCGTCGGCGGATTTCATCTTATCCTCTGATGTAGCGCCAAGCTTCTTTATCGCATCGTAAACCTTCTGCTCATTTACATTTAGTCCAGCCATTGTTC
>DARE01000052.1 GCA_002503205.1 Thermoplasmatales archaeon UBA447 | reverse complement strand
ATGATATAAACATTGTATGTCTTGATAAAGGCAAAAGGAACGAGACTCTCAATTTTCTAAATAAAAATGGGATTGATAAAGAAAAGATCATTACAATTAAGGATGTCGACGCAAAATTTAGTTTTCTTCTGAAGAACAGGTACGCAAGGAAAATTTTCTACGGAGTTGCGAGGCCAATTGCCACATTTTTAATTTTCGTGTCTGGAACAGGAAATATACTTGGCAGACACCTAGATTCTCAGGTAGTGTACCTATTTAACAATGAGATAAATTTCTATTTTAGGAAGTTTAAAGGCCTAGTAATTGGACATAATGGAATGTGGGTTATTAATGAAAGAAGCATTTCATTTCATCTAATCAGGATTAAATTACTGTGGAATAGGATCGATGGGATGAGATTATTTCCACAGTACAGAAAATTCATTAATAAACTCAACAGGAAATATAGCTTCGTCTTGCAAAATGGAATTGAGACTGAACTTTATACGTCTCCGGCAGACGTTAAAAACTGGGAAGAGGTCAGATTCCTGTTCGTTGGTAGGCTGGATTACGGAAAGGGATTTGACTTGCTGATTTCGGCTTTTTCTTCAATTCCCAAGAATATTAACTATAAATTGTTTATAGTCGGGATAGGAGAGTTGCAGTCAATCATACCGGTGGACGATGAACGGATCAAATATTATGGCAGGATGAATAGAGAAGATGTTGCCAAGCTCTATCGGAACTCGGATATACTAGTTTTACCGTCCAGATGGGAGCCATATGGGCTTGTGATCTTGGAAGCTCTTTCATGTGGGGTTGGAATTGTAGTTACTGAGAAATTAAAAGGAACTTATGATGATTTTGAGAAGTTGAGTGTTTTAAGATATACACGTCTGGATCATGACAGCATTAGCAAGAACATGCAGGAAATGGCGGCTAGGATCAACGAGATTAGAAGTAATCATTGTTCAGTTCACAAACTGATTGTAGAGAAACATGATGTATCGAAAATTACTAAACTCCTTTTGGATGAGTTGAATAATAAGTACCTTAATTTTTGGAAGGATGATTCCTTCCATTAGTCACGCTTGACTATCTTCGAACAGGAAAAAACATGCAATGCAGTGTAAACATCGGTTGATTTTTTCCCAACAATGGCGAGATAAAATTCTCCGCACATATTTTAATTCATACCTTCATGTATGGAAGCGTGTTTTCCTTCTTCATGTAGTTGAGTCTGTAAGGAGCCTGCAACGCTCCCTTTAACATTTGGACAATATCAATGATAGTTATGTTTAACTTTCTAGAGCTGTGAGTTATCGACATTAATCAAAATATCTCATTTAGTATAATTTCAATCACAGAAAGCGCAGTTTTCGTAGTATATTATATAAAATCTAATACGTGCATACGGCATGACGACAATGCACGAATTAAACCCTGTTTTCCTGTTAAATTTCTATTGATAATAATCATATCAACTGTCAGAATTAAGTGGGGCAGCTCAATCATGGCACTCATAGATGAGCACAACCTTTCGTCTATCAGGATAGTTGAGGAGATCAAGAAGATTTGATACAATGTTGGATACACGATACTGAAGGAATTCTGCCATGAACTGCGAAAGGATCTGAGGATACATATAGTATACCGCGATGAAATAGATCATGGAAAACAGTCACAAGTGGACTTCGGCGAGTTCGGCTACATTAATTTTGATGGGAAAAAGAAGAAAGCTTACGCCTTCAACATGATCCGGGGATGTTCAAGAGTGCCTTATGTGGAATTCACCACTGATGTGCTTCTCGTATGGATCAAGCTTGAACCCTTCTTCCTTTTCCCGTGATCCGACAGTCCGGTTGTACTCAGCAGTTTACTGACGGTGTTCCTTTATGTGCCAAGATCACCACAGATCTCCATGTTACTCATTCCCCTATACTTCATATCCCTGATCATTCTTCACACCTCCAGCCGGTACAAATCAGGCACTTTTCTATATAATGAAATTGAACAGAATTAAACCGATGATCTGTATCACTTTTATTAACGGTGAAAATGCACAAAAATCAACCGGCGATTAGAGTTAAGAATATCGAGAGCGTTCACTTTGGAGTTCTCATCATGATATGACAATGCCAGGCATATGAGTAAATTTTACCGAAACGCAAAACTATAGTGACTTTACAGCAAATTGAGTACAATTCCACGGAGATACCCATAGAATTAAAGAAGTGGATTTATGTAGTATTGTTAAGAAAGTCTATACCATGATGCGTTTGTAGAACTCGTTAATCTCATCTTTGAAACGATCAAATGAATAGCGTTTGGCAATTTGAATCCCATGTTCGCGAAATGTATCACTGTCAGCTGCAGCATCCTTTATGCCACTGGCTAATTTTTCGGGATCCGGTTCAACTAATAACGCCGAATTCTCGGCGATTTCATGAAAAACCGGAATATCGGAGGCCACTACTGGAAGACCAACCGTCATAGCCTCAGCTAGAGGATACCCAAAGCCTTCATCCAGGGATGGAAACAGAAGCACATCGCATGCGTTATAAATCATGTTCAGTTTTTCATCGTCAATGTTAATGAAAGAGTAACATTCACCTACGGGACTCCCGACCCTTACAAGTTTGTACTCGTTACCGAGATGCTTCATAGTTTCAGCAACTACTTTAAGATTTTTCCTAGGTTCCTGAGAGGAAACATTCAAAACGAGTTTCTTATTTTCCGGTAGACCGAGTATTTTTCTAATAGAAATAGGTTCGCCTAGACTTTTGAAGGTCCTCGAAACAGGGGGATAAATCACATCAACTTTCCCAACTATTCCGAACTTATGTAACTGGGATCGAGTATAATTCGACACGGCGATTATTCGTTCGCTTGATTGTATATACTTTAAGTTTATTTTTATTAACTTCTTAAACCTAGTATTTGAACT
>DARE01000036.1:2512-3887 GCA_002503205.1 Thermoplasmatales archaeon UBA447 | reverse complement strand
AATCCGAGAAGTAATAAATATTCAATGCTGCAGATAGATAGCTACTTTTATTACCTAAAGGAGTGAGTCTATAATTGGCTTGACGAACACTATTTAGTGAAGGATGCCATAAAGAAAAGATGATCGTAGGACTCTATGCCAGGGTATCGACAAAAGACAAGGAACAGAATCCTGAAAATCAGTTTATTCGATTAAGGGAATATTGTCAGGCACGGGGATGGGAATACAGGGAATACGTTGATTACGCCTCCGGTTCCAAAATGGATCGTGAGGGCCTGCACATGCTTATGGATGATCTTATGGAGTTGGATGGAATACTGGTCCTGCGACTGGATCGTTTTGGGAGATCCTTAAGGAACCTTCTTGATCTCCTGGACAGGATCAGGAAGAAAGGAAAATTCTTTGAGGCCATAGACCAGGGATTGAAGATATCCGAAAAGAAGGACCCCATGAATGACTTCATGTTGAGTATTTTGGGAGCAGCTGCCGAGTTTGAACGAGAACTAATATCGGAAAGGGTCAGGGACGGTATGGCAAGGGCAAGGAAAGAGAATAAGAAGATTGGAAGGCCTGTTGTCCTGGAACAGAAGGGATTGAGCATGTCTGACCTATCGAAGTTAAGGCAGGAGGGAAAATCAATTAGGGAGATCTCTCAGGCTTTAAAGATCAAAAGGTCAACTGTCCAGAGGTTACTGTCCCAAAAACCTATACTTGAAAATTGACGTCTTTATTTATATATCACCCCTCCCTCTTTTGAGTGTCCCGAAAGGAGTTCTTTGTGGGACAGTTAAGCAGACCTGAAGAGGCATGAGACTGGTCCGTACAGGTATCTGTGCAACGAGTATGCTGTCATTGAGGATCCAAAGAAATATGATTTCTTCAATCCCGATACTAACAAAGGTTACCTGATTAGAGGAGGTTGCTGGTATTCACCTTCAGGAAATCATGCTTACGACAGCCTGGAAGATTGCAGCAAATATCATGACGACGGCAAGTGTATATGAACTGACGATTACGGTAAGGCATTCAAGCTGGCCGATGAGATGCCCAACCGAAAATCAAAAGTTGCGAAGGAAAGGAAAAGGGACGGAAAGGGTCACTTCGTTTAGGTCACAATCCACAAACACGTTGTGGCATTCCACAAATATTCAATGTTTTCAATGACTTTTGCCACAGTTCCACAATTTTATGATGATGTCTCCTATTATTATATAATCAAGAATAAAGGGAATCCCCCTGGGTGAATTTCGCTGATTTCTGGAGTGTTACTTTCCTAAACAGTTTTATTTAAGACTGGCTATAAAATGCAAAAATACTAATACACTCACACTATATGTATCATTCATGAGCTTAGACATTATAATCGACCATATTT
>DARE01000036.1:0-2452 GCA_002503205.1 Thermoplasmatales archaeon UBA447 | reverse complement strand
TTTAAAAGATGAGGGTTCTAAATGGATAGAAGTTCTAAAGAAAACTCTGAGATGGATGTTATCTTTAAACTCATATCACCAATACTCGAAAAACTTGGTTACAAGGAAAATATACCTGGGGAAATAGAACATGAGAAATCTGTACCCATCGGGAACCATAAGTATGTCTATCCAGACATTGTCATAAATATTAATGGAATACCAGTAATGGTAATTGACGGAAAAGCTCCGTCAGAGAATATCGATCTCTACGAGCGACAAATTATATCTTATGGACTTCTATTAAAGACACCGTATTCAATATTGTCAAATGGTACATCAATAAGAGTCTACGAAACACAGAGTGAAAAGATACTTTGGGAAAAGCCAATTAATGAGATTCCTACCTTCCTATCGAAGGATAATTTGGTTAGAAAAATAGGAAAAACCATTGAGACCGTAACGGAAGAACGCTTGGAACAAGCCAGAAAGACTCTCCTTGTTTTTGCTGGTATAGAAGAGTTTTCGTCAGTTTTATCTAAATGTGAAGACATAATCAGAGACATTGATGGTCTGACGGGCGCTGATGCATTCGACGAAATAAGCAAACTTCTGTTCGCTAAAATGTATTTCGAAAAACAGTATCCAAACGGAATTGTAACCCCGTTTTCCATAGATAGTATAAGGAATAACGGAGGTGCAGGATACGTAAGAACTTACTTGTTTCACCAAGCAAGAGATGCCAATAAAGATATTTTCAATGGCGATGAAGAAATAAAACTCAAAGATGAGAGCATAATAAAATTGGTTGAATCTTTGCAGGATTACACGCTGATTAAAACGGACGTCGATGTCAAAGGTCGTGCGTTTGAGATATTTTTGGGAAGAACTTTTACAGGGGGGCTGGGTCAGTTTTTTACTCCAAGAACAATTGTAAGATTTGCTGTTCAATTCGCAGATCCAGAAATCAATTCTGTCATTGGGGAACGTAGCGATCCATATTTGATTCTCGATCCCGCCTGTGGTTCCGGTGGTTTTTTAATTGAAGCATTCAAAACTATCCAAGAAAAAATAGCCAAACAACCTTCAGAAAAACAGGAGTTGTTGAATAAGCGTCTATCTAAGGATCAAATATACGGTACCGATATTAATGAAAGATTAGTAAGAGTTGCGAAAATGAATATGGTTCTGCATGGTGACGGACACGGTAAAATACACCAAGCGAATGGCATCGATAAAACATCTGGAATAGAAGAAGGAAAATTTGATTTAGTGCTCACAAACCCACCATTTGGAAACAAAGATAGTGGAAAAATACTAGAACAATTTGATTTAGGGGCTCCTCAAGGTAAGCCCATAAAAGAGCAACTCAGGGAAATTCTGTTCATTGAAAAATGCCTGAAATTTCTTAAACCGGGTGGAGAACTTGCTATTTTACTTCCGGATGGCATTTTGAATAACGAGCATTTAACCTATGTGAGGGACTACATAAGGAAAGAGGCCGTTATCAAAGCAGTAATAAGTTTACCTGACCGAGCTTTCAAAGCTTCTGGAGCAAATAGTAAAACGAGCTTATTGTTCCTTAAGAAAAGATTAAAGAAAGATGAAGAACAATTACCTATTTTTATGGCGATAGCTGAATTTGTGGGCTATGAAACAAAAACAAAAGAAGCAAAACCTATCGAACACAATGATCTTCCTCGTATTCTCAAGACTTATAGAGAATATAAGTCCAGCAAATTATTTGAAAACCTAAATGGAAAAGGGGATGCACTTGAAATCTTATCAATAGAACCGGCTAGTTTTCTCATAGGTGTCGATTATGTCACAGACAGAATTGATGCCACGTACTATTACGCAAAGCATATTTTTGAACTAAAGGGCGAAAGCTGCATGGTTCAAGATATCGCATTCCCATCAAAAAGAACAGTTAACCCACAAAAAGAGCCTAACAAAGTCATACGGTACATTCAATATAGCAATGTCGATAAAACGCTGGGAGATGTAACAAGTCACCTTGAAATGACAGGTGATGATGCCCCATCTAGGGCTAAATTATTGGTCTCAAAAGGAGAAATAATAGCTGCAAAAGTAAAAGATAGTGAAGAAAATGTTACCATGATTCCAGATGAATATGACGGTGCTGTTGTTTCATCAGGTTTCATTGTTTTAAGACCAAAACCTCCTATGACCTCTGAAGCTTTATTTGTACTTCTAAGGTTGCAATCTACTTACAACCAAGTAAGATGGAAATCCTCTGGCACGATACTTCCCGCAATCTCAGATGATGAATATATGACTATCAAGCTTCCCAAATTAAGTTCAAGAGAGATAGAGATCTTTACCACTGAAGTAAAGAAAATCAATGAGCAACGTGCGCTTATAAAGAATAAACTAAAACAACTTTCCATAGAAATTAAGGAATAAACGCTGACATACTCTCCTCAGCTAAAGCATCGGAGGTTCGTAAAGG
>DARE01000023.1 GCA_002503205.1 Thermoplasmatales archaeon UBA447 | reverse complement strand
TCCTGGTTAATATCATTTTATGCAAAAGAAATTATTAGCTGCAATTGTCGTGGTGGTTTTAATCATCGCGGGGATTGGCGTGTTCTTTGCTTACAATTACTCGCATCCAAAAGGAACAGACCTTCCAGCAATGAAGATCACTGCAATCGAGCCTTTAAATGCACTGGACACCTATCAGCTTGGTGTGATCGTTTCTGATCTGAAGGCACTTGGCCTTCCGGTCTCACTGAGTCAAGTTACAGCAGCGGAAGCTGGAACCTGGTCCTCTCCTTCTGCAACTCCACAGTTTGTGAATAACTACTGGGGGCCAGACTGGCAGGGTGCAATCGCTCAAATGCTGTACCCATTCACTGGCTATTCCAATGGAGGATCCTTTGGTGCCAATGAAGCATGGACTACAAATGCAACACTTAACAGCTCGATCGCCCTGAGTACCGCTTTCAATTCAAACACATCATACAAGATCCAGGAGGCAACCTATCTAACTCACCTGCTCTACAGCCAGTACGATTATCTATGGCTACCCTCCGCATCACTATATTTCTTTGTCCAGCCTTACGTCAATGGTTTTCAATATAACCAGTATACCGCTTACTATTACAACATGCTTTCATACAACAGCAGTTACGCTGGAAGTGGAATAAATGGAATAACGCTTCCATCAAACACTTCCACTCTCACCGATGTTTCGGCCGGTACCTATGTGACACCTATGGATTATCTTGATCCGTCCCATGGATTCACCGGTTCCGATGCACCAATATTCCAGGCTGTGTTTCAGCAACTTTATGGGCTTACACCTAACCTTACAGAGGTTCCAGTGCTTGCGGCAGGTATGCCCACTACACCATCAAACGGTGTCCAGAACCAGAATTATAGCATAACACTTAGAAATGGAATTCACTTCAGCACAGGCACACCTGTTAATGCCACAACCATATGGTTCTCATTATACAGGACAATAGTAATGGCACAGGGAGCATCTGTGGACAATTACGGTGGAATGCTATTCAGCACATCTGCCTATGCTGCTACGTCTCCTTATTCGATTCCAGTAGGGTGGCTCAACGCAATGGAATATGTGTCCCAGAATAAATCATCAGGAATACATTTCCCCTATCCCGGGAACATAACAAAAACGAATGTTTCGAACACCGTATATGCTGCTGATTATCTGGCAAACATGCTTTCACACTATTCCCCATGGAGCAACTCAACTCAGGCAGCACTTGTATCTTATGCTAATCAGGCAATAGCAGTTCCTGGATACAATATGACCACAAACAAAAATGGCGTACTCAACCTGACCATAAACCTTGATCACCCATACAGTGGTTTCATTTCTGACCTTTCACTATGGTGGGGCAACACCGTCGATCCCCTGTTCATTGATTCGCATGATGGTGTTACTGCAACTCAGCCAAATAACTACACTGACACAAATCCTATGCCGGGGACTGGTCCTTACAGTATCTCCAGTGCGGGCTCAAACCTTGCTTCGATTACATTGAGCAAGGTATCAAATTACTGGGGGAATGCATACTGGAACGCTTCAAGTGACAAGCCAATAGGCAATTTCCCGTCAATCGCACAGCCAGCACACATACAGACAATTGTTGCCAGTGATGATGTTTCCCATTCTGGTCGTGTTTCAGGATTCCTTGACAACGATTACCAGATTTCCTATACTAGCTCATCTTATATCAGCTCCATAGTTGGGGTCACCCCTTATAAGAATCTCCCTCTGAATTCTGTGCTGAAGCTTGGCGGAATAAACCACAACGTTGAATACATATCAATGAACAACCACATGTTTCCAACAAATAACCTGTACTTCAGGGAGGCAATGTGGTATGCAATCAACCAGACTGCAATCGAAAAGCCATATTACTACAACGGAACATACCTGGCTACGAACTATATTGGACCTGTATCTCCGGCTTTTGCCTCGGAATATGCAAATTTTACTGCTGGCCTATCGCCAGAAACCTACAATGTATCCCTGGCAGAGCACTTCCTTAATCTTGCCGGCCAACAGGCTCATTTCTATGTAATTCTACCGAATGGTACAGTACTGGGCGACAAATCTCTTGTCAGCAGATCTGTTCTTTCAATATTTCCAGTGATCATCACAGCAAGTCTGATAGAGAACAATCTCATGGCCGCTACAGCCAAATATTTTTAATCACTTTTTTATCATTTTTTTGATCCACTTATAATTTTCCTTCTTTAAAGAGGCATGAATTTATTTTTGCATATTAAACAAAGTCAGTGTAAGGCATTCATTCAAATAACTCACATTCTATAGATCAATAGTGCGAATTGAACTTCTATGAAAAATTGTGAAGACATCCTCCATTCTAGTATTTAAGGTTCGCTTCTGTAATCGGTTATTCTCTTTTTTATTAATGACGAAGTAAATCTTATAAGTGAAGCTACACACATCTTTTTTAACCCAAATCAAATCAGTGTACATGGCAAAAGTTCATTACCGGTGCTCGGACCTTGGATACCAGTGCAGTTTTGAGTATGAGGGTCCAAAGCCTGAGGATATACTCCCGCGAATTAAGATGCATATGAAGTATGCACATCAGATACAGGAGCTTTCACCGGAAGAGATTGAGAAAGTAAAGTCTAAATTCAAGACTGTAGAGTAAGGAATAACGGAAGGATGTTCAACAGAGTACCGACGGTCCTGCGCAGTCAGGAGCTTATAGATAAATCCTTTCTCAGGGCGTCAAAGATTACTGAACCTTATCATTTCAAGCTTGAGGATAAGATAAGGAAGGAAGTCATAGACAGGATATCCACTATCGAATCCATAACATGCGGGCACTTAAACAAACTTGTCAAGAGATTTCCCTCAATATGGAATGTTCACCCTTTTTACAGGGAACTTGTAGATCTCATGTTCGATATAGATGCCTACAAATTGAGCCTTGGAAACGTAAACTGGGCATCTAAAAGGATTGTGGAACTTTCCACAGACGTTATAAAGCGCCTGAAGAGGGCAGGAGAGGCAAAGCAGCTCACTAAACTTATGAATGAATTCTACGGGCGATACAGCTCTATAGTGAAGGCAATAGACAAAGATCTGTCATTTCTTGGAAAATGCAGGGATGAGATGCGTAAGATACCTGACATTGATCCTGAGATTGAGACATTCATCATCGCTGGAATGCCCAACGTTGGAAAAAGTTCTCTGCTTTCAAGGCTGACGGGGAATGTTGTAAGGGTAGCACCGTATCCTTTCACAACCCAAAATATATCTGTTGGATACACTCTGCTTGGCGATGAAAAGATCCAGATAATTGACACTCCCGGAATACTTGACCGTCCCATGAAGGAGCGAAACCAGATGGAGATAAAGGCAGTCCTATCACTGCGCCTCATAAAGGGGCATATAATTTTCCTGCTTGATCCATCCGGGCATGCCGGTTATTCTCTGGAAAATCAGTATGCACTCCTCAACGAGGTGAAGCAACTCCTTTCCGGGGATGTTATAGCAGTTCAGACAAAGTCTGACCTCTACAGTGATCGGATAACTGAAATTGCCGTCTCTTCTGCAACCGGGGATGGAATAGACTCACTGAAATCAAGGATGGAGTTGGTGTTGGATGGACAGTACAGTACTCAGAAAGGAGATTAGGAAACAGGCCATTGCAAATGCACTGGGCCATGGAGGAAAGGCAAGCCAGGGCTCAGTTGTAAGCCACATTTTAGGCGCATACCCCGACCTCAGAAAAGAGGCAGGGTCAATAATGCCTGAGATAAGCAGGATTATTTCAGAAGTAAATTCCCTATCAATAGGGGAACAGCAGGATATCGCATCCCAGGAATTCCCAGAAATTCTCCATAAGGAGGAAAAGGCCCCTCAGGAACATCACCTTCCGGATTTGAGAAACCACAATGGAAGAGTTGTAATGAGGATGGCACCATCCCCTTCGGGGCCGCTTCACATTGGCCATTCAAGGATGGCCATACTGAATGATGAATATGTAAAAAGATACGGGGGGGAACTCATACTAAGAATTGAAGATACAAATCCAGCTAACATCGACCCGTTTGCATACGAGCAGATACCCAGGGATCTGGAATGGCTGGGCGTAAGGGTTGACAGGTTGGTAATACAATCAGACAGAATGGATATATATTACAACGAAGCCAGGAAACTTATTGAAATGGGCAAGATGTATGCCTGCACATGCAAAACTGAGGATTTCAAAGCAAAGCTTCTCAAATCAATTGCATGCCCGCACAGGGAACAGGACATTGCCATAAGTAAAGAGGCTTTCGAGAACGCAATATCGGGCATGATGAAATCAAAGGAAGCAGCATTTGTCGTGAAGACTGATCTGGACCACCCCAATCCTTCTGTGAGGGATTGGATTGCGTTTCGCATAATTGATACCCCTCATCCAAGGCATGGAGCAAAATACCATCTTTATCCGCTGATGAATTTTAGCGTTGCAGTGGACGATCATCTCCTTGGCCTGACACATGTCATTAGGGGGAAGGATCACATAAACAACACAGAGAAGCAGAAATACATATTCCGGTATAATGGATGGGCTCTTCCAGAGTATTATCACTATGGCCTTGTGAATTTCCCGGATGTGATCCTCAAGACATCAATAATAAAGAAAGGAATTCAGGCCGGTCAATTCTCAGGTTGGGATGACATAAGGCTGGGAACAATTATGGCTTTCAGAAAGAGGGGATACAGGAAGGAGACATTCAGAAAATACTGGATAGATTCTGGAATGAGGGAGATAGATTCGGAGTTCTCGAAAGAGATATTCAATTCCATAAACAAATCATTCATCGACGCAATTACACCCCGGCTCTTCTTCGTGAAAAATCCAGTAATCCTGAACATTGCAAAGCTTCCGGAATCGGCAATTGATATACGAAATCACCCAACAAACAGGGACCTCGGCCATCGACACTATGACATATTTCCGGATACAAAGATTGCAGTTTCCTCAGAAGACTGGGCCCCATTGAAAGACGGCGATACAGTAAGGCTCAAGGATCTGTGCAATATCAGAAAGACCCCAGATGGAGCTGAATTTGCTGGAAAAGATATGATAAAGGGGTTGCAGATAGTGCAGTGGGTCCCAGATCCTGAATTGAGGTTCAGAGTTTACAGACCGGACGGCACCAGCGATAGCGGTTTCGTGGAAAAATATATCTTGAATGGGGATGGCCTTTTCCAGTTCGAGAGATATGGGTTTGTGAACAAGGGTTCAAATGATGAGGGCTACTTTCTTCACAGGTGAAAAAAACTCAGTTTCCTTCCGGAAGCTTAACAGTGGGAGGGAACTTTCTTAAAATAACTATCTCCCCAATGGATTGAATCCATCTGAATGGCACTGAAATAGCTGCTCCCTTTTCAACGATCTTTGGATTCGGATGCTCTATGTAAAGGCCATAAATGTCCTCCCTGTCCACATCCATTATAATGTCACTAACTTCACCTAAAAGGATTCCATGGGGGTTATACACAAGCCTTCCGTAAAGTTCAGTAAGCTCACTAAGCACAAATCTCTAAGCGATCTCTCTTTAATGAATTTTTCTGGATTATCCAGAACCGGAAGGATTCTGGAACCATTTATTGTATCTGGTTCAGTTAATTAAATATATTTGAGTCCAGAATTATGTAAAGGCAGAGAGAACATACAAAATTTGAAATTAAATTATCTTTTATGGAATACAATGAATGATCATACTGCTGATAATTCTGAAACACCAATAACCGTTGCTTATGGTGATGGCATCGGACCGGAGATAATGGATGCCACCCTTTTAATAATAAAGGCTGGTGGTGCAAGGCTTAAGATTGAAAAGATTCAGATAGGCGAATCTGTCTATCTTAAAGGGATTACTTCAGGAATTGAACCATCAGCATGGGATTCACTCAGGCGGACACGAGTTTTCCTGAAGGCCCCAATAACAACTCCCCAGGGGGGAGGTTTCAAAAGCCTGAATGTTACCACCAGGAAAACACTGGGGCTTTTTGCAAACGTCAGGCAATGCCTTTCATATTCGCCATTCATACATACCAAACATCCGAATATGGATGTTGTCATTGTAAGGGAAAATGAAGAAGACCTTTATGGCGGAATAGAACACAGGCAGACCGATGATGTGGTGCAGTGCCTGAAATTAATATCAAGGCCTGGCTCAGAAAGGTTGATCAGGTATGCCTTTGAATACGCACGCAGATATGGCCGGCACAAGGTTACATGCTTTACTAAAGACAATATAATGAAAATGACAGATGGGCTGTTCCACAAAATTTTCGATGAGGTATCACAGGAATATCCGGATATTCAGAGTGAACACTGGATAGTCGATATAGGTGCCGCCAAACTTGCAGACACCCCAGAAAGCTTTGACGTCATTGTCCTTCCAAATCTCTATGGTGATATTCTATCGGATGTTGCCGCCCAGATTGCGGGTTCAGTAGGGCTGGCTGGAAGTGCAAATATCGGAGACGGAATTGCCATGTTTGAGGCCATCCATGGCTCAGCTCCCAGAAGAGCTGGTCAGAATCTTGCCAATCCTTCGGGACTTCTTCTTGCTGCTGTACAGATGCTGGTTCATATTGGCCAGGGAAGTGTAGCCGAAAAAGTTCACAATGCTTGGCTCAAGACGATAGAAGACGGCATTCATACATATGATATCTATGACCCGAAGATTTCTAAGGAAAAGGTCGGAACAAAGGAGTTTGCTCAGGCAGTTATACAGAGGCTAGGCCAGAAGCCACAGAAATTGAAAGCAGTCAGATACCCGGACAGAATGCCCCCGATCCAGATCCATCTACCGGAAAAGAAAAGGCAGTTAAAGCAACTTGTGGGGGTCGATATATTCCTGGACTGGGTAGGAAAGCCGGAATCTATTGGCCAGAGCTTGGATAAACTTGCCGGGCCTGAATTCAAACTGACAATGATAACAAACAGAGGGACAAAAGTCTATCCAAGCGGTATACCTGAAACTTTCTGCGTTGATCACTGGAGGTGCAGGTTTGAAGCCCCGACCAAGGACTCCAAAGTTGAACATGAAGATGTACTCAAACTCATGGAGAGGCTTGTCAAGGGCGGCTTCCCTCCAGTGAAGACGGAGGGCCTTTTCACATTTGATGGTCAGCCGGGATATTCGCTGGGCCAGGGTCAATGACTTAAGGGCCGAGCTGCATTCGGGGCCATATCAAAGTATATTTCACCAAATAATTAGAATAAAAGGCAGGGAAATTTAAAGTAAGGACTGATTCAATCCTCAACTCTTGCCTCTTTTAACTTTTCTGGCACTTTTGAGTATTCTGCTTCTTTCTGTCCTATGTGTCCCATTCTTCCACGGTGTCTAGAACTGAAAATTCCTAGGTAAACCAGAGCAATGGCCAGTAATATGACCATTGCCACTATTGCAATAAGATACTCTGTTGTTGGCGGATACACACTGTAATAGATACCGAATAAGAGCACTATTGTGGAAACTGCAGGGAGGACGATATGTGTTAATGCCTTCATTTCCTTAATCTTCCTGAAGTAGAATGGTAGTGCAGTATTGCTCATTATATGCCCAGCGTATAGAGATAGACTCGAAATTGTGATAAGGACAGTAAAACCGATCTCTGGGCCGAGTATAATGCCAGCAATTATGCTAGGCACCATACTCGAGAGCCCCATTAATAGAATGGCATTTCTTGGTACTCTTCTCTTTGGTTCAATCTTTCCTAGCCACTTGGACATGACCCCATCTCTTGAAAATGAATAGGATATTCTTCCAAGCACATTGAGCGGTGCAACCATTGCAACAAATAGGCTGTTAATTAGAAGCACAGTCATGATTGTGACAAAGGGGAGTCCCAGGTATCTGTCTGCGAGAATTAATCCCGGCACAAGGTGGTTTCCTATTGTTGACATATTTGCCGGTCCCCACCCAATAGTAAAAGCGTATGAAACAAGGAAGAAAACAGCTCCAGTTAAGGCGAAGCTGACAAGCATTGCTTTCTTTATAGTCTTCCTAGGAGTCTTGGTCTCCTCACCGATGTATACGGCTCCGGAAGCCCCTGTCATAAGGAATGTCCCCACGACAACCCCTTCAAAGAAGGGTCCAAACCCACCAGAGAAATTAGGAACAAACACTGAGGCAGTATTTGATGGGCCCTTCAGGATTATAATTGTAACTCCGAGTATAACAAGAATGGAGATTTCAAGGAGGGCACCAACAAGCGAATATTTCACCGATGGTTTTATTCCAAGAGAAGGTATGATTGTGAAAATAAGGACGAACACAATGAGTATTGGGATCCACGCAAGAGATGGCATTGTGAATCCAAAATAACTTTTTGTGATATCCGGGAGAAGTACTCCCGCAAAGAAAAGAGTGGTATTAGCCAGTATTGCATACTCGAAGAAAAAATAGATCAATCCATCAAAAATACCGTATTTCGGACCCACTGCTTTAGAGGTGAATGTATAGAATCCACCTGCACTTGCCATTTTCCTAGAATACTGATAGGGGGTATTCAGCCAGATCATTCCTCCAATTACTGCTATGAGTATAGCCAGTGGGAGTGCTGCCCCAGCATAATCTGCAGAAACTGTAAGGGAAGTCACGACAGATGAAAGGGGTGCTGTAAAGGCTATTGTTTGACCTACCATAGGCCAAAAACCCAGGGCTCCCTTCATGAGGGTTTGTTTTCCTTGCATAGATTGCATAATTCATTAGAGTACCATTAATATATATAAATTTCTGAAATTCTATATCTATAGAAATAAATATATAAAAACATTGTAATAAGATGCTCCAAAATTTCATTTAAAGAATGGAGTGTCTTGAGTTTCATGAAAAGTCAGACATATGTCGAACATTATCTACCAGTTTATAATTTTGGGATATGCCCGAACAGCATATCCCGCCGATCATGATCGGATAGACAATATAGTTTCGCCTGATGAGCGAAGGAGAAAGTACACAGATCGGCAGATCCTTAAGATTCTCATCCTGTTGCAGATATCCGATATCTCATACAGATCATCAGCGACATTCCTCACCAATCATGAGGAATATCTCAGGATGATTGGCCTCAAAGAAATGCCATCATTCCAGACATTATCAAGAAGGGCAAGGAAATTTGATCTGCATGCAATAAACCGTGGGATAGTATTCCTCCATTCCATGAAGGAATGTGCAGCTGTCGATTCATTCATGATTCACACATGCAAGTATTCCACTGCAATGAGGAGAAAGTATTGGGGAAATTATAAGGATCCAGAATCAGGGTGGTCCAAGACAACAAAGGGATGGACATATGGCAGGAAGTGCCATATGTCACTGGATATAGATTCCCTCCTGATCATGGACTGGATAATCACGAAGGGAAACATACATGATTCACGTATATCACATGAAATGGTGGATTCCGTAAGGAATTTCTCCTATATCTTAGGGGACTCAGCATATGATACCTCTGACATATATGACTATGTGTTTGAGAATACACATTCTTTGCCTATAATTGACACCAATAAGAGAAGGGGCATAGTTCCTGAAAGACTGTCAGTGAACCGCAGAATTGGAATTGATCTCAGGAGGGAATATTCTTCTCTGTATTCCCTCAGGTGGGAGATAGAGAGGACATTCTCCATCCTTGAAGAGATAATGAATGCAGAGAACATCTGGTATGTCAGGAACAGATCATATGATACTGCAATGGGCCTCAAGGCAATTGCATACAATCTCATGATTGTATAAAACGTGAAAGCAGGGGAAATGCCGAGGGAAATAATAAAATTCGTCAGTTGTTAAATTGTGGGGCAGCCTATATATTCAATATGATAATCGCATAAAATTAACACAAGATTTTGGACTTAAGTCGAGAATTTGAATCTTAATAATTTCTCTTCATAAATCCAATAATAATGTTATCCAAAATTTTTGGTATTGTCTGGTTCCAATTGTCATCTATGAATCCCAACAACTCAGGATGTGTAGCCGAGAACTCAAGGAATTCAAGATATAAAGAACTGTATAGGTTGAATTCCCTATCACTGTTACCACTAAAAGATGTATATCCAAGGAAGTAACCAAGAGTATATTTTCTATCCATTGGTACGAACAAATTTGGAAGCAAAAAGTGCATTGTTTTAGAAAAAGCAACTAATTTTGGTTTATTGGGGGGAACTAATTCCAAGTCATCGTACAATATCTTTTGAGCCTCGAGAATACACTTGATTTTGTCTTTTTTGATAGATTCTATTCTAAAACCCTTGAGACTTTTAATCGCATCCTCATAAGTTATTATCGAGTCCCTAAATACCTCAAATTCTGTCAAAGAGGCCCCTCTTGAGCGCATTCCCCATGCTGTTAAGGTAACATATACGAGCTCTAAAAATTCCTCTGAAAAGTGGTCACCACCATTAGGTTGTTCAAATAGTAATCTGTAGAGGTAGTTACCAGGGTCATATTTCCTATACTCTTTTGTCACTATATTGACTAGCGTTTCAACGTCAGAGTTTATTTCGTTTAAATGGCGCTTAAAATTCAACGAGTATGTATATTCATCATGTAGTATATATTAAATTGTTTTGTATAGGTACCATCATGATTCACCCATCAAGGTCCAGAAAACATGGTCTTTCCAAGCTTTAAACACACCATCTGCCTCTTCGTAATCTCTGTAGCTCATTTTATTCATTAATCTTTCAATATCTCCTTTGCAAATTTCACAGTTGTTGACATCATGTCTTTGAACTTGTTTTATCTTAACCTCGTTATCTCTTAAGTAATTCATGGAACTGTTAAGGGCTTCATAGATTTCTCTCAATAAACGAATTCTGTTGTACTTGTCTATAGTTCTTAAACCACTTATGTGGCCAGACAGAATAATTGGAATTTTTCTTGTATTTAGTTGGTAGTATACAATAGTATCGAATCCATCCTCATCCATGTTGCATAAGTTCTTTGTAATGAACTTGGAAACGTTAACATCATTGGTTAATACTAAATCAGGGTCATATAACTCATGGGAGGTTTCAATATAGGAACTAATTTTACCCCTTAATCCATCGTAAAAAAGTTGTATTTCAAATCAGTTTTTTTGGCAGTGCGGACTGGGATCAAGTCAAAATATTTGATCTCAATGTTATCAATTCCCTTCAATATATTGTTCTCAAATGAAGTAAAATACGGATGATTCTTGCTTGCAGGCTGTCTCTCATCCTTTCTATCATTATCGAAATGACCATTAAGACCAACGACCAAGATCCTTTTCTTTCCAGGAATTTTCCCATAAAGAGGAAAAATCGTAGCTAATTCTTCAATTCTATTTGTCTCAAGAGGTCTACCAATTTTTTCCAAGATTAAATTACCCAATTCGATCTTTAGACGTTCTAGCTTAGCAGTTAAAGCATTATCCTTATCTTTAGTAGTCAAAAATCACCTTTTTGGAGCTTTAATTGTCTTGTGTCTATTTCTCTGTTCGTATTCCAATCTTGCCCATGCAAAGGAAGATTTATTGCCATATATTATTTTACAATCGAGTATATATGTCGAAAATAGAATATCCAGAGGAAATACGGGTCTTTCCTAATAGTCAAGCATTTGAATTTGACTCAGAGGAAACGTTTGAAGACTATCTCAAAGAAGAACTTCCTAATAGGAGTGTGCCAGGTCAATATTACTTCCACAGCTATTCTAGGTTAAAGAATATTGAGCCGGGAACTCTAGTCCTGTTTAGATTTCTTGATATGATTAAGGGAACGGCCGTTGTTGGTAAAAAGGCAGTGCGGTCGATCAAGATTTTTGACGGTATCAAGTATGAAGGATACATAATACTTGAAGACACCCAAGTCCTTCCTTATCCACTAATGGTACAGGAACTCGAGGAACTAACTGGAATCTCATTCCACCAAAAAGGAAGAAGTTATAAAACAGGAGGACGAGTCTACCAGAAGATACCAGAATCTAAAATTGAGATTGTAGTAGACAGAATAAACGAACTTATGAGTTTAGAATCCCAAATAATAAATGGAAACAAAGAGAATTCTTTTAAAAAAGGCTTCTCAAATGCTGATCCGGAATTAGGAAGATTGGGTGAGGAATTTGTTTTGTCGTTAGAAACAGAACGGCTAAGAAATACAGGGAAAATACCTGAAAAAGTAAAAGATGGTAAAGGGTACGATATTCGATCATGGGATGATAAAGGGAAGGAGATTCATATTGAGGTGAAAACAACTTCAGGGGTTTTGGAAGAACGTATTTTTTGGACAAGAAATGAACATTTTAAATCTCAAAATGACAAAGCATACTGGATTTACAGGGTTTATGAATTTGATAGAAACGTTAAGATTGGAAAAATCAAAAAAATTAAGGGCAGCTTTAAAGACTCATTTGATACACACCCTTCATCGTTTTATGGGTTCTTTGACAGTGTTAGGAGCAACAAGAGAAACAAGAATTAAGATAACGAACAAATGCTTCTACACCACAAGTATTTCCTGGCGTTGACTCAATGAAGTAAAACTTGCAAGCCTTTACAATTTCAAATTCCAACATTTTGGTATGTCCAATTTTTATAACATAGCATATGTTCTAAAAGAGCAATTAGAACACACTTATTTTTAGAACGTCGGGTGATTACATAGATAGTCTCTATTTTGGCGTTCCTTCGGAAGGTTATTGGTGTAAATTTACCGTCTGAAACTTTAGAACATACGTAATTTTACTCAAGAGTTCGCTAAATAATCTCTGAATCCGTCGATAACATTCAAGGTTTAGTTATTTCTTTAGATGCATATCAATCATGGGGGGACTGATCATCACCTCTTGGTTTGATGGCGAAATTGATCCAAGTGTGAGGTGCGTCAATACTGCCCGGAAAAACAACTTTAAACGAACTATTAATGAAATCTTAGACTTCATCACTGAAATCAGACATTTTACCTTTTATCCTCGCCTAATATTCATTTTTGGAATACATCCTCCTTTCTTATTCCTCTACATCTAAGCCCCAGTCTCTATGAGCATTGATGACTGTCTGAACCGATTCAATACCCCTCGACCAATAGTTATGGGGACGCGGTTGATCGCCCTCGTCTCTCAAGTTGGACACCGCCTTTCTGATTTCTGCGGGGCCTTGTTTCAAGGCTTCGCGAGAGTTTCTTAAGGTGTCCGATCTTTTAGCAGTGCCCTCACTTTCATCAGGCTCGAGCATAAGGTCCGTAAAAATGTAAAACCTCCTTCCTTTCGGGGCCTCCTCTGTTTTTTGGGTAAGTGTCACCAACCCTAGAACTGAAAGTCTGCTTTGAGGGCCTAGGAATGCCTCTCACCCTGCAATATTCATAGAAAGCCTTGAACGCGTCATCGACCTTGAACTCTGCGCCTTTTACATAGCTGACACACTCATCGAGCCAGTTTCCTATGGGATCAGCGCCCTTCACTTTTTTGTTGCCTTATCTGATGCTTACATCGATGGTAGGAAAGCGGTCACACTCAATGAGTTGAAACGGACTTTAATTAAAGATCTACATGAATACCTGACTGACGGGAGGTCAATATCTGCGAAGAGGGCCCTGAAAATTCTCGCGGAATATTCCCTTGTAGAGGAGAGCAAGAACAGATTTGGTGAACCAGTTTACTCTCTCAATGGAAAATCTGGTACATCATTTTCTAACTTTCTCAACATGCTATCTTTTCTTGAGGATATGACCAAGGGCCGGACTGGTGAGAAACAGATTTTAGAAAGAATAGAGGTAGTGTTGCCAGCCATTATCGAAGTGCTACGAGGTAATGGTTGTTTTACCAGAGTTCCCAAAGAAAAAGAGAACATCGTAATATCTATATTTGGGGCGTTTGCAAGTGAACATGGAATTTCTCTTTATGCTGCCATTAAGTTCTTCCATGACCAACCGCAGATTCTCGGATTGTATAATATGCTAGCCTGGTTGGCAATTATCAGTGAGAAATATGGTGACGACACATCACTAGAGATAGTATTGAAAACTTACTATAAAAGCTTCAAGAGTGTGATCTCAGAAAAGTTTGGTCTCGCTGAAGTGGATGAAGAGAAGAGCGAATCACTTCTTAGAATGCCTTCTTTAAAGGATATCGCTAAAACCCAACATACCAAGACGATACTTAATCCAGAATTAAATCTTCCAGATAAAGTTAGGAGAAAGTTAGTTGAATTCCAACAAGGAAGTATAAATTCACCGTAAGAATTTGAGGCTTTTTCTCAATTATCAGTTTATAAATGTGAACTCGAGAAGAATGAAGCCTGAAAGGATACTCACCAGCTACAATAAGGTCTCACCGAGTAAACAGCGCTAAAATTCCCAACAGTTCCTACTGAGGTTCAGGGGAGGATAACCTTTACAGAATATAATTGAGAGACTCTGCATTACCTGTTAAGATTGTGTTCGGCTTCCCCATACCTAATAACAGCTGAAAATCTATTTTTGAGTGTCGTTTCAAATTTGATTTCCAGTTTCTCTCTCGTTGAATTTGTCTTGATTGAATGCGATCTCTTCTAAAGCCCTACTAATACCTACTTCTAAAACACTTGAACTCAACTTGTACCTGGACCCACTGTTTTGGAAGAATCTGCCCTTAGGGTCCATCATCAGGTAACTCTCTATCATCAATTCGTTGTTTTCTGGTAGCATGGATGATATGTCAGCGTGTGCCTTTACAAAGCTATCGAACTGTAATTTACTGACTTTAAGGTTGCTATATTCTACCATATTCTGCCCCTCAATTGGTAGAACTTGAAAAACTTTCCACCTGACCGGAGCGATTAATCGTATCAGGGAATGCATATCTTCTGTATAATTAATGGAAGTAACAACAGTGTTAGCCATGACTCTTATGTTATGTTGTCTTATTTTCTTTGCTAACGCAATTGTGTTCTGGACGTGATTTCCATAACCCCTCCCCAGTTCCATCTCAGTAGTTTCCATGGATGAATCGACGCTCAATTTGATGGGTGAAATCTTACCCTGAAGTGATGATAGCATTTTGTCTGTGAGGCCGGTGCCATTAGTAACCACAGACACTTTCAAACCTAGATCGTAGGAATAATCCACAAGAAATGGAAATTCTTTGACCAAAGTTGGCTCTCCTCCAGCGTAATTTATCCTTGTAATCCCCGAATCCCTGATCTCCTCAAGAATTCTATAAGCCTGTTCTAAGGTGATGCTCAGTTTTGGAGGCTGGGGAACTCTGCCATCTGGATTTCTGAAAAAGCAGAATGAACATCTATAGTTGCATTGGTAAGTTAAGTGCCAGTTTATTGCAAGGGGAGAGTTCATGCAAACACCTCTTGAATGAAGGCACCTAGAACCGATCCTTGACCTGTTGCATAACAATTGCCGTCTACAGCATGCGCTATCAATGCTGCTTTAAAGTCGCCGAGATAACTCGTGCTCCGAGAGCCGAAAATATACTTTTTCATGGGCGTAACTGAAATCAAATGGGCAAAGCCCGTGTTACTGAAGTTAATCCGAATTTTTTTATCACATAATAATTTTATCCTTAGCTACAGTTAATTGTCCTGTATTCCTGTTAAAATTATCAACTCCAAGAAAAAAAGATTGAAAGATTTACATACTTCTAATCATATATTTCTCAATAGAGATCTTGCAGATCGCCAAAGAAATATGGAAAAATTTGAATCTCTATATTAAAAGAGACCGAACACCGGGGGCATTTGAATTTCATCCTTCAAACCCGGGAATTTTAAGAATGGTAAAGAAGACATACTATAAGCCAAATATCAAGGAATTCACTTCAGTATCTAACGTAAGCATGATAGAGAGTGGCGGTGGACAATTTATTCCCGGAAAGACTTTTGAAGACAACTCTGTTGCAAGGTTCTGTCAATACTTCCTAGATCGCAACGAAGAACTTGTAACTAAATTCAAGGATACTTTCAGAGAGATTACTCATCCATACTATAGCAATGAACTTCAAGATGAAATTGCTGTTTCTGTATTGGTTTATCGATATACTGGGAGAATTCTTTCAGCTTTGTTGAAAGACGAGAAGACAAGGTGGAGTAAAAAAGATGAAGAATTCCTAATGAAACTGTTGGATGATGATGTTAAATTAAGGGCCTATTCAGGCATCACTAACATTACTCCAAACACTTTTGACGAGAAGAGTCGGGCAAACCTTGACCTTGAATTGAGATATGAGAATCAAGGAGTAAAAATTGTTATTCGAAGACCTGAGCTTAATGACTTCCCGAAGGATTTCGTCGCTGGCGAACTTGAGGGCGAAAACGAGATACCGTCAAACATTTCAAAACCGAGTTTGCCCCCAACATCGCTCTATCTTTATTCAGAAAGGGATTCTTCAACTATACCAATTAGATTTCACCACCAAACTGAAAGTTTCCTGTTTGGTAGATTTCCAGCATTCTACTCGCAGTTGGACGCTTTTGAAAAAGCTTTTCACATCCTATATTGGGAAAGACTAAATTGTTTGCGATTCTTTAGTTTGATACAGTCACAAACTGTCCCAGATCACTCATTCTGGGGTTATTCTGTATTCTTAGGTGAAGAGAAGATTTACGACGTTTTCATCCCTAAAAAGCCCAATTCTGGGCTGTCTCACAGATTTTTTGAATGGAATCTAAAAACAGCTGAGAATAGGAAAGCTATAGACAGTTTTTTGAACTTAGTCTTTAAAAAAGACGCATTCCAACGGCTCTTAGAAAAAGAGGATGCGGGAGAAGGTATTGAAAAGAGACTTAGAGGGGTCTATGAAAGGTACAACGAAATAATTGACAGCAATCATGACTATCTAGAAAACATAAATGATTCCGTAGTAGCTTTAGAGAAATTCTACTCTGAAAGAAAGGATCAGAGCAAAGAAGAGACTCTAAGGGGTCTTGCTAATCTCGTTAAGTTTCTGTTTGACGACGACAGATACATTTACAAGATTTTTGAGGTTAGTTATTGCCTCAGGAATAAGTATTCACACCACGAAGTTAGGGACGGTGATATCAGGGAGTGCATGTTCAAAATAGTAAAATACGAGGATAGAGGGGTTGAACATGATCACAGCTTTTATCTCAGCAACTTACAGAATTCTTTGGTTGAACTTTTGAGGTACACCATTATTGTATCGTTAATTTCTAATATGAACTCTGAAGACTTTGCAGAAGCAATGCGAACTGGAAAGTCCTTAAAAGAAGCTTTACCTCAGCCCATATCTAAATTCTTTCAAGGTGAACATTATGAGGACAATTTTCTGAGATATTTAATAGATTCTAACAGCCGTAGGTAAAAAAGTTAACATAATATAAGACTAATGATAACTATTAGTACAGGATGGATGACCCGGGAATTTTTCTACAGTTCTTTAACAAACTCAGTCTGACGGAAAATAGACATTTAAACGATTATAGATTATGTCGGTTTTCTATCCTTGATTACAAGTGTAAATGCGGAGGGCCGTGTGCGATTAATGT
>DARE01000031.1 GCA_002503205.1 Thermoplasmatales archaeon UBA447 | reverse complement strand
TGCCCTTTCCACTCTATCGTCTGTATTATTAGTTGAACCTCCTTAAACAAATCATGGCTCTACTTGAATATTTAATCTAGATTGCAGAAATCTAGGTGTAGATCTTCTTATGTCGCTGTGAAGGGCATTTCTCAGTGGATCCCATTATGATGGCCAGACAATTTTCACAATGATTTTCTCTGAAGATTTCAATATGGCTTTCAAGGTGGTGTTAAGAATGCAATGAAACTTAACGTTTTTACTTAGATCATCCGGGAATTCTGTGGGAACCTTGAGGCTTCATATATAAATGATTTTAATTTTTGGCATAAAAGTTAGCTCATCATTTTTCTGATACAACTTGCTAGGTTATTGAATTCGTTTTCTGTTAAAGTTTCTTCAGGAAAAGAAACATCTGGAGTTATTATTTTCGAATATAGGAAATCGCCCTCTGAATGAGGGGCCAGATGAACATGCAGGTGAGATATATGATCTCCGAAAACATAAACATATACCAGCTTCACTTTGAAAATTTCCTTGAGAATCTTGGTAAATTTGACCACCAATAACCCAAATTCCTTAGAAAGGTCATCATCTAGCTTGTCTATACTTTCAATATGTTCCACGGGTTCCAAGTAGGCAAAACCTTTTACGGCTAAGTATCTTGAAAGGGAAAGATTCCACCTTTTGTTAGACCATACAATTTTCCTTTTAAAAATAGAATCTGAATTTCCGTTGCATATATCGCACTCAATGCTTTTTGTCATATTCAGAAAGTGCTAAGAGGCTAATTTAATTTTTAATGTAGACCAAAGCATTGAAAAATCATATTTCAGCGAATATGGGGCATGAAATTTCAATCGCTACTTTCAATATTACCATATGACAATATAGTTCTTCTTGTAGTGATTCCAAGATTCTCTCATATGTAATTGCATCGATCTTAATGCTACTATCCCGAACAACATTTGCAGTCTAACCTCATAACATAAGGTCTTAATTTAGATATTCTGGTTTGCTGTTTATCTTAAGTATGTCCGTTTTAGACTTTACTGAATATTTGGGATTCACTTAAGATTGGACAATTCCATCTTTGTCTTGTAAGATTATATAGCCTTTCTTATGGTTATATATTTCGAATAAACCCATTGATGATCTCATCTCTCCGGAAACAGGAAAATGTGTGATCGTTTACCATTCCCACTGCCTGCATATATGAGTAGCAAATGGTAGTACCAACATAGCTGAATCCCATTTTCTTCAGGGAAAGGCTCATTCTGTCCGATATTTCAGAGGAGGTAGGGATCTCCTTTGAATCCTGGAATGAGTGAATTATAGGTTTTCCACCGACGAAATCCCAGATAAAATTAGAAAAAGAGCCATGTTCCAGCTGAACACCGATGAAACATCTTGCATTTGCAATTGAAGCATTGATCTTAGATCTGTTTCTAATTATTCCACCATTCTGAATAATTCTCTCCACATCCTGATCTGTAAGGGATGCAACAAAACTTGGTTCAAAGTTTCCGAACACCTCCCTGAAATTTTCTCTCTTCTTCAGTACGGTAAGCCAGCTTAAACCCGCCTGGAAACTCTCAAGCACAAGAAACTCAAAGAGCTTGTTGTCCTCCTTCTGTGGAACACCCCATTCTGTGTCGTGGTATTCCACATACATTTTATTATCGTCTGGAACCCAGTTGCATCGTCCATTTTTATTGTTTTCGTAAATAGTTTCCACCTCGCATTGTAATTCTGAAAATGAAACTCCTTTCGGGCAATATGATCACCTCGGTGCTGATATATCATTTCTACGTTTTTGCAGGTGTTCTGCAGTAAAGGTGTAGAGGAGAGAGGCAAACATTACCACAACTGCGAATATCATAAGTTTGCCTATGAATATCACTATTATCACAGATATCACAAGAGAGGTCCAGGGTATCATCCTTCTCCATCCCCTCAGTTTAAGAAGCCTGATACCGGCGGCTGAACCTACAATGTAAGTCACCACCCCAATGCCACTTACAACCAGGAATGCATATTCTATAGAAACCTTGAATATCCAGAACACCAGCAGGAAAACCGATGCAAGCACAAGAATTAGTATGATCGCATACCCTGGCGCACCATTTAATTCATTTCCTCCAGAAAATATTCTTGGAAGCCCCCCATTCCTTGAAACTGTCTGTATAACTCTGCTTACTCCAGCTGTGTATGCATTCATGGCGCTGAATATTGCAACAATTGCTATGATTCCAGCAGCGAATTTCCCATAAATACCGAATACCCCATCAAGAATGACGGCAAATGGGACGAGACCATTACCGGATCTGTATGCCCCTGTTCCGACCGTTACAATTGAAAGTGATGTATACAGGATTCCGATTATGATGATGCTGTAGGCCATACTTCTGCTCATGTCCCTCTGCAGGTTCGAGAAATCGCCGGCCATGTTTGGAACGTTCTCGTATCCAAAATAGGCCCACACAACAAGGGCAATTGCCGTTCCTATGCCTCCCAGTCCTGATCCTTTGAAAAAGGGCTCAAATTCAGAGATTGAGATTCTAGACCCTGCGGTTATTATGGAAATTCCGAGGAGAGAGAGCAGCATTACAATAATTATCAACTGGAAATTTGCGCTGAACCTTATCCCCATGTAATTTATGACAGCAGCTGCCATAATCATAAGAAACGCGACTGTGTAGACACCTGTGCCGCTAATCGGAATCGCATATGACAGGTAGGTACCAGCTGCTACTGCAACTGCAGGAGCTCCGATCACAACCCAGGCCAGGAACAGCCAGCCGACACCGTTGCCTAGCCTTCTGCCAAATGCCTCAAGTGAGAAGGAGTATATCCCCCCGGATTCTTTTGATCTCAATGCAAGCCTTGAAAAGGTATAGGCAAGCGGATAGCTTGCAATTGAGAGAATTATCCACGCTAGGATAGATGATGGACCCGCAGTGTCAGCTGCCAATCCCGGTAGAACCAGTATTCCTCCTCCGAGGACTGATGCAACATATATTGCAATTCCATGCCTTAGGGTGATCCCTCCCTTCGAACCAGTGTGCATCATTTCGTTTCTTTATCCTTTTTATTTGACTTCTCAAAATCCAGGAGGACCTTTTTCCTTTCTATTCCGAGGGCATAGCCGCCAAGATCACCACTTTTTCTTATGACCCTGTGGCATGGAACGATAAGTGGGACAGGATTGGAGGCACAGGCATTTGCCACAGCCCTGTAAGCTTTAGGTTTCCCAATGCTTGATGCCAGTTCACTGTAAGTTGCGGTGGTGCCATGAGGTATTCTCTTTATTGCAGACCAGACTTTCCTCTGGAACTCAGTGCCCCTAAGATCAAGAGGAAGATCCACGTAAGCGCCATCCAGGTATGCAAGTATGCCTGCCAGGTAACCGTGATCATCATTGGATTCCATTAGTTTGGCTTTGGGAAACTCTTTCCTGAAGTATTCAAGCGCGTCATTTCTCTTATTAGAAAGAGTAACTGAACATATTCCGCTTTTCGTGAATGCAACAGCAAGAATTCCGAACCGGGTTTCTTTCATGGAAAAGAGAAGAGTTTCACCCTTTCCACCTCTCCTGTATGCCGCAGGATTCATTCCGAGCTTTGATCTGGATCCAGTGTACAACCAACTCAGTGAACTATGCCCGATCTCTTCTACGGCTTCATCAATGGTCCTACCTGAACTGAGTTTCTCTTTGAGCTTTATAATTCTCAATTCTTCCAGATACTTCTTAGGTGTTATTCCTATAATATCATGGAATGCTTTTAGAATCTCCTTTTGAGAGAAACCGGTCATTGATGAGAGTTCTGCCAATCCAACGGGTGAGTTATATTTTTCCCTGATCCGGTCTGTAACCTTTTCAACTATTTCTCTTCTCTTGGCCAGATTTGAACGAAACTTAGCGCAGTGACCACACAACATGAATCCTTTTGACTCGGCCTCTTCGATAGTCTCGAACCTGATTAAGCGTGTTTCATCTGGTATTTTTGATCCGCATAGTGATAAGCAATAAACCTTTGACCTAATATTACCTGATAAAAATTGAACCTGTTCAGAAGCATTTAACTTCATATGTGCATTAATAGTGTTGTTCTGTGTGGCTTTCCCCATTCATCTCATTCCTGTCCTAGCAGTTACGCCATTAGATGATTCAGCCCTAACCCAGTTTAAAGATTTTGTCTAAAATTTCCCAGATGCCCTTAAGATTCTAATTGAAATGCCATACAGATTCTCATTTCCTAAGAGATTTTGGAAAATACTCCGTTTAAGCCGATTCAGTATTCAGCAACAAGACGCAAAATGATTTTTAGCTACAGATATAACTTAAAAAGTTTAGATTGGTAATGGAAAATAGTGACAAAAAATTCCAAATATGAACCTGCACCCTACTTTGAATAAGTTGGAACACCTTATTACTTGAACCCGATTACTTCATCATGGTTTTAAAACTCAAGAGAATCTATGAAGGTAATGCACGTGAGGACGGATACAGAATCCTTGTTG
>DARE01000075.1:9071-44457 GCA_002503205.1 Thermoplasmatales archaeon UBA447 | reverse complement strand
AGTGGAGTATTATTGAGTGCAAAGAACTCCTCTCCAGTATCCTTTAGTCTTATATTCACTCTGAAAGACCCCTGGGAATAGCTGGAAATAACTACAACTCCTTCCCCGCACTCAATAAAGCCTTTTCCAATGGCGGAATGATCATCTTCCGATCCGACAACCTTGATCTCATCAGGCCTGAAACCTACTATGGCCTCTCCGGCTGAAATCTCCGTAACATTATTTTCTGTGTCCAGTGGAATGGTGAAACTGTTTCCTGCTTTGGCTACATAACCATTTCCCTCTTCGCTTATTGTAGTTTTCAAAACATTCAATTCACCGGTTGCCCTTGCCACTTCAACTGTCAGGGGTTTTTTATAGACATCTATTGGTTTGCCAACCTGAAGCATGAGGCTCTTGTGAATTACCCCAACACTCTTGGAAAGTGAAAAAATATCTGCAGGGTCATGTGAAACTATAATTGCAGTAAATCCAAGTCTTTCCTGAAGTTCTCTGGTATAATTCCTGGCAACATCTTTTATTGTTGCGTCCAGATTGCTGAAAGGCTCGTCCAGAAGGAGAATTGAAGGGTCCTTTGAAAGTGCTCTTGCGTACGCTACCCTCTGCTGTTGCCCGCCACTGGATTCCCTGGGTTTCTTGTAAAGGACTTCTCTGATATTCAGCATATCTGCCAGTTCCGTAACTTTTCTTTTAATCGCAGACGGATTCAGGCGCTTTACCCGTAACGGGAATGCAATATTCTCAAAGTTAGTCAGATGCGGATAAAGAGCCCAGTTCTGAAATACCATGCCGACATTCCTGTCCTCGACTTCAACCAGGGTCTTCCCATCCTTTGAGACAATTTTATTATCGAATCTGACAATCCCCTTTGATGGTACTTCTAGCCCTGCAATTATTCTCATGAGTGTTGTCTTTCCAGAGCCGCTTGAACCTAGAATTCCGAAGAACTGCTTGTCGCCTATTTCAAGATTTACATCACGTAATGCGTTCGTTACATTGTTTTTCTTCACGAATTGCTTGCTTAAGTTTTCAATTTTTATTGATACCATATTAATTCACCGTTGAATATTATCCCTTTGCGCCGTTTCCCATTGCCATGAGCCCACGGACAAAATACCTTCCAAGAAGGACGAATATTATCAGGGGAACTACAGAAGCAACTGCAGCAGCTGCAAAGCTGTCGTTATATAAAACCCCGTATCCTCCAGTATAAGACTGAAGTACAAGTGACACCGTGGATATATTTGGTGTGTTGGTGGTCATCAATGGAATGAAGAAGTTGTTCCAGGATTCAATGAACACAAAAATGAATGTGGATACGAGTCCCGGATAAGTGAGAGGAAAGACCACCTTACTGAAAATTGTCCAGTTATTAGCTCCATCTATTCTGGCTGATTCTATGGCACTCCGAGGAAGCACCGCCAGAAATATAGACATAAGTAGGGCCCCTGTAGGCAGGAAAAACACAAGGAATGAGAATACAAGTCCTGGTATAGAGTCAAAAATGTGTATACTTATAAGGAGTTTGATGAGAGGAACTGCTGTAACCTCATAAGGTATAAAGGTTGCAATTGCTATAATAGTAAATATAACATCATTAATCCTTGATGTCGCACGATAGAAATAATAGGCAGCCATGCTCCCAACAACAGAGGAAATTGCCGCAACTGATATCGCGATGGTTAGGCTGTTGATCAATGTTCCGGAAATTGCCCTTGAGACTGAAATTATAGCAGAAAGAGATGATGCCGCCGGAAACAGAATAGGTGTCGTCAGAACAGAAGCAGTGGATTTGAGACTGTTTATCACTAATACATAAACAGGAAACAGCCAGATTATTGCAAGTATTATAAGGACGATGTGATGCGCTATCCTTCTAGTAACCCTAAGATAATGATTAGGCACTTATCCACCTCTTTATTCCAAACAGAGCATATGGTATAACAACCACAATTGCAATTATAACAACAATAATGCTAACTACTGCTGCATCAGCATAGAATCCATAATCAAAGAAGTTAAACAGATAGAGTACTGAAGTTTCTGTGTTTGGATTGATACCCGTTGCCACGTATGGTATTGTAAATGTTCTGAGAGAAAATATTATCAGCAGTGCAGAGGATACGATGAACGCATTCTTTGACTCTGGAAGAAGAATCTTTCTCAATATTCTGAAAGGGCTCGCAGAATCGAGCTTAGCGGATTCAATGCTCTCCGAGCTAACATTCTGAAATGCAGCAAGATAAAATATGGCGGCCAATCCCGAATAAACCCACATTGTTATTATTATGAGGCTTGGAAGGGCCTGAGATGCGCTTCCAATCCAGGAAAATGAAGGAAGTCCCAAATGTCTGAAGATATAATCTATCCCTTCTGATCTTGAATATATCCAGTCCCATATTATTGCTACAGCTGAGAGTGCGATTGCCAGCGGGTACAGGAAAAGTGAACTGTAGATCGTTTTCAGGCGCTGATTCCTCAAGAAAAAGATCAGCGATGCGAACAGTATTCCCAATGCGTTGCACACTAGGAAATTCCCAAGGGTCCAGAGTAGTGTTCTCCTTAATGTGCTTATGAAATCGGACCTAGCTATAATGCTCCCATATGTATGTAGCCCGACGAACTTTATCACCAGCCCGCCAGTGGACCAGTTTGTGAATGAGAAATATAAATTCCATAAAAGAAAATATAATAGAATTGCACCAAAAATAAGAGCGGGAATAGAAAAAATAATTGATTTTTGAAATTTCAAAAAAACCTACCTTACCTCTTCCTCTCGTAATATATGGGGGCTATGACCATCAACCCTGCAAGTACCACAAGGAAAGAGACAGCGCTGTAAGGTACCCCGTTGTCATTGCTGTGCTGCACAGCACCAGATGTGTTTACAGATGCCGTGGAAACAGAACTGGATGCGGATGTGGAGTTGCTGACCCATGGTGGAAGGTAATTTCCAAATGGATGTGCGAGCGTGCCCATGAATCCAAACCCAAGGCTGTTAGCTGTCTTCCATGATGACTCCTCACTACCCATTATGCTCTGAAGAGATGAGTTCCAGTTGCTTTCCTTAGATGCTGATGTGAAACTCTGGAGCGCACTCTCAAAAGAGCTGGCCTCGGAGTCAAACAATCCGCCGTCTGAAAGCTGATAGACAAATCTGCTTGAGTTATGTGAAGCGTTGAGAAGTGCCTGGTAGTCTCCCCACTGTGATGGTGTGTTATAGAAGCTGGGGCTTGTTACATTGTTATAGAAAGTACTTGCCTTCCACTTTGTGAACACGGCCTGGCCAGCATATGATGAGAAGTACTTTGCAAAAGTAAGACCCGCCTGATCATGTGAGCCAACTGGGACTGCGACAGAGTCCGTAACAAGGGCGAAGTATCCATTTGTACCGGGGAAAGGCATGGCTATCAAGTTTATATGGTGCTGGTGGTCGTATGTTGTGTTCATGGTGCTTGAATTCATTGGATATGCAGTTACATTAAGGAAATCATATGCGTAATTCACATACCAGTTTCCGTTTGCCTGGAAACCAGACTGGCTGCCTGTTACGCTAGGTATTGCCTTTGTCCATGTATAGGTGCTCATTGAACCGTTTTCCTCACTCAGTGCTGTCAGATATTCTGAATTGGTAAGAGACACAACATTCTTCACAGTTAAGTTGGTCGAAGTATTAAGGACACCGTAAAGCGCCATATCGTATATTTTAGCATTTCCGGTCATATTGATTGAGTTTGCAAGTAGTAAGTCCTCCCATACCTGCATCTGATCCCATCCTCCATCTCCGCCTGGGATTGTCCAACCAGGGATTCCGTTACTTTTAAGCTTGGCTGAGTCAGCAAGTAATGCAGTAACGTTTTGCGGAAGCTCCTTGATGCTGTTGTTGTATAGGAGCTGCGGATTTATATATAACTCAGCACCACGATGTGCATCAACAGGGAGAGAGAAAGTGCTGCCATTGAATGTGCCAGCGGCAAGAACCTGTGGGACTACATTCTTCATTGAATCAGCTATGGATGTCATATTTACGAAAGCCTTTGAATGACCGGAGGCGGCTTCTATGTAACTTAACATTTCTGGCCCGTAATGAGTCTGGAAGCTCTCTGGTGGATTTCCATCTGCAATTAGTGAAAGAATTGCCCCCTTAGCTGCAGAACCACCTGCTCCGGCCTTAAGTTCAGACACCGCTGTCAAATTGGGATAAGCTGCATGAAAAGCTGCATATTCTTTGTCAACTGCTATTTTCCCTTCAGTGGCCCACCAAGTATAAAATGTAACTTTCTGTGGCCCCTTATGTGCTGTTTCTTCGAAAACTACGACTGCCACCGCTGCAACAATTACTATTACAACTATGGCAATAACAGCCCACTTTGCCTTAGAGGGTCTGGGACCCTCATCCTGCGGATTATTTTCCATACAAAAACCTCTAGTTTTGAGCCTAATGGAGAACAAAATATTAAAACTTACCTCATTACATACACTGAAGTTTATTTAAATTAATACATGAAAAGAAATTTTTTGGAAGGAGGATTTTTTATAAAAACTTATTCTGAATCCAACTTTTTAAAATTTCATGATCTGAATCTGTTCTGGGAGTATTTGTAAAGCCTCATCCATAATAGGAAGGAAATTGCAGTTACAACAAACACCAGATAGATATCAATGGCATCTGCATACAGAAGGTTTCCATTGGCTATGGCCCTTTCTATAAGCATCATAAGTCCCCTGTGGACTGCGTAAGTCTTGCTCTGAATCACAATATACTCGGAAACCTGAAGTCCGCCCCAGTAACTTCCAAAAGCGGCCATTGAGCCCGTTACAAGCCCGGGAAATATTCCAGGAAACAGAAGATATCTTAACTTCTTGAAACCGGAGATGTGGTATGTCCTGACAATCGTCTTCAACTCTGATGGAATAGAAAGAGCAGAACCATACACGTTGAAAAAGATGTATGCCGCTGCCGAAAGATATGTTACAAAGAAAACATCAAAATTAAATGCAATCCTCTCCCCAAGAACTGGAGCAAGTCTTGGTGTGAAGAACGCTATTATTATTGGCAGAAGCACAGGTACAGGTATTGAGTATAGAATCTGGAACCCCCCGGTGAAGAATCGGCCTGTCTTCCCTTTGATTCCGAAATAAATGGCAATGGGCACCATTGTTGCAAAGCTTATTGCGAAAACAGTGGCAATCCTTGCGAGATCGAACAGGGTGGCAAATGTAAGTGTGATCAGAGATGAACCATTAAGCAGGTACTTGGAAAATGCATCTGCGAATCCAGCCTCTGCCACAAGATATATAGCGAGACCAACGAAAAACAGAAGAATAGCCCCAGTTATGATGTTCAGGGACCGCTCTGAAAATCTTCTTGTTTTTACCTTGCTGAAATCCCTCCCTCCAGATGACCGGTTTATTGATTCCAGTGCAGTCACTCCCGAACTTACTACCTGCCTTATCCTTGTGTTAACAGATGAGGCCAGCGCGGATAGACGTGTTTCCTTTGCTGCCTCCCCCTGTTCAGGAACGGTCTCAAACTTGTACATTCCTGACCTCTTCAGGAGCGGATTGATTATAAAATAATAGGAAAGGGCTATCGCAATAACTATGAAAAGGATCAGGACCCATATGAGCCCATATTCCCCTGCGTTTGCGTACTGAATGGAAAGGGAACCTATGCCGAAAACCTTGTAATTTTCGTTTCCGACTGTGATAACCTCGCTGAATGTTATATAAAATAGTGCACTGGCAAACGAGGGCATTATATTTGCTATAATCTGATTGTACGACGCGGGAACGTAAAGTTTTGTCAGTTTTTTAAACCCTGAAAATCTGTAAACCTTCACTATATTGAACATCTCTTCTGGTATCTGGCTCACTGACTGGTAAACACCAAGTATGAGGTTCCAGATAAGGGCGGTTATTATTAGGAAGTCCACCGCCAGTTCTATACCGATACCCCCTCCTACCCTGTTAATAAGGAATATAAGTATTATTGGGAAGAAAGATACAACGGGAACTGATTCGAGCACATCAGTTATTGGTATTATGATAGCCCCGGCAGACTTAACCCTTGCTGAAAGAATTCCCAGGAAAATGGCCAGCAGAACTGAGGCCACCATTAGAATCCAAATTCTAGCAAAAGTCAGGAAAATGGCATAGAACATGAGGGCAATCGTGTGAAGAGTGATGAACATTGATCACCTACCTCCTCGTTTTCTGAAACCAGAACGTTCATTCTTATATGCCCCCTTTTCCCTTATCCAGTTTAAGGGATTTTTACGGGATTAACATATCACACTTAAATATTTTGAGTTGAAGTACCGAGACCAATTATTGCAAACAAAATCTGCAAATGAAATGTTTCATGGCGTATTCATAGGGGTAAAAAGTAGGCTCCCACCATAAGTTATGGCGCCTTGTTCGTGAAATATCCTTCAAAATTCTATCTTCCAGCTTTCCTCGTAACCAGAACTAGAATTATTAATAGTAGGCTGTCTTATGTTTTAGCAACTGACGATTTTCATTATCTCCCTTGGCCTGTTTCCTGTTTTTATGTTTGATATTACCATTAGATTGTACGCAATGGTCTTCAATCCAATTGCAGTATCATATGATCTGTTCCTGTTGTACCAGATGTTCTCTGCCCTCATGACCTCCTCCAGGATGGAGAATGTCCTCTCTATTTCCCATCTCAGGGAATATAATGAAGAATATTCCCTCCTGAGATCAATGCTTATTTTCCTGTTCATGGGCAGTCTTTCGGGGGATAATGCCCTTTCTTCTGTTTGTGTCAATTATTGGTAAAGAATGTGTATTCTCGAATATGTAATCATATATGTCAGAGGTATCATATACTGAATCTGCAAGAATGTAAGAAAAATTCCTGACAGAATCCACCATGTTATGGGATACTCGGGAATCATGTATGTTTCCTTTAGTAACAATCCAGTCCATGATCAGGAGGGAATCTATATCCAGTGTCATATGGCACTTCCTGCCATATGACCATCCTTTTGTTGTTTTAGACCATCCGCTATATGGATCTCTGTAATTTCCCCATTATTTTCTCCTCATTGCAGTGGAATACTTGCATGTGTGAATCATGAAGGAATCAATGGCAGCACATTCCTTCATGGAATACAGGAATGTGATCCCGCGGTTTATTGCATGGAGATCAAATGATCTTGCTCTTCTCGATAGGGTCTGGAATGAGGGTATATCCCTGACTCCAACCATTGCCAGATACTCCTCATGATTATTGAGGAATATCCTGGCAGATCGATAGGATATTCCGAATATCTGCAGCAGAACAAGAATCTTAATTATCTGCCGATCTGAGTACTTTCTCTTTCGATAATCTTGAGAAACTATATTGTCTATGATCTCCATAATCAATGGGATATGCTTCGAGGGCATATCCCAATATTCTCATTTTGTTAATAATGTTCGACGTTTGTCTGACTATTCATGAAACTCAAGACACCCTATTAAATATTTTTTACGCCCATATTCATCTTGAAAGGAAGGCCAAAAGGGAATGTGGATTGTTTAGGCCCAAGAATCCAAATACATTATCTCAGAAAGGAAAAAGTATCTTTGTAGGCCACGATGAAATGATGGAAGTTCTTGAGATGAAGATTAGTCCATCCAATAAATATGATCTTACGAATATTTAATTAATATCCTCAGAGTATATGAAATGTAATGCCATTTCTGAGCCCAGGCAAGAGAAGAGAGTCCACTAACTGGACCGCCAAGCAATATACTGAAGCAATTAGAAAATATTTAGAGGCTAAAGGTTACTCAATGTTTCACGATGCTTCTCTAGAAGGAACTTTTGCAGATATGGTTTTTTATCCAACAACTTCAACGAGAGTGAAATCCAATATATGGGTTGAGGCAAAGTATAGTGAAATAAGTATTGAAAATAGTGATCTCAGAAGAGAGATAATCAAATATCTAGAAGAGTGGCTCAAATTAACTCCTGTAAAGAGGTATACCTTCTATTTATTCATAAAGAGGGCCAGATCTCCAAAGAAGTGGGAAAAACTTAATAAATTCACAGATAAAGAATTCATTAGAGGTTGGTTAGAAAAATCGATTGAAATAAGTCAAAATGAATACGTTGACGAGGCCTTAAAGACCAGATTTGATGAAATTGGGGAATTCTTCATCACTTCATATTTCGTAGACATTGATATTCCTGAATTAACCTCTTTAACAAGGGACATTGAAGGAGAGTCAGTGCTCTCGTCTAGAAGAGCTGCAGAAAAAGACTTAAAATCAATGGAAATTAGAATTAATTTAGGCACTAAGAGAGACAAACTGTTTGCAAATATGTTGAAGTTGAACCTACCTGAAAGTTACGCCATAATTGAGTATGACAATATTCTGAAAGCTTATCTTGACCTGAATAGATACGATTTACCACCTTATGCAAATATTTCCAGTAATAAAATAGTGACAATCAACGAACCCAATATTTTGGATAGGTTTGAGGTTTTGAAAGCGACATACAAAATCATCCCATTAGAACAAATGGAAGAAGATCATCCTCTACCACTATCTTTCCTTAACAATCAGGTTCTAGGGAGATTCTTTGTGAGTAAAGGGGCAAAACCTGTTGAAGATAAGAAACTATATTTCTTTCCTTTGGATGATAAATTTTCCCCAATAAAAATAGAGGGAATAAACAAAAAACCTGTACAAGTTTCCAAACCTCTGTTCCAAAAAAATGAAACCGAAAACACTGAATATCCAATTGAAAAAGGCATATTCGAAACCAAAGAAAAGATATTGAATTTTGGTTTCCATAAGGCTTTCAGAATAAGAACAATGAAGATTTGGGACGACTACTACGTTTCCATAACAATTAAGAAACTATATACTAAAGACGGGAAGACCCCAGTTGACAGTGACCATGCCAGAAGGATTGACAAATATTTCCGGAATACGAAGTACAATACGAGTGATTCCTACAAATCTGTGGCATTATCACTCTTGAATCTATTGAAAATCTCGAAAGACAGAGATAAATATGAAGATGGCATATTTTCCTATTACGGGGTTGGGAATATTTTAGAGTTGCCCACTCTATCTTCTCCTGTTACAATAGAACAAAACCAAAATGTGCTTGAGCTAGAATTTGACGAATCACAGGATGATGATTTATGAAAGTCGATGTTTTGTCAGAGGAACCCCTTATTTTTAGCGCTGGAAGTGAATGTATTGACCCAAAACTTGGAATTAATCTCTACGGGCCTTCTAGTTGGGATGGTATAACTGAAAAAGAAATCATTGCTGGTATAATTGGAACTAACTCTTCAATTGGTCAGTTCTTGATGATGATAGAGAAATTAAGACAAAGGACTAATATCAGTGGAGAACCCAAGCCTTGGAAACGGGAATTCCCGGGGTTGGGACCAAAATCACCATTACATTTTGACATAGTGATTGGGAAAGATATGAGAGAATTGATTCTTGAAGAAGAAGAGGAAAAGGCATTATCTGTGAGTTCAAGAAAACAAAGAATTCTCAATGTTTGTAAGTTGTACGAAGATAAATTTACAAACTTAATGTCGACTGTCCATCCGGCTCCAGAGATAATTTATGTCCCTTTGTCCAACAATCTGATTGAAAGGACAAAGGACCCTTATTTTGAAACAGACAGAATCAGTTATGAACGTAGGACTATGCAAGCAAAGGTTTACAAGGGCGAGATTCCACTATTTGATTTCCATCACTTTTTGAAAGTTGTAGGGTTCAAGTGGAATGTCACAACACAGTTGGTTAAGCCTAGTACTTATGAAATGACAGGTTCAGGACAACAGGATTTAGCCACTTCTTTTTGGAATTTCTCCGTGGCTACCTATTACAAAGCTACTGGAACACCTTGGAAATTGGCAAACTTAGATGAAGATACCTGTTATGTTGGAATCGCGTTCTACCAAGACCCAAGTGAAGAGGAATCGAATATGAGAACAAGTATGGCTCACGTGTATCTCAAATCTGGAGAAAGCCAAATCATTAGAGGAATGGGATTTAGATGGGAAAAGAGACAAGGTAGAGAACCACATTTAGATTCAGATCAAGCTAAGGTGATTCTGTCCAAGGTGATCAATTTATTCGAATCTCAAAAAAGGCGAAAACCCCTAAGAGTGGTAGTACACAAGAGTTCTGACTATAAGGAGGGGGAAATAGAAGGGTTTACAAAAGCTGCTGACTCGATCGAAAATTTAGATCTAATACACATATATCAACGTAGCGATAAGCGTTTTTTCTATAATGATAGCCCCTACCCACCATTGAGAGGAACATTGATACAAAGTAAAAAGAGTCCAGCTTTCCTTTATACTACCGGTTTTATTCCAGCTTTGGGAACATACCCAGGAAGTTCTCTCCCTCGGCCATTAGAATTCGGATGGGCAAAGAAATCTAGTAGTGTTGAATTACTGGCTAAGGACATCCTAGCCCTTACAAGGTTGGATTGGAACAATTGTGATTATTGTAAATCTCAACCTGTAACGATATCTGTGTCACATAAAGTTGGAGAAATATTGGCAGAGAGTAGTTCAAAGAAAATTGATCCCCCTGCATCATATAGTTATTATATGTAACAATACAAAGAATTTAAAATCTTTACTTCTTTTCGACTTTTTCAGTTTTCCATATTTTCAATGTCTCTGTTAGGGTTCAATTGACAAATCCCGGGACGTCATCATCGTCAATAGATCTGATGACGGCATTTTATACTTCACTTCTGATGTTTACCATTACTATTATTGTCACCTCCGAGAAGTGACCCCCAAAGGACATACAAAAGTGTTCTCGAAAATGTGATATCAGATACTTCTGTGTACTACTTTTATGAGTCCTGAGGCCTCGATATTAATAGATCCGTTTGAGTTATTGATTTCTTATGATAGACTTTCATTTAGAAGAAAAATCAAAACTTTTGTGGCGTATTCGTTAACATTTTTAGTTACTGGCATAAGTGTCGGGTTGTTAATTGGTATACTTCAGTACGGAATTAATACAAGCCTTACGACATTTTCACTCTTCGTATCACTTTATGCAATTGTAGTTTCAGTTTCGTTGGTTTTTATAACCTCGTTGTTGTCCTATGCATTTGGTGATTTAACTAGATCCGGAATGTGGATCTTAATTAAAGACGCGCGCACCATACTTGAGAACCAAGAGAACATGATTAAACAGTTGAAAAATCTACAAATCGACAAGGCAAATAAGTGGAAGTGAAATATAAAAATATGATATCCATCTAACAATATACAATTTTGTGATGAAAGAAATATCAAAATTAGAAGAAAATGTTTATTTCTTTTACAAACCCAGTACAATGGGTTATATTCGAAAAATCAAGTTAATGATTTCTTTTGCTCTTATCATAGTTGTAATGGGTTCTAGTTTATTTCTATATATAAGTGTGGAAGATTATCAAGTTTATACTAATGCTGCCAGTTTGGCAATATTAATTTCACTATACTCGATTAGTCTTTCTGTCGCTATGACGTTTATTACAATGCTTATCTCTTCAAGTTTTGGAAATTATATAGAGCAAAATTTTCTTTGGGTGCTAACTGCCATACATAATCTTTCAAAAAAAGAAGAGAAGATATTAAAATATATAGAACAGACCGGACTAAACGACCATAAACGTGAAGATTAAACATAAATTTCTAACTATAATATTAAAGTTGGAAACGTTTACCAATATTACTATATTGAACTTTTATAATAATGCAGGGGATGGGATTTGAACCCACGTATCCCTACGGAACCAGACCCTCAATCTGGCGCCTTTGACCAATCTCGACAACCCCTGCTTCTTTCTACCTGATTTGAAAAGTGATTAAGTAATTTTGCCCGGCACAATCCATGAACAATGCCATGATCCTGACAATCGTTTCAGAAAATGCATGCACGGCTTCCTGTCAGAAATTGATGACATTCTTAACGACAGATATAAATTAAGATGTATGTTATATCAGAGGATGACAGTAAGGGAGAGAAGTGCATATATCGTAGACGCCATAAGGACGCCAATAGGAAAAAGAAATGGGGCTCTCTCTGAAATACATCCTGTTGATCTTATGGCAAAGCTTCTTAAGACTGAGGTTTCAAAATTCAAGATACCCCCGGAAAATTATGATGATCTGATTTTAGGATGTGTCAGTCAGGCTGGAGAGCAGGGCATGAACATTGCCAGAAATGCATGGCTTTCTGCTGGGCTTCCTGAATCTGTGCCTTCTGTGACGGTAGACAGGCAGTGCGGTTCAAGCCTTCAGGCAGCCACCTTTGCTTCATATGCGGTTCTTTCCGGTATGCAGAAAATAGTTCTGGCAGGGGGAGTTGAATCCATGAGCCGTGTTCCTCTTGGTAGCACAATAAACGGCTCATCCAATCCCATTACCATGGATCTCGCCATAAGATACGGGCTTGACAGGGAGTGGTTCAGCCAGGCAAAAGGTGCAGAATCCATAGCTCTTAGCTATGGACTTACCAGGGATGAGCTGGATGAATTCAGTTATATGAGCCATCTCCGCGCTTCATCAGCCTCTTCTCTATTCATGAAGGAGATTGCCCCTGTTGTTGCTGACCTGAGTGGTGATGGAAGTGAAATTGCGACTATACTTGATCATGATGAGGGCGTCCGTACCGCTCCCGATCTGGAGAAGATGAGGAATCTGAAACCAGCCTTTCCAGGGCTGAAAATGATTACTGCCGCCAACAGCAGCCAGATATCTGACGGGGCAAGCCTGTCACTAATATGTTCAGATGAAACCAGAGACCAGTATGATCTTAAGCCGAAAGCTGAAATTGTAGCCACATCTGTAGTGGGGGTTGATCCTGTCACAATGCTGACCGGCCCTATTCCAGCGACATCTTCTGTCCTCAAAAAAGCGAACATGGACATTTCAGAGATCGATCTATTCGAAGTAAATGAGGCGTTTGCGCCTGTTGTTCTTGCCTGGCAGTCTGAATTCGGTGTCCCCCTGGACAGAGTAAATGTTAACGGCGGCGCTATAGCTCTGGGGCATCCTCTCGGTGCTACAGGGACAAGAATCATTGCAACACTTCTAAATGCTCTGCAGGAAAAAGGGAAAAAATATGGGCTTGTGGCCATCTGCGAAGGTGGCGGTATGGCCAACTCAATGATAATAAAAAGGCTCTGATATTATTTATCACATTTGCCTGTGGGGCAGGCAGGATCGAATGTTGCGTCAAGTTTCAGATACTTGTCAGGTACCTTGACTATGAGCTCAGTCATCTCCTTCTCTGCCTCAGGTTTCTTTGGTTCCGGCTGCTTTTTCTTTACCTGCTGCGTACCTGAGTAGAGAACCTGTTCCGATTTGCTTCTGTCCCTGTAGACTGTGATTCCCTTGCAGTGGAGGTCCTTTGCCATCCTGTAGGCCTTTGCAATATCCTCAGGTGTGGCATCCGATGGCAGGTTTATGGTCTTTGAAACACCGGAGTCACAGTATCTCTGAAATGTAGCCTGCATAAGGACATGCCATTCCGGGTCTATCTCATGCGCAGTGACATAGACTCTCTTCAGGTCTTCAGGCAGATCAACATCATGAAGGTTTCCTGTTAGTGCTATTTTGTGCATCAGATCCTCTGTGTACAGGTTCCTGTCCTTAAGGGTCTGCTCAAGTATTGGATTGACCTCCATCAGTTCCTGGCCGTTCAGGACATGCCTGACGAAAGCCAGAGCAAAGAGTGGCTCAATTGAAGAGGAACAGTTGGCTATTATGGATATGGTTCCGGTTGGAGCAATTGTCGTTGTCGTGGAATTCCTCATCAGAATATTGCTCTCCTCATATGTTGAGCCATACCAACCCGGGAACACTCCCCTCTCTTCAGCAAGATGAGTTGATTCCAGGTGAGATTCGTCCTCCAGGAAACTCATGACTCTCTCTCCCATTTCAAGAGCGTCACCTGTGTTGTACGGTATGCCCATCATTACCAGAAGGTCAGCAAATCCCATGTAGCCAAGCCCTATCTTTCTGGTTGTCCTTGCCATCTTCTCTATTTTGTCAACTGGGAACTTGTTAGCATCAATAACATCATCGAGGAACCTTGTGGAGAGGTGTATTATATCTCTGAGGTGCTCCATGTCAAGCTTTCCGTCCTTCACAAATTTGCCCAGGTTTATGGATCCAAGGTTACAGGGCTCATATGGCATGAGAGGCTGTTCACCGCATGGGTTTGTTGCTTCAATCTCAGCAATGTGCCTTACAGGGTTTTTCCTGTTGATTTCATCAAGGAAAATCAGGCCCGGATCTGCAGTCTGCCAGGCCTTGTTCACGATTGTATCCCACATGGTCCTGGCCTTAATCCTGTTGATGACCTTGCCTGTCCTTGGGCTCCTGAGTTCAACATATCCATCCGAATCAAGCTTTTCGAAGAACTCATCGGTCATCCCCACTGATATGTTGAAATTGCTCAGCACCGTGTTCTCGGCGTCCTTGCTCAGAATAAAGTCCATTATGTTGGGATGGTCGAACCTCATTATTCCCATATTGGCGCCTCTTCTCTTTCCACCCTGCTTTATCACATCAGTTGTGGTGTCGAATATCTTCATGAATGAGACAGGCCCGGAGGCAACACCCTTGGTCGAACCAACTATGTCGTCCCTTTCTCTCAATCTTGAGAATGAGAATCCAGTTCCTCCACCTGATTTGTGGATCATCGCCTGATACTTCAGTGCATCAAATATCTCCTCTATGGAATCCCCGACTGGAAGGACAAAGCAGGCTGACAGCTGCCCTAGCCTTGCTCCTGCATTCATCAGGGTTGGGGAGTTTGGAATGAACTCGAGATTGGTCATCATCTGGTAGTATCTGTCTATGATCTCAGGAGCGGATGTTGGCTTTGTGTATACAAAATTAAGAAATTCATCGAATGTCCCCTTCAGCTCTCCCTCCTTTGATAGGTTTATGAATGCCCTCTCCAGAACCTCTACCTGAGTGTTTGACAGTGATCCGATCATTCTTCCGTTCTCCGGAAGGTGACCGCTCATCTGGTATGTCCTGTAATCATAAAGTAGATTTACTATTCCAATGTGTGAGGCAACCCTCCTGAACATTCCACTGGGGGTTTCAATGATCTTCCCCTCCTCATCCTTTATCAGGTATCTTGCTTCCAGTGTTTTTATTGCATTTATGGAGAGTTTGAGGTCATCCTTTACCCCGAGCCTTTCCTTCTCTTCCCTTATTGTTCTCCTCTTTTCCCTGTATATTATGTATGCTCTCGCGACATCCGAGTATGAGCCATGTTTGTCGCTGGAGCCCATAAGGACAGCTTCAACCTTATCCTGAATCTGCTCTACTGTCGGTCTGTCAGTTACCTTGGCTATCTCTGAGACAACCTTGTCTGCTATCCTGTCGGCCTCTTTCATTGTACCGGTTTTCACGCTGAGCATGGCTTTGTAAATTGCCCTGGTTATCTTCGTTTTGTCAAAGGGTACTTCATTGCCGTCCCTCTTGATTATACCTTTAATTCCGTTCATCTGTTTTTCTTCCATGGTCATGGTTAATTCACTCTCTTGATTAGGGCCACCAAGCCATCAGCGGGCAACTGACCAATAATTCGGTATTGGTACCAGTTCTGGTGACAGGTTTGGTTGCTAACCTGTACAAATTCTACTATTTATTTAAATTTTGGCTTTTTGTAAGGTATACAAACGCTTCCTATAAATGTGATCAAAGTGATGCTAACCCCATATTTTTAAGGTTTTTTTCACTATTCATTTTCATCTTTATAACCTTTAAATCTCTCAAAATACTTACTGTCCATGAAACTTGTGGAATGCGTTCCCAATTTCAGTGAAGGGCGCAGAAAGAGTGTTGTTGATAGTATTGTTGAAGCAATTTCCTCTGTTGATGGCGTAAAGATCCTTGATGTTGAGATGGATGAGAACCATAACAGGTCAGTTGTTTCTTTCTCGTCTCCCCCAGAAAATGCAGTGGAAGCTGCCTATCAGGGGGTAAAGAAAGCATCCGAGCTGATTGACATGACACGCCATTCTGGTGAACATCCCAGATTCGGCGCTTCTGATGTTATTCCATTTGTTCCACTTGAAGAGACGACTCTGAAAGATTGTGTGGCTCTTGCAAAGGATCTTGGAAGAAGGGTTGGTGAGGAGTTGCACATTCCCGTATACATGTACGGGGAAGCCGCACTTCGTGAGCACAGAAGAAACCTAGAGGATATTAGGAGCAAGAGCTTCCAGTTTGAAGAGCTCCGTCACTCAATTGGGGAAGAAAACTGGAAACCTGATTTCGGCCCACAGGAGGTCGGAAAGGCAGGAGCCACAATTATAGGGGCCAGGAACTACCTGATAGCATACAATGTGAATCTGAATACACAGGACATAAGCATTGGAAAGAGTATCGCAAAAGCACTCAGGGCGAAAGACGGCGGATTCACATTCGTTAAGGCACTGGCATTCTACCTTGAAGACAGGAAGCTTGTCCAGATATCAATGAACCTTACAAATTACCATAAAACGCCAATTCACAGGGTATTTGAGCTGGTGAAACTTGAAGCTGCCAGATACGGCATATCTGTTGTGGAGTCTGAAATTGTTGGGCTGGTTCCACTTGATGCAATGGTTGAATCTGCAAGGTTTTTCCTTCAGCTGAACAGGTTCAGCACAGACCAGGTGCTTGAGAAAAAAATGATGAAGTGATCATATGGAAAACTTTGACGAATTTCTGGAAAGGCTTGCTTCACCCACTGCCGCTCCCGGCGGAGGCGCAGCAAGTGCAGCAGTTTCGGTTATTGCTGCTTCAATAAATGCCATGGTCTCTGGAATAACAATGGAGAAGAAGAGCTATTCGGCATTCAGGGAAATGATGAGTGAGATTAAGAATCGCTCTGAATCTGCAGCAAAGGATCTGAGGAAACTTATGAAGGATGACGAAACCGCCTTTAACCTTATAGTAAGTGCATGGAAGATGCCAAAAGGCACACCTGACCAGATCCAGGAGAGGAATAAGAAAATGAATGAAGCTATCAGGCAAGCTGTAGCAGTCCCATGGAAGATAGCGCAGAAATCTATGGTTATCCTGCAGGATTCACTGCTCATTTCCAGACATGGCCTCAAATCCGCAATAACTGACTCCATGTGCTCTGCGGAGTTCTCAGCCTCTGCAATAAGGGGCGTTCTTCAGAACGTGGCCATAAATATAAAGGATGCAGACGCTGATTTCAGGGAATCTGAATCAATAAAGATGCGCCTCTTCCTGGAGGACACGGAAAATCTCTACAGGTCCGTGAAGAAAACAGTTAACGAAAAAATGGGGATGGACTGAAATGGATCTTAAGGTACCTGATATAGATCTCATAAAGGAGGCCCAGAAATACCTAAAAGGAAAGATAAACAGAACTGAGCTTAAGAAAAGCACCACACTTGGAAAGATGTTTGGCTGTGAACTCTATCTCAAGATGGAAAACCATCAGAAAACTGGATCTTTCAAGAGCAGAGGCGCAATCTTCAGGATGTCCAGGCTTACCGATGAGGAGAGAAAAGCTGGGGTTATAACTGCCAGCTCCGGAAACCATGCACAGGGTGTTGCATACGCTGCAATGATCAACGGAATTGATGCAAAGATAGTGATGCCGGAATATTCAGTACCCGCAAAGGTTAATGCCGTTCAGGATTACGGAGCAAAAGTTGTCCTTTCTGGAAACAACTACAGCGATTCAAGGGATAAAGCAGAAGAGATAAGAAAGGCAGAGGGGAGAACTTTCATAGAGGCATTCAACTGCCCTTACATAATATCGGGCCAGGGAACAGCTGGGCTTGAAATTCTTGAGGATCTGCCGGACCCTGACATCATAGTTGTCCCAGTTGGAGGAGGCGGCCTGATATCCGGAATTGCCATTGCAGCCAAGTCTCTTTGCCCGTCTGTTAAAATCATAGGGGTTGAATCTGAAAAATCAGATTCCATGAAGAAATCAATTGAAGCTGGAAAGATAATACCGCACACCAGCGGAGAAAGCATCGCTGACGGCATATCTGTGAAATATCCTGGTGAGCTGACACTTAAGATATGTTCTGAATTTGTTGACGACATCGTCACAGTTTCTGATGAGAGCATTGCGGTTGCCATATACAAGCTGCTGGAGAGAAACAAGGCTCTGGTGGAGCCGTCCGGTGCAGCAGGGATAGCGGCCATCATGGAGGGGAAGATTGATGTTAAGGGGAAGAAAGTTGCTGTTGTACTCTCCGGAGGAAATATAAATTTCCTTCTCCTCTCAAAGATAATTTACAAATCCATGGAGCTGGAATCGAAGCTGGTGAGAATCGAATTCAAGATACCTGACCATCCTGGAACTCTGAGCAAAATTTCCACTGTTATCTCGGAAACCGGTGGAAATGTGTTTCATGCCGAAGTAGACAATCTGTCGGAGGATACTCCTGTTGGCTTCCAGACCATAACATTCTCTATCAACCTGAGGAACTCGGAACATCTCAATAATCTTCTCGGGAAGATAGATGAGCTGGGATACAGATACAAGATTCGGAGATAGGCTATCTTCTTATCCAGAATCCCTCTGCATTCTGTTCTTCAGCAGCCCTCATTTTTATGTCCGTAACAGATGCGTTCGGAAGTTTCCGGGATTCATCCAGGAGTTTCCGTATGCTTTCATCATCCCCCTGTATAAACGCTTCAACTGTTCCGTCCGGAAGGTTTCTGACCCATCCTTTCAGGCCTAGCCTCAGTGCGGCATCAGATAAATTCCTCCGGAAGTTTACGCCCTGAACGACACCTCTGAATATTACCAATACAGCTGCCATGTTTTCCACTAATTTCTGCTTATTATTGTAAGTACATCCTGGTCAAGAAGCTCGTAGTTTAGGCCCACCCTGAGCTCTGACTGCTTCCTTGCAGGTCCGGTTATGATTGCATATCTGAATGATGATAGCATTTCCCTGCTGATCTTCCTGACCACTTCCCTTACAATTGCACCTTTCCTGAGGACCATTGGCCTCTCCATATCCACCTCACCGGATTTCTCCCTGAGATATACACGAATCAGTTCAAGCTCCTGGTAAATAGCCTCCTTAAGTTCCTCTATTCCTATATGGCCTGATGCTGATACCTTCACTACCTTACCGAATTTAGACAGTTCCTCAATGTCTGACTCTGAATGCGGGAGATCGATCTTGTTCACAACATACAGTGCCCTAGCATAGACAGTGTTACCTCTGAGAAAGTCTATCAGGTCGTCCGAGTCTATGGATTCCCGTATATAGAGATCGCAGTTTGTAATTCTGAACTCATTGAGAATCTCCTTGATCTGATCCTCCTCTATATTCACGTTTCTTGGCTTCTGAATCCTGATTCCACCGGTATTGTTTCTGTGTATCCCAATGTTTTTGCGCCTTCTGTTCAGTACTATTCCGGCGCGCTGCAATTCGAACACAATCTTTTCAACTCCCTTTACACGGACATCAATGACTATCAGAATCAGATCGGCGTTCCTAACCATGCTGAGAACCTCACGGCCTCTTCCGGAACCCACGCTGGCATTCTCAATGATTCCAGGAAGATCGAGAATCTGAATCTGTGCCCCCTTGTAATTGAGGGTGCCGGGAACCGCTCTAAGTGTTGTAAACGCAAAATTTCCTATCTCGCTTTCCTGATCTGTCAGATCATTGAGGAGGCTGCTCTTACCAACGTTCGGAAAGCCGACCAGAGCCACTGTGGCATCACCGCTCTTTGGAATGGCAAAACCCTCACCACCTCCCTTTTTCTGGGACATGAGGTCACCCTCAAGCCTTGAAAGTTTTGCCTTCAGGAGTCCTATATGCTTCTGTGTGGCCTTATTGTATTCCGTATTCCTGAGCTCCTCCTCGAGCTCCTTTATTCTCTCCTGAATGGTGGCCATTTGTCATGGCGTATCAGTGAAAGGGATAAAAATACCGATCAATGTCCGGCTTTCACCGAATAAAGAAAGAGTGTTTCGAATGGAAAGGTGGATCTTGCAACCTCATCAAATCTAAGGGATGAGAATTCTGTTATGAGGGAACTGACATCTGTCAACGAGGAAAGAATGAGGAAACACTCACCGTTTCTGTTGAGATGCTCTGGAAGCTCCCTGAGAAACGGTCTTGTAACCATGAATCCGTCACTGCCTCCATTCCACTGCTCGTTCCCCACAAAGTCGTCATCGGTTGGAAGATATGGCGGATTGAAGATTACCGTATCAAACCGGCCCATACCTTTGAACAGATCCCCGGCAACAGCCTTCACAGAAATGCCATTGAGATCAGCATTGTGGATCGTGCATTTTACAGCCTCCGGATTAATGTCAACTGCTGTGACGCTGTGGCCTTTCAACGCAAAAAACACAGAAATTATTCCGCTTCCTGCCCCTATCTCCAGTATATCACCATGAGGGGTTGCCTTTTCCAGAATCAGGAAGGTGTCATCGGATGGATCATAGACATTTCTGCATACATCTATCCTTATTTCAGTGTCTCTGAAGCTGTAGACCCTCAACATTCAATACCATATGGGTTAAGCATTAATAAGCTGGCTTTATTATGTTGATCCTGAAACCCGTCAGGGCTTTCAGAAAGGTAGTTCATATTGACCGAGAATCAACAGGCCAGAAATATCATAATTACTGAGAAGGCTGATGCTGCCAGGCGGATCGCCTACATACTTTCAGACGGCAGTTCCAAGCAGAAGAGGTCAAAGGGCCTTAATTACATAGAATTCGGAGAGGGCAACGGGCTTACATATGTTATCCCCCTGAGCGGGCATATAATAGAGATAGATTTCCCTGAAAAATACAAGGACTGGCGTGGTTCCGATCTGAATGAGATAATTGTAGCGCCCATTGAAAGGGGGATAAAGAACAGGAGCGCCTTCAATTCACTTGTTTCCCTTTCAGGCTTTTCTCAGAGTATAGTCATAGCAACTGACTTTGACCGTGAGGGAGAACTTATTGGTGTTGAAGCTCTTGACATAGTAAAGGAAAATGTCCTTTCAAAGGTTAAGTCCAATCCGAGCATCCTCAGGGCCAGGTTCAGCTCACTGACAGGAGAGGATGTCAGGAATGCATTTTCCAACCTTGTTGAAGTCGACCATGATCTGGCGGATTCAGCACAGGCAAGGGAAGAGATAGACCTCATATGGGGTGCTGTCCTGACAAGATTTTTCTCACTTGCATCAAAGAGGCTCGGGAAGAACTTCCTCAGTGTCGGGAGGGTGCAGACGCCGACACTGGCACTTGTAGTGAGAAGGGAACTGGAGATAAGGGAATTCAAACCAGTACCCTACTGGAGAATAACAATCACATTTCACAAGGGCATAGATTTTGAATCCAGATATTCTGAGGAACAGATCTGGGATGAAAAGAAGGCTGAAAAAATATTCTCTGAGGTAGATGGAAAGGATGGTGTAGTGAAATCCTGTGAGGTCCATGAGGAGGCAATACTGAAGCCAATCCCATTCAATACCACTGAATTCCTCAGGGAAGCCTCCCGTATAGGGATTCCCCCTGCAAGGGCCATGAGAATTGCAGAATCACTCTATACGAGAGGATATATCAGTTATCCGAGAACCGATAATACGGTCTATCAGAGGAGCATATATCTAAAGGGGGTACTTGAGAAACTCCTTAAAACACCATTTTCCGAGGATGTGAAGAAGGTGCTGGATCAGGACACGATCAGGCCTTCGAGGGGAAAGGTTGAGACCACTGATCACCCGCCTATTTACCCGGTTTCAGGATTCAGGGAAGGAACCCTAAAGGGGGAATTCCTCAAAGTTTATGAACTGATACTCAGGAGGTTCCTTGCGACACTTTACAGGACTGGAAAAAGAGAGATTACAGATCTGATTGTGGATGTGGAAGGATACGATTTCGTCTCAAGGGGCCTGAAGGTCCTGGATCCTGGCTGGATGGAACTCTACCCTTACAGAACTGTCCAGGAGGTTTCGGTTCCAAAACTCACACCCGGCGATAAGGTAAAGGGGAAGAAATGGGACATCATAAAGGAGGAGACCAAGCCTCCCAGGAGATTTGATCTTGCATCTCTCATAAAGAAAATGGAAGAACTGAAATTGGGAACCAAAAGTACCAGGCATGACATAATAGGGAAACTGCAGGAGAGAGGTTACATTGAAGGCAACCCTGTCCGTCCTACGGAACTTGGCATAGGGCTTGTTGATGCCCTGCTTAAGGTAAATTCCGGAATTACCGAGCCGGATATGACTGCAAAACTGGAGGAGGAGATGGATGAAATTGCCTCCAGACGGATAAGAAAGGATGATGTGGTGGGAATCTCAAGAAATATGCTCAAAGAGGTTCTGGCCCAGTTCAGGAGCCGGGAATCAGAGATAGGGGAAACCATTCAGCAGGCACTCAGGAAAGGCACACCAATTGGAAAATGCCCTTTCCATGACACAGATATCCTGCTGCTGAAATACCGCGAATTCAACAGGATAAAATGCGACACCGAGAACTGCAAAATTGATTTCACTGTAAAGGTGAGAGGGCTGCCGCAGCTCCTTGATGAGAAATGTGATGTGTGTGGCCTTCCCCTTGTAAAGATCATAAGAAGGGGCCAGTCCCCGGAGACAAAATGCATAGATCCCAAATGCAGGCATAACGCTGATAAGGATAACATAGGTGTATGCCCAAAGGATGGTGGATCTCTTGTGATAAGGCAATCAAGGTTTGGAAAAAGATTCATCGGCTGCTCCAACTATCCGTCATGCAACCAGACCTATCCTCTTCCGCAGATGGGTTTCATCAATCCTGCCGGGGAGATCTGCCCTCACTGCAATTCACCGATACTCTTCGCAAGCCGGGGAAAAGGCAGGTGGAAGTTCTGTCCCACTATTGACTGCGAATTCAACAGGAAGAAGGGGGTGAAAAAAACTGGGCGAAAATCTCAGAGCGCTTCCTGAGATAGCTCTCATTGGAACATTCGTTCTTGCATCTGTCCTTGCAATATTCCTTTCAATCACAATAACATCCATTCCGGGAGGAGAAAAGGCCCCATCCTCCACTAGCGGGTTCGGCTACATCATCTATTATCTGGTTGCCGCTATAGTCTTCTCAGCCATTGTTATATTCCTGGGCCGCAGAGACAGAGCGAGGGTGATAAGGTATTTCTTCATAGGTGTGACAGCATTTGTTATCTTCTATGTATTCAGCATACTTGGGCTGTACATAGCTGATACACTGGTAGAATACTACCTGATCTCTCTGCTTCCGGCTGTTGTATTCGCCATACTGATGCTTTTCTTTGAGAAATGGTACATTACAAACATTGTGGGCCTTCTCCTGACTGCCGGTGTTGCCTCCATCTGGAGTGAAGTTATCGGAATATGGGCATCAGTTGTTTTCCTGGCCGTCTTTGCAGTCTATGACTATATCTCAGTTTACAGGACCAAGCATATGATAAGCCTGGCAAAAGTATCAGTACAGCAGAGGCTGCCTATGCTATTTTTCTATCCCACAAGGAAGGGGGCACAGATTGGAAACATGAGCTTCGAGCCAAGGAATGATGATTCCAGGGGTGAAGTGATAGCACTGGGCTTTGGGGATATGGTCTTCCCGGCAATCATGGTCGTTTCCTCTTCCCTTTACCAGCCTGCCCATCTTCTTCTGTTTGCGACGCTCCCCCTTCTGGGTGCCGTGGTGGGCATGATAATACTGTTCTTTTTCGTTTCAAGCAGGCCAGCCCCCGGACTGCCCCTGATAAACTCCGGCGCCATCGGGGGTTTCCTCATAGCATTTGCAATATTTGCCCTTCACTGAATCAGTGCAGGAATACCCTGGTAGATGTGAAATACATGGTTATTCCAAGTTCCGAGGCCTTGGCAATAACCTCATCGTCCCTGATGGACCCTCCAGGCTGAATTATAGCAGCAATTCCGGCCTTGCCTGCCACCTCAACGTTATCATAGAACGGGAAGAATGCATCGGAGGCAAGAACCGAACCTCTGGCCTTATCTCCTGACCTTTCAACAGCGATCTTCATGGCCTCCACCCTCGAGGTCTGGCCAGCCCCAATGCCTATGGTCTGTTTGTCCTTTGCTATTACGATCGCATTGCTCCTGCAGTGAGCCACAACCTTCCATGAAAATTCCAGATCAGCAATCCTGTCATCAGAAAGTGGTTCGCCGCACTTCAACTGCAACGGACCGTGGCTGGAGTTGAGCCTCTCCTGTGCAAGTATACCGTTTGATATGGATCTAACCCTCAGGGATTCGTCCGGAGTGAAGTTTACCTTCAAAACCCTCAGGTTCTTCTTTTTCTTCAGCAGTTCCAGGGCTTCCTGAGAGTAGGATGGAGCGATCAGAACCTCAACAAACATCTTTGAGATCTCCGCATAGCACGATTCGTCAAACTCTCCGTTTACTGCTATGACAGATCCATAAGCAGACTCGCTGTCAGCATCTATCGCCTTTCTCAATGCAGAATATAGTGAGCCGGAAGATGCCACACCGCATGGGGTGTTATGCTTTATAACGACAGCCGTCGGTTCATTGAACTCCAGAACTGTTTCATATGCTGAATCTGAATCCATTAGGTTGTTATATGACAACTCTTTTCCCTGAATCTGTGTAGCGTTGGCTATCCCGCTTCCTGTGTTGTCCCTGAACAGGAATCCTTTCTGCTGCGGGTTCTCTCCGTATCTGAGCTCCACTCCATTGTATCCGGTGACGAAAAGGGTCTTCGGTGTGGTTCCGTATAGAGCGGAATTCAGCTTCTGATAAATTTCTATGTCGTATACTGCCATCCTGCGGAAGGCCTTCACTGCAAGCCTTCTCCTTGATTCCAGAGATATCTGCCCTGCCTGCATCAGTTCCTCGGACAGCAGGTGGTAATCCTCAGGATCAGATGCAACAGTAACACGCTGGAAATTCTTGGCAGCGGCCCTTATAAGTGATACCCCACCGATGTCGATGTTCTCGATCATATCATCAAGTTTGCCGGATGCGGATTTTTCGTGAAACGGATACAGGTTGCATATGACAAGATCAAATTTTGGAAAATTCAATTTCCCAATCTCCTCAAAGCTTGCCGGATCGTCTTTTGCAAGTATTCCGGAGAATATAGCGGGATGGAGGGTCTTCACTCTCCCTTCCAGAAGTGAGTCAAACCCTGTGAGGGTGGAGGTGCTGATCGCCTTTATGCCATTTGACTGAAGATGCTTGAATGTCGAACCTGTTGCATAGATCTTATCAATATTGGCACTTATGCCGTTGAGAAATGGAACAAGATCCCGCTTGTCTGAAACACTGACAAGAATATTCATGAGGTGAAATAGCAGAGATTATTAAATGAGTTTCCTGATTCTCATTTGGATGTGCTGAAATAAAGATTAGGATCGTGGATATAATTACTATCACTCATTTTTTGACCATTTGAGTAATTGATTATTCCAGTTACAAAACCTTTTTATGATTAATGTTAAATCCCTGTTAAGAGGCAAACAATGGAAAGAAACATTGCAGTCGAAAAGGTTACACAGACACCTACAGCAAAGAGAGAAGTAGAAATCGTAGAAAGAAAGGGCATTGGACATCCGGACAGTGTGTCAGATGGAATCGCAGAGTCAGTAAGCAGAGCACTCAGCAAATATTACCTTAAAGAATATGGCAAGATTCTGCACCATAATACTGATCAGGTTGAGATTGTGGGAGGACAGTCCGCCCCTGGATTCGGCGGAGGCCTTGTTCTTGAACCCACGTACATTCTTCTGAGTGGGAGGGCAACAACAAAGGTCGGAAACGACAGGATACCTTTCAAGTCCATCGCAATAAAGGCTACAAGGGAATACCTCAAGCAGAACTTCCCGCATCTTGATCTGGATGCGGACACGATGATAGACTGCAGAATCGGTCATGGTTCTGTTGATCTGGTGGATCTTTATGATACTTCAAAGCTGAGGTCAAATGATACCTCCTTTGGTGTTGGGTTTGCCCCCTTTACAGATACGGAAAGGCTCGTCTATGAGACGGAGCGCTTCATAAACGGCAAGGAACTTAAGAGCAAGCTACCTGCAATAGGATATGATATCAAGGTTATGGGTTTCCGAAACAAGGACAGGATCAACCTGACCATTGCGGCCGCTTATGTGGACAAGTTTGTCCAGACTGACCCGGAATATTTCTCCATAAAAAGTGAACTGAAGGAACTCCTTGCAAAAAATGCCCAGAAGTTCACTGACAAGCCTGTGGACATATTCATAAACACAGCAGATGAGGAAGAGGGAAAAGGAACAGGCCATTACCTCACAGTCACCGGCCTTTCCATGGAGAATGGAGACGATGGATCAGTGGGAAGAGGAAACAGAGTTACCGGACTTATAACTCCATACAGGCCCATGAGCATGGAAGCAGCAGCAGGCAAGAATCCAGTTACACATGTGGGGAAGTTGTACAATGTGCTTTCCAACCTTATTGCCCAGGACATTGTAAAAGAACACTCCGGCGATGTGGAAGAGGTCCATGTCAGGATCGTATCCCAGATAGGGAGAAGGATCGATGACCCGCATGTTGCAAGCATCCAGGTAATGTATGCTGACAATGTTGACCCATCGAAATTGAAAAACAACATAAGGAACCTGGCTGATGACAGAATAGCAAAGGTTCACGATCTCACAAACATGTTTGTTGAGGGGAAGGTTCAGGTTTTCTGATCTTCCCTTATTTTTTAAATTTCCATAGAATTTTCTGAATTAACGGTGGGACTCTGTCATTTCTAACTTACATTTGTATCTCTATCTCAGATTATTTTCCACATTGTGAAAGCATCAGAAGAATCGCTGTAATAACCCTTTATTCTTGATGTTATCACAAATCCGAATCTACGGTAAAATGCGATTGCCGGTTCATTGTCCACCTTCACCTCAAGCCTTATGCTCATAAGGTGGTTCTGGATTGCGAAATTTATAAAATTTTCCATAAGGGACTTTCCTATACCCTGGCTCCTCAGCTCTGAGCGGACAGCAAGAAGGAGAATCCTGGCCTCGCCCTCATGATTCCTTGCCCCTATCACAAAACCCTGCACAGATTCATTCAGAACATATACTCTGAATGCCTGTGGCCAAGCAGAGTACAGATCCATGATCAGGCTTGAGGAGTAATACTCCGAAAATGAGTTTCTGGCTATATCCATGATATCGTATATATCATCTCTCTGAAACTCCCTGATATAGCCCTGTACAAAATGTGAATTCATTGCCAAAGTTCTCCCCTTACCTGTACAATAATATATTGCAATTAGTACTTTTCTACATACATAAAGCGAAATTTCGCATCCGAAGGATCAGACCGGGTTGGCCCGAAGCTTTCTCACCTCTCTGTTGTATGCATCAGCAATATCGGAGAAACCTATAGTCCCAACAACAGTATCCTTCTGGCTTTTATCTATGACAACCAGCTTTCCTATGGTCGATTTTGTAAGTTCATCAAGAGCCTCATGAATGCTGGAGTTTCTGTCAATAACCATAACATTGGTGCTCATTACGTCCTTTACAGGTGTTTTGCTTGGGCTGTCTGATGACGATAAAGCCTCCAGCGATACCATTCCCACAAGCTGTCCGTTCTCTGTCACAACAATTGTCTTGGTGTTTGTCATGTTTATGAGTGAATATGCCTCTGAAAGGCTTGAATCCGGAGATGCCGACGGGAAGTCTGTCTTCATTGCATCCTCCACGCTTATCTGATCCAGTATGGGCCTTTCATATTCACCTGCATGTGCCGGTGAAGCGGCCCTGTTCAGAACCTGTGCACGATATATTGAATATTTCTTCCCAGAAACGAAATATGATGTTACAGTTGACAGCATAAGAGGCAGGAACAGCCCAAAACCTCCTGTCATTTCAGTGCCCATGATTAGCACTGATATTGGAGCCTTTGAAATTCCTCCAAAGAATGAGATCATGGCCACAATGGTGACCTCGACAATATTCAGAAACGGGAAGAAAGGATGAAGAACGATCCATATGGAGGCCCCCATGAAGGCCCCTATTGTAAGGCCCGGGGCAAAAACACCCCCTGATCCGCCAGATCCTATTGTGAGTGACGTTGCAATTATTTTGACAAAGAATATGATTATCAGGATGTACAGTGGCAGAAGTGCGAGGCTCTGGAAGAATATCTGCTGAATCCATCCGTATCCAAGGCCAAGTATCTGTGGGAACCATATGGCAATTATTCCTACCATCAGGGCACCTATGGCAGGTCTCAGCATCTTTGGGACCTTCTTCATTCTGGAGAATAGTTTCTGGGTTCCGTAAAAAACCTTTACATAAAGTATGCCTCCAAGCCCGGCCAGCAAACCGACTATGAGATAGAGGATCAGGGATTCCGGGTGTGAAAAGGAGACAACGTCACTGGATGGTATTGTGAAAAGAAAACGGTATCCAAATACTGAACCAAATATGGAATACCCTATTATGGATGCTATTACCGAGGGGATCAGGGCTTCCACCTCGAAGTCCTGCCTGTAGAGGATTTCAGTGCTCAAAAGGGCACCACCAAGAGGTGCCATGAAAATGCTCCCTATCCCTGCTCCTATGCCTGCTGCCATGGCTATTCTTCGATCATGATCGGAAAGGTGCATCACATCCGCAACAAATGAACCAAAACCGGCAGCTATCTGTGCTGTTGGCCCCTCTCTCCCGGCGCTTCCGCCAGAGCCTATTGTTATTGCAGATGCAACCAGCTTCACAGCCGGAATCCTTCTCCGGATTTTCCCGTTTTTATTGTGAAAAGCGTCAATCGCAGCATCAGTTCCGTGTCCCTCTGCCTCAGGTGCAAACTTATAGACTATGAATCCGGAAAGTAGGCCACCAATCACAGTTGCAACTGGTATTAGGAATACGTCATAATGCCCGAGAGTGTAACCAGGTTTTCCCCCTGCAATACCGCTCACAGGCGGAACAAACCCTGTGAGCCCTGTAAGAAGGTACTCTGTTACAAACCGTATAGCAAAATACAGGGCTATTGCCCCGAAGCCTGCTATTATACCGATAAGCGTTCCAACAATTACCCATTTGGAAACCTCTTCACGCTTCATGAGAGTGTTTCCGAGCGATTTTACGCTATCGGTGAGGTGAGACATCTTTAATATTTTCGTATCGCAGTGCTTCTAAAGTATTTTTCTCCCAGACTGTTCATTATGTGAAACTTTCGCATCAAGATGATGAAAGAAATCCTCTGAATCAGCAACAGGATCACGGCTCAGCCTCAATCCGGGTATGTATGCTCTGAAATATGAGGCCCTCCTGTCAAGAATGATGGCAACGCCTGTATCGTCCCTGCTTCGTATGAGTCTGCCAACAGCCTGCCTCAGCTTCACAGCCACAGGAAATGTAACTGCATATTCCCAGCCCCTCTTGAAACGATGTTCGTAATAGTTCTGAAGAGCCTTCTGCTTTGCATCCGGTTTAGGATAGGGTATTCCCACTATGATTGCAACCTGCAGTTCATCCCCGGGGAAATTTATTCCCTCAGAGATTCGTCCGCCAATCACTGCAAAAAGTGGCCTCTTTCCTCTTCTGTACCTTGATATGAGTGCCATAAGCTGGTTCTGCTTCATACCCTTCTCTTCGATCAGAGGATCGAGGCTTATTCCATGATCTATGATCCTTTCCATCAGCCGGTAAGAGGGAAAGAATACCGCTGTCTTACGGTTCAGCCTGGAGACCAGGCTTTCAATGGTACCGCATATCTTTCCTATGGTGGCGTCATCGAGCTCATCAAACTTTGTGGATATGGAATCGTCATAAAGGATGAGGCGGTTCTCTGCCGGAAATATGTCGCCAAGCTTCATCATCTCCATCTTTCCAAATCCAGTGATGTTTCTGTATGCATCAAACGGCTCAAGCGTCCCCGACATGTGGATTGTGAATGATTCCATCAGTGGTCTCAGTACATCGTCAGGTTCAATGCAGTACGATTCAATATTCCCCTCCTTTTCCCTGGAAAGAATCTGTATGTATTTCTCGTCAGAGTTGTCTGACCATATGAGTATTCTTGCTGCGAGATTCAGAATGTGAGATCTGGGAACACGGCCATCCTTCTCCTTCATATCACATATGGATTCCCCCAGATCATACATGGCTGTCAGGACCTTCTCAAATTCATCACTCCTGATTCTGGCGCCAGTTGCAACGTATCCCCTGAAATCCTCATATCTCACGCCAGCCTCCTCCCTCTCCTTCAGGAGGTCATTCACAAGATCCAGGACCGCGTTTCTCAGGGCCTCGCATATGTCTGTTGTCCTGGTGTTTCCGAGAAGCATGGGATCTCCTGCCTCCTTTGCCTCCCTTTCAGCCAGGTTGATAAGGTTGATGTTAAGGGAATAGGATGATATGTCCCGTGCAGCATCCATAAGATTGTGCGCCTCATCCATAACAACTATTATCCTGTCTCGGCTAACGCCCCATCTGGCCAGGAACCTGTCCGAAATATCCCTGTTCAGGAAATAGGCATATGGCATAATCACAAGGTCAGCGAGGGTTGAAGCATGCTTCAGCGATTCATAAGGGCAGAATGTATTTTCCTCTGCGTACTCGGAGAATTCCTCAACCTTTGGCATGGTACTGAAAATATGGGCCATGGTTGATTCATTCCTGACCTTCCAGTTGAAGAACCGGCAGGCTCCCTGATTTCCCTCAATAACCTTTTTCTTCCTGCTGTTGCAGAACCGGGACAGTGAATCTGAAGAGAATTCTTCCTTTCCTTCCACTTCTCTATAGAGAGGGCAAAGGTTGTATCTTCCCTGAAAACCGACTGCCTTTATCCCCAGTTTCGGGGCAAGTATCCTGAGTTCATTGATTACCTGATCCTGCTGTGAGTTTGTTCTTGTCAGATAGACAATCTTGAGGTTGTGTGCCCTTGCATAAGTTATTGAAGCATGGAGTCCAATTATGGTCTTTCCGCTTCCTGTAGGGGCCTCAAAAGCAGCATGCCCGGATCTGTCAAGTGTTGAAGTGATAAAATCAGATACCTTTATCTGGTAGTCCCGGAGTTCAAAATTGTCCGCCAACCCATACGCGCCCTACATTTTTGAACGGATGTCTTCCTTCCTCTCACTGATAAGTGCAGGATCCGGTATGTACTTCTCAGCATTCTCCAGAGCTTGAAGGGCATTCTTGAAATCCTTCATCTTCTCATATATATCTGCCTCAGCAAGATATAACTGGTAATTTGATGGCGAGAGCTGAACAGACCTTTCCAGGTCGGATATGGCGTCCTGGTATCTGCCCATATCTGAAAGAAGTTCATGCCTTCTGTAAAGGAATATCTGATCAGTGGAATTCAGGTCTACTGCCCTGCTGAAGTCATTCAGTGCCTCTTCCTTTTTTCCCATTTTCCAGAGAACATTACCCCTGTTGTAATAGTAATCCGGTATGTCATTCTCCAGCTTTATTGCACTGCTGAATGAACTGTAAGCGGAATCCATGTCGCCTATATCCTCCTGGGCTGCCCCCAGTGCGTTGTAATAATCCGCATGATCCGGGTAAAGCTCCACGGATTTGGAATAATCCTTGATGGCCTGCTCAAGCATCTTCATTGAGTAGTAGGTCAGGCCCCTGTTGAAATAAAAATCAGGCTCATTCTGTATCAGCTTGATGGCCTTTGTGAACTCCTTTATTGCCTCAGGATACTTTTTCAGGTTGAAATATGAAATTCCACGCTCGTTATAATCATCTGCCTTCTCCGCATCTCCGGAAGGCTTGAACAGTTCCGACACAGTTCTCTAAGGACAGAACAATATATTAATTTGACTTAGCAGAATGAATTACTAAAAGATCAATGGAGATATTCAGAAAAGGCTTCCATTCTCGTATTCCGACCTCATTCTGATATATGTCTTCCATCTCTTTCTTACTATTTCATCAATATTCCAGTGGTTCTCAAAACACTTTCTCAGGAATTCCTGCGTCTTTGGATCAGCTGGATATCCTGAACCAATATCGCCGTATTTCTCGCTTATCTCATGCACATATCTGTCCCTGATAACCTTTGCAACTATGGAAGCTGCAGACACAAGGGGAAATATACGATCGCCGGAATGCCTGCATGTAACATTTCTTCCGGAATCTTGCCTGAGCCGATCCTGCAGCCTCTTCTCTATGACATCAAATGCGTCAACCTGTATGGCACTCCCTTCCGGGGATTTCATAATAAGGGACAGATATGCATCATACTCAATCTCGTTCAGAGTCTGCCTGGACATCCTTTCATTCAGATCTCCAGCAGTTATGACGGAATAGTCCCAGAAGCATTTTTCCTTCTCGATCAGTGCCATTATCCTTTCCCTGGATGCCGGAGAGAGGGATTTGGAATCCCTTGCTCCTATCTCCCTCATTTTGCTGGGATCTCCACACACAATGGCTATGACCATTGGCCCGAAAACAGGCCCTCTTCCAGCTTCATCCATTCCGCACTCACTGCATAGATTTTCCATTTCTGTGTCACCATAGGTGGAAAAGTGTTAAATTTTATCTGCCCTTAACCTCAACAATGGACATCTATTCCCTGGAACCACATGAACTCATGAAGTCCATGAGGTCCAGAATTGAATCCGAGCTGGAAAGGTTCTTTGAAGAACAGTCGGAGACAAGGCTCGATGACGTATGCATGGATGTGCGCAACAGGATAATGGAATTCACAATGAATGGCGGAAAAAGGCTCAGGCCAATGCTTGTTGTCATTGGGCATGATCTTTTTACAGAACATTCTGATCTCATTTACAGGGCAGCAATATCCATTGAACTGACCCAGAGCTATCTCCTCATCCATGATGACATAATGGACCAGAGCGAGACGAGAAGAGGAAAACCTTCCCTGCATGCAGCCCTCCGGGAACAATTGAAAACAAGGGTTTCCGACAGCTCAAGGATGTCGCAGAATCTTGCAATAGTTGCAGGTGATCTGGCAGATTCCTATGCGCACCAGTCGCTTCTGGATTCAGGAATGAGACCTGATCTTTTGCTTTCAGCGAATATGGAGCTTTCCAGAATAATTGAGATGACAGGATACGGACAGCTGATAGACATAGAATCCGCATTCAATGAGAAATTCGGCCAGCGTGATCTTCTGAGGCTGCATATCCTGAAAACTGCAAAGTACACAATAGAAGGGCCCCTCTATATGGGAGCATTGCTATCGGGAACATCTGAAAACCTGAAACCTCTGAAGTACTACGGCATGCTGCTTGGTACTGCATTTCAGCTTCATGATGATATTCTCGGGCTTTACGGAAATGAGCAGGAAACAGGCAAATCCATAAAGAGTGATGTGAACGAGGGGAAGAAGACTCTTCTCATGCTGAAGGCAATGGAACTTTGCAGCGACACACAGAAGAAATTCATAAGGGAATGCCTGAAATCCGGGAACATTTCTGACAGTGACTTCCATAAGCTGAGGGATCTTGTGAAGGAATCAGGCTCCTATGACTACAGCCGGAACATGATGAACAGAATGATCTCAAAGTCAAAGGAATACCTCTCAGAGGTCAGGGGAGAGCCAAGAATAAAGAAGTTCCTTGAGTGGTTTGCCGACTATATAGTGGAGAGGAAGAGTTAATACCTGGGCCTGAACTTGCTGTACAGTGCCTTCAGGGATTCGTCATCCACGTGAGTGTATATCTGTGTCGTGGCTACGCTGGCATGTCCAAGAAGCTGCTGGATGAACCTTATATCTCCGCCGTTCCTCAGTATTGTTGTGGCAAATGTGTGCCTTAACACATGGGGTGTGACACGCCTGACTATTCCAGCCTGAGAAGCAATTTGTCGTATTCTCCTCTCCACAGTGGATGTGTCAAATCTTGAGCCGCGCCTGCTCCTCAGAAAGTAGGGGCATTTCCTGTCAGTAAGCCTTTCGAGATAGTAGGGCCTCAGTTCCTCCGATACCTCTGCTGGAATCAGGACTATCCTGTCCTTGTCCCCCTTTCCCGATCGGATTCGGATAATTGAGGAATCAAGGTCAACATCCTCTGTCTTAAGGTTGCAGAGCTCACTTACCCTCATCCCTGTGTGTGCCAGGAGCAATACAATGACCCTGTTTGCAGGATCAATTGAAGCTGCCTCCAGCATTCCTCTTGTCTCCTTTTCACTCAGGTAATTTGGCATCTTCATGGGCCTTCTTGGAACTGTAAGATTGGGCGGGGGGTCCAGAGACATTGATCTGAAAAAATGCTTCAGTGCCTTGATTGCCAGGTACTGAGAGGATTTGGAATAATTCTTGTCTAAAACCATATGGCTTTTGAACCTCTCAATATCCTCCATTCCAATTCTGTCTGCAGGCTTTTCTGCAAACTCAAGGAACTTTGAGACTATGAAGAGATATTCCTTTATTGTGTTGTGGCTCTTCCTCTCATTTATCATGACTGACTGGAATTTCTTCAGTGACGCTGATGTTTCCAATAACATGCAATTATCATTGACGTATTAATAATATGCGCAATCCTCACTGTGGTCAGTCAGTCTGTTATTGATTCTTGCCTTCTGCGCCTATCTTAACACTTTTAAACGTGTATCCAATCATTGCAGCATGAAAGCGATACTTGTCGGACCAAAATTCGGAGCAGACAATATAACTGTTTCAGATGTTAAGAGCCCTTCAGGGGAAAAGGGATCACTGAAAGTTAAGATCACAATGGCGGGCATGAACCCGCTTGACTATAACCTCATCAACGGAAAGATACTCTATAATCTTCAACCGATCCCGCATATCCCAGGGTCCGAGGCAATTGGCACTGCAATGGAGGATGGCAAAAGAATAAGGAAGGGGGACAGGGTTGTCATATACAACAGGAAATTTGACGGAACCTGCAGATTCTGTTTATCCGGAAGAGAGGAATTATGCCTTAATGGAGGTATCCACGGTGTTCTTGATCAGGGCTATTACTGTGAGGAAACGGTAATGCCTGAAAAGAACCTCTACAGAATACCTGACGGGATGAGCGACGAACTTGCTGTATCCCTTCCCATAGGAGGGCTTACGGCACTTCATGCACTGAACCAGGCCAATGCTGAAAAAGGCGAGAAACTCCTTATATTTGGGGGATCTGGCAACACCGGAATATTTGCATCACAGATTGGGAAATATATGGGAATGGATGTGTCTGTCGTTTCCCGCAAGACATGGATGAAGGATTATGGGGCATCAGAAATATTCAAATCCGGAAGTGTGCCTCCTGATTACAGGGCAGATGTTGTTATAAATTCCATAGGGGCACAGTTCTGGGATGAGTCACTATCCCATCTCGGCCGTGGAGGAAGAATAGCCACATTTGGAGTTCTCACTGGCAGGGAATCAAAACTTGATCTTGGCAAAATATATACTGAGGAGATGAAGATCGT
>DARE01000075.1:0-8998 GCA_002503205.1 Thermoplasmatales archaeon UBA447 | reverse complement strand
GCGGGATTCAAGGTAAGGGTTCACAAAACAATGGATATCTGGAACTTTAAGGAAGCAATTTCAGAATATGAGAAAGTAAGGGATGGCAGGATTCTTCTCAGGATCGAATGAGCCCTGATAGGAAAGATATCCTCTCCTCGATATCCCCTGAAAATATGTAGGATGCGGACACAAGTATATCCGCACCTGCGTCCACGCATGACTGTGCAGTCCTGTCGTTGACTCCTCCGTCAACCTCTATCTTTGCGCTGTACCCCCTGCTGTCAATAAGCTTTCTGAGCTCCCTTATTTTTTCAACAGAGCTGCCTATGAAGCTCTGGCCTGAGAATCCAGGGTGCACTGACATAAGGAGAACTGTATCGGATTGGGCGATCCATTTTTCCATTCTCTCAACAGGGGTCTCAGGGTTTATTGCAATCCCGAATTTCTTTCCCTTTTCTTTTATTTTTTCAATTACCTTCTGAAAATTCGCCAGTACCTCCCCATGGATAAAGAGAAGATCGGATCCGGCATCCAGGAATTTCTCCGCATATATGTCAGGCCTTTCGATCATAAGGTGGGCCTCCAGCCTTCTTGAGGTGCACCTCCTGACAGCCTTTATCAGATCAGGGCCCATTGTCAGGTTTGGCACGAACGATCCATCCATTACATCCAGGTGGTATGAGTATACCCCGGCCTTTTCGCAGTGGGATATCTCTGATGCAAGATTTTCCAGTCTGCACGATATAACTGAAGGGGAAACAAGCATGCTTCCATATTATACAGGGTGCTAAAAATATGCTTTCCTGTTTTTCGGGAAATGCCATCATTATTCATAAAACTTAAATACCATTCTTCAAACTTTATGATTAACAATATTAAACTGCCTGAGATGCGAACTATAATTTTTCTATTAGATTTTAACTGGCTTTATATAAGCCGAATGTGCAATGATGAATGTTATGCCACATGTTTGAATTAAATGTATAATCGAAAATAATTCAAAGGTCAGACAATTGTACTAACAATATATATCAATGCTACATCTAATGATTATTATAGTTTCTCCTCTTTATTTCATGACCACAAAATGACGGTATCGGAAAGTCCACTTGAAACTGATATGGATGGCATTTACATAGAAAAGGGAGAACTTATCCTTGATTCCGGACTGTGGAAAATTACTACTAACAGGGAGCTGCAAGGAAAAAGCGGCATAAAGCATCTTGTTTCCCATTATGGAGAGAGCCTTGCTGGAACCAAACTTATAATGCTTGAATCAGACTGCACTTACCAGTCTTTGCTCAGGGCCATAGGTACCCTGCATGTAATGAGAATGGATCTTGGCTCATCACATGCTTTTGTGCTCTGCAATGAATTCAGTGAACTGTGGAAGATGAATCTTGACCTCTCCAGGACAGATGTGAAAATAATAAAGAGCATCAGGCTCAACGGTTCAGGGCACTTGGATGGAAAACGCATTCTCAGGGCAAATGCGGAAAATTTCCCTGGATTTTCATCAAAATTTAAGAGAGACAGGACAGCCATAATGGCAGATATAATGCAGCTTCTCAGCAGAGACAACCAGGGCATAACCAGCATAATATACAGATGCAACCTCAATTACAAAAGTGCCACAAAGGTTCTTGATGAGCTGATTGCCAGAAAATATGTGGAGATGAAAAAAGATCAGGAGATGAAAACAAGTTACGAAATCACCAGTGAAGGGATGGATGCACTGAAGATGATCAAGCGGTTCTATGAAATAAAATGAACCATATACTCATTTTTGTCCCAACTACAGTTCTCCTCAGTTCAGTTGTAATATATTTCTTTTTGAAAAAGGAGGCCGACTCCTACATAGAGAAGGTAAGGGACAGAAAAAACAGAAAGGCCCATATGATCTCCCTTAATCTTATCAGGGACATAGTTCTGTTCTTTGGGACCAGCAGGACTAGCAGGGAAACAGATCGGGTACTCCAGTCACTTTCGGGCAACGGAAAGCTGGATGAGGATGAGATTTACCAGATATCAATCAGCGCCATCCCCGAGATATCTGTCCTTTACACAAGGATAGAGGAGATGAGGAGGATGGATCATGAGAGCGGAATTCTTGAAACTCTTCTCAGGATCCTGGTTATATTCATACTTCTGTACGGTGTAATAGTTTCACTGATACAATATACGGTTCTTTTCACAGATTATTTTATCCCAGGATCAATCAATATTGGGGAAATAAGCCAGTTGATTATAGGGGCCACCATTATATTCTCTGTTTCAGCGCTGTTCATCTGCCTTGACGTTTTCAGGAGGGCAGATATAATGGCAAACTCCCCCAGTGATTATACAGATTCCCCATTTAAGGAAGCGGTGGCATCACCGGACCAGAACTGATAACTGCCAAGGTATATACTTCTGATACATATTTCGCATTCATATGGATTAATAACCGCACGAACGGTACACACATGTGAAGACCAGGGTTCTGGCAGTATGCTTCGTTATGGTTTTTTCCATTATTTCAGGTTCCCTTGCATACTCCGGATTCTCGGGGGCTGCCACCACCAATGTATCGGCAACAGCAGATTTTATAGGCATTTCTGAAGGTATATGCTTTGTATCTTACTGGTCTGACAACACAGCCATAAATGTGCAGGGCCATTCATATCCTGGAAACAGCTGTGGCTTCACAGAATTCTGCCCGCCATTGCAGATAGTTAATGAAACCACATCCTACTCAGGAGTGCTGGACAATTACCTGAATATATCGAACCTGGCTCCGGGAAATGCAGTTCTTTTCGAGATATGCGTGCACAACCCGAACAGGTTTGGCTGCATGATCTCAAGCGTATCACTTGGAAATTTCAGTGGAGCTGGCCTGATTATGGAGAATGAAAGCGTTTACAACAACATAGGATATGTGTTCTCAGTGGTTAATTCCACTATGAAACAGACAAACCAGGCTGGAGGATTTTACGGTTTTGCAGTTGAGAACAGCATGTTCATAGGTCCGGGAAGCACAATTCCAGTCTGGTTCTACCTGATCCTTTCCAGGCATTCAGGAAACGCATACCAGGGAGCACATTTCGATCTTCCAATAGTGATAACATTGACTGAGAATTATATTTCATGAAAACTGCGAAAGAAAATTGATTTCAACTTCAGAAATGATATTAATTACTGATCCTGATCTCTCTTAGACATCGGATGGAGAAAAAAAAGAGAAACAGAATTCTAATATTTGCCTTTGTGGCTGCTGCCCTGATGTCTGTCTCTCTCGTAGTGATCATACAGCCTCAACCAAAGACTGTTAAGGAGGCATTTGGATCATATTCACTTGATCCTTCCATGGAACTTATTGACAGGCTCAAAAACAACAGCCTTTATGGAAACAACTCGGAACTTGTCAACCCTTCAACCATTTATAACAATATATCGTCAAATCTATCCATGTATCTTTATCTTTATTTTGAGGACACAAGCCTGTCCAGAACCACCGTAATTTATGATTACACTGTCACTGTTATATCAGCCGACCCGTCATGGAGCCACATATCATATTCCAGAAGTGGCACCTTGAATCTGTCCACAGGCAATACTTATAAGATACCTATGGATGTGAATGTGAGCTCCAATGTCTCCTTTGGGAGAAAAATAAACCAGGAGCTTGGATTCGGAGATTCAGGGACTTTCTCCCTTCTTTTTGACTTCACACTTTCCTCTGGAATTGGCAATGCCGGAGGAAATATGACACTGGCCATAGGTTCTATAACTGATCAGGTTACAGCACCCGCCTATTCTGATGTGTCAGGCACAATATTCAAGGACGTGGTATTGCCTGGACGCGTCATAATTCCTCTGAAAATTGACTACGCATACCCTATCCTCGCTATTTCGGTTATACTCTTTGGCTTAGCAGGGACACAGATTGAGCGGAAGAAGAAGAGTTATGTGGAGAAGTTCAAGGCAGAGAATCATGAAGCCATATTTGAACTGGCAGCTGGTCCTCCCGAAGGCTCAATTAAGGTAAAGAGCCCCCGTGACATACTAAGAATGTCAGTTCTCCTTGAAAAGCCTGCATTTTCACATGATAATTTCCTGTTTATGGAAATGGATGGAAAGACATACTATGCAGAGATAAAAGATGAGGATTAGGAGCCTTCTTCCGCCTGCCTACATTGTAATCTGGCAGATTTCCTTCTATTTCAAGATCGATTCCCTTTACGTAGCAATAATCCTTACCTCATTCTGCATCCCATTTCTCAGAAATTTCCTGAATGACAGGCGATGGTATTTCGGATCCCTCTTTATGGCGCTTCTGGTTCTTCTGTTAATCCTTCCAGCTGCCATGACTCGAACGCTGTCAATAACAGTCAGCCTTATACCCCTCCTTAACTCTGTTGTCTATTCCGTCCTCTTTTCCATTAGCGCTGTCTCTGTGATTTTTTCAGGAATCATGGAAGCCACAAGGAAAAAACAGGCTGCAGGCATGATTCTTACAGGCATCGCATATTTTCTCTCTATCACTCCGGTATTTCAGGCTTTCACTGTTACGGAAATAGTCAAGCTCCTTCTGTACAACTTCAGTTTTGATATCATACTTTCTTTTTATCTCTCCTATCTCTATCTGGCAGATAACAGGAAGTCCCTTGGGATCCTGGCCTTCATTTTCCCCTATTCTGTGTTTTCATTTATGAATGTTACTGAAAAGGTCTCGCCACTATTCAACATCGTGTGGGAAGTAATTGCCATATCAATTGTATTTTGGATTACCCACATTATCATGGGAAACAGTATATGGGTCAGGAAACTGCTCAAAAGCAAAAAGAAACTTAAAATTAGAGGGAAATCCAGGCCTTCTGACATAGCATTTGCAGCAATCATGGGCGTTATTGCCGTTGGTGCCATAGGTGGATATTATACCCACACCATATCTGCAGACCCAACATCAAGCATGTATCCCATTATAAAGCCTGGGTCCCTTCTTCTCATAAAACCTGCTGAACCACAGTACATATCTGTTGGTGAAATAATCGAGTTTCATGCTCCCTGGGCAAATGGCACACTCTATGCCCATGAGGTTGTCCATATATACAACAGGAATGGATCTATTTATTTCAGGACCAGGGGCGTGAATAATCCTGTCGATGATCCAGGCCTTGTCCCTGGATCAGATCTTGTTGGCATTGTCGAATACCATATCCCATATCTTGGGTATCCTGTCATATATGGCAGGGTGACTGCAGCTGCCATCATGGTTCTGATAATGACGTCATTTTTCCTGCCTGGGAGCAGAAAGAGAGCGTGAATTTAGACTTTTAGTATTAAAGTGTTGTGAACCACCGGTCAGGTTCAATGATATGTACAACAGGTAAAGAGCAATTCTTCCGGCTTCTTATGTAATCCCTCCACCATACATATCTGGTGATAAACCACGGATAAGAAATTATTGGTAATGGTTATGGTACCAGTACTTGTTGTAATGTCGGGTGCACTGGCATTTTCAGCATTCACTGGTAACATAACGACAAATGTGAATGCCACAGCAGGCTATATCGGATGGAGCGAGAATGTAACAGGAACATACTCATATATGCATAACACAAATCTGACCAATACTTTTACAAATGTTTCAACTCCTTCTTATAGTGAAGATTCAACTATCATGAATCTAGGAGTGAGCAATCTTGCACCTGGAAACTGGATCGTCTTCAACATAACTATCAAAAACACAGGTTCAGTAGGTCTTGAACTCTCTACCCCAAGTACGATGGTTAATTCATCTGGTGTGACTCCATCAGATGCACATATAATGACATCACAGACAACATCATCATCGAACTTCTCTTACGGGTCCAGCCTTGCTGGTATGGGTTATGAATACTATGTAACATCCCCCAGTACTGGTTCCCTTGACCATGGCCAGTCAACAAGCTTCCAGGTCTTCATCGGACTTGGATCAGGTAGCGGAAACAATTACCAGAAATCTACGACTGAATTGAACATCAAGATAACAGCGACCTCAGACCCGTAAGTAAGGTGATGAAAGTGAACAAGAAAGTTATTGCTATGATTATTGTGCCAATAATGCTTACCCTGAGTGGGGCAATGGCCTACTCAGCATTCACTGGATTGAGCACAACAAACGTAGCGGCTGGAGCTGGGACTCTCACTTACAGTGAAAACATTAGTCTGGTAAACTACTTCTCCCAGAATACCAACATGACCGCCATGATGGGATCGAACTCATACACTCTGAGTAATCATGCTGGCTTTGACCCAAGCAATGGGGAATTCAATTATTTGAGTCCGTCATTATATTTGGGAAGCGTAGGGCCAGTTAGTTACAATGATTATCACCAGCTCGCCACCCTTAATGTAAGTAACTTGGCACCAGGAAACTGGGTGGAAGCAAACCTTACTATAGTTAACCAAGGATCTGTAGGATTCATAGTTGGGCCCCTCACAATATCAGTGAACACAACAAACCATGTTTACACTAATACCTATCTCGAGCAGGAACCATCCGTTTCATCATTCATGGCAGGAGAATACAACCAGTCATCAGGGATGAACTATATCGCGTTCTCCACGCAGGGTAATTACAGCCACTCAATTGACGTTGGTGGATCCTATACCATATCAGTATATCTAGGCCTTGGCATTGGCTCAGATAATGACTTCGAGGAGAACACAGTTCCCTTTGTAATCTCGGCAAACATAACATCTGATCCGTAGATATTAAAATATATTTTTATTTTTTATATTTCATTTTTTAATTCTATTTTATTCCATGTGCAAGAAGCATCCCAAAGTAATTCTCTACATAATGGTAATCAAGAGCCATTCGCATGCCTGCATTCTTCAAGAATCCCCTCAATATAACCATATTCCAGTAGCTGTCAGGCTTTGCCTCGCTTATCATGTCATCCTGCAGGTCTTCAACACCATCAAGTGAGCCTGATTTGAAGAATCTCACTATCCTGTCCTCATAACTTTTTGCATATTCCGAGAAACCATAAGGGCCGGATGCATTGTGAGTATGTGCCTGGTCTGCGCTGAATATTACGCTGACCTTTGTTTCCATGTTGTCTATTGCATACCAGATGCTTTCACCTAGCTGCATCAGCTTTGCCCTGTCTGTGGTTCTGGGCTGGCCTATTATTGCAATTTTTTTCTGCTTGAAGAAAGTAAGTGGGATGATAGTGCCGAAATCTTCAGGGAATGTTGACAGCGGCCCTGAGGAGGTTGCAAAGTTCACTTCTACCAGCTCTTTGCCAAACTCAGAAACTATGTTCCTTACAAGCTGCTTGTCGGTCTTGTGCGATGACTTGAGGAGCGCTGTTTTGATCTGATATTCACCATAAAGGTTTTCAGTGTTGATTATTGCAATGCCCCTGGAAAGGCTGACCCCATGTGGTGTCAGTACAAGGAGAGATTCAGCATTGTCTCCTGAAGTCACTTCTGTTATCTTGTCACGCAGTTCCTTGCTCTCCTTATTGGGATTATCCAGGATTTCATCACCATGTGGGATGACGTAAAGCCTCTCAAGTGTCATGATTCATTATCCCATATCCTGCCTTAAAGTTAGCTTATTTTCGGGCAAGACACTATACTTTACCATATAGACAGCACAAATGACTTCAGGAACTCCAAAGGTAATGCTATAAATAAAAGAATAAGATAAGGTAGAGCGCATTTGGTGTCAGATTATCAAAAATGATAAACGCGATACCTATGAAGGTGTTAAATTGAAGAGAAGTTCAAGAGATTGGAAGAAGAGAGGGAACATGCGTTGGAAGTGGAGAAAGAAGCGCATAAGAAGACTGAAAAGATCAAGGAAGGCAAACAGGGAGTGATACCTCCTATTGCTTTCATGATTGTGTCCACCTTTTCATTTCAAAATTAGAAATTTGCTGTTTTACAGATCAAGAACGGAACGATTCGTGATTAATGTTTTATTTAAATAGAATCATATTAGTTATTTCTTCTCACTTGTAACTTGGGAAAATGTCTGTTTAGGAGACTGTTATTCATCGCTTTATGTCTGCATCCTCTCGCAGCAATGTAACTACAATAAAGCCTAGAAATATCTATTTATAATGTTATCCAATACTCATTGACCTCTTCATTGATGCTATGGTAAGTATAGTAGCCGGCCCTGGCATTGAAAGAGGAGGGAGCATGGGGTAATCAGGCCATCCTAGCGGGCTCCAGTCAGGTTATGATTAACTATGGGTCACCTGATAAATGATGAGTGACTGGAACTATGAACCGGAAGAGACCCGTAGATCTGGGTTCGAATCCCAGTGCTCCCACTACTGACGAATGCACTATTTTCGGTTATCGAAACATTGAATTTTTCCTCATTATGCAACCTCCGCTTCAAGTCGAAAAAATCCGGACCCTACAGGTTTGAGTATATCTCCGCCTGCATATCTCTGGAAATGAGGTGGGTTTAGATCTGCGTGCTAGTTATGGAGGAGTGGCCAAGGCGCGCCTATATCTTTCTGAGGTTCACGTTGACACAGAGTAGGCTTGTTGCTACAAAGTGCCTGAGTGCATGGGGATGGAGCCTCTTAACTCCGGCTGCCTTACCTGACTTCTACCCCCTGAAACCATGCTTATGGGACCATTCAACATTCCATGTCACTGCGAGGCCGGGTGCCAGGACAGCAACAAGGAACAGAAGGGCACCCAGGTTGCCGTTAAATGCGGGCTCAATTACGTACTTGCCAAAATTGAACATGTATACTAGAAGTCCATCGATGAATGCTCCAATGATGAATGCGGGAATGATTCTGACCAGGAGGTCTTCTATGCCCTCTCCCGTTGGAGTATAAAATTCTACTATTGCCAAGATTATTGCACCCATCAATATCGCTGGTGCCAATATCCCCTGTGTCAAAACCACAGTAAGGTGCAGAATCACTAACTGCGGTCTCGAGAGAAATGGACACAAGCAGAAGGAATGTACCAAATTAGGCCACTATTACTGCACCAAGGGACCAGTTGGGGT
>DARE01000056.1 GCA_002503205.1 Thermoplasmatales archaeon UBA447 | reverse complement strand
CCAATATATCTCATTTTGCTATTTTCATCTTTCATACAACCTAGAAAATCCGACTTCGTGAGAATAATTACGAAGTTCGTATGAAACATACATTTTGAAATAATAACATGGAAATGCTTAATATCACCAATAGTGGTGCCGCCTTTTAATGAACCATCAGCCTCATCACGATCATTATTAAGGAAGCGATAAAAATTGGATATCCCGGACTTCCATTTTCCGGAATTTATAGACCATATACAGAATTGTTTCTCCAGAACAAAAGAGGAGGAAAGATAGAGATCAACCAGCATCTTACCAGCAAACCATGAGTAAGATCAGGAAATGCCAGGAGTATAGCGTTGGAGCCAAGGATAATTGTGTCTGCAATGAACTTGAATAGTTTTTCTATTACATGTATTGAGAAATCCTATTCTAAAAACAGGTAATTTCCAACCTGTCTTAAAAATGAAAGCAATAATTGTCAACCCCCCTGAAAAAGGTTTCGAACTGAAAGAAGCGCAGATACAGGAAGAGGGCATTAAAATCAGAATTCTTGAAAATGGTATATGCGGTACTGACAGGGAAATAGTCAATGGGCAGCTTTTCGCAGCAAAGGCCCCTCAAGGTTATAGCTTTATGGCACTGGGGCACGAGGCCATAGGAGAGGTGATGGAGGACGGCGGAGATTTCAGAAAGGGAGACCTTGTGATGCCTGTAAATAGAAGAGGCTGTGGAAAATGTTTGAATTGCCTGCTCGGAAGGCCCGATTTCTGTGAGACTGGTGAATTTATTGAGGCAGGCATAAAGGGCATGCACGGTTTCATGAGGGAATTCATATATGATTCACCAGAATACCTTGTTAGAGTCCCACATGACATAAGGAATACTGCCATTATGGCTCAACCTCTTTCAGATCTTGAGAAATCTCTCGAAGAGATATTTTCTGTTCAATCCAGACTTTACTGGAAATGCAGTGATGGCACGTATGGCTGCAGGCGGGCCCTGGTTATAGGTACTGGTGCCATAGGGATCCTATTTTCTCTTTTGCTCAAGAGCAGGGGCTTTAATGTCACGGTTTCGAACATAAGGGAACCGGCTGAACTTGAGGCAAGAATCTTTGAGGAAACAGGTATTTCTTATTTCAATTCTTCCAATGGTTTCTCCTCCCTTGGAATTGGAGATGCATTTGATCTCATTGTGGAAGCCTCTGGTTCTGATGCCTCAATTTTGCCATCTCTCCTGTCTTTACTCAAGAATAATGCTGTACTTGGCCTTTTTGGCTTCATGCGATATGGCAGTGCAATTTTGAAGAATACCGACATTCAGAACCTTGTCTATAAATCAATATCGGTTGTTGGATTGATTAACGGCCAGAAACCCCATTTTGAGTCGGCCATGAGAGATCTTGTCCAATGGAAACATATATGGCCAGAAACCTCAAGGTCACTTGTAACTCGAACAATCCCAGTTGACAAAATTACCGAATTCCCAGGCTTGATGTACAAAAAAACACCAGGGGAGATCAAAACTAAGATTGCATGGATATAATTTAATCTCCTCTGCATTGGCGATTCCTTGATGTTAACATATTAACATAATTGGACAAAAAAATAAAACCCCAATTTGTCTTAGTGATGCATCTTTAAGTAAGTGGCTGCTGGATATAAAACATCAATATTTGTTTCAGTCAATTATCCTAATTCTGGTAATTAAAAAATGCTTCATGATTAAGAAGGAGAATAATTTTTATCAGACAAGCAATAAGTGCCATTGATTTCGCAGCCCTATATTATAGTTTTAGCTTTGGCACTTGCTTCACTCCATATGATAGCGCCGGACCACTGGATCCCGTTTTCAGTACTTTCCTCAAAGAGGGGTTATACTCTTGGGAAGAGCCTGTCACTGTCTTCCGGGATTGGCTTTGCACATGGGGCTCTTTCCGTCCTAGTTTCACTTCTAGTTGCTTTTGCAGGACTGGCTTTTCTTGATCCTCAGGAGATAAAAATAGGGGCTGTTGCCCTTCTGATTGCTGTCAGCATATATATGGCCATTAACGCAATAAGAGAAGAAAATGGAAATGAGAATATTGAAAATACATCCATTCTCGTAAGCGTTGTCCCCGATCCAGCGTTTCTTCCCATAGCGCTTGTTGCAGTTGCCTATGGGAACATATTCCTGGGGCTCCTCAGCCTGGTTTTCATTCTGGCTAGCGGAATAGCTCTTCTTTCAGTTGTATATATTGCGAGAGGGAGCATCTTTAGAAAACTTGAAAAATTGAAACCCACCACAGTTGATTATGTTGTTGTGGCAGTCTTGCTACTAACAGCGCTGTTCGTCTACCTAAGCTAAAAATCTCTGGCACAGCAGATACGTGAAAATGGATGGGTTCAGATATCACTTTTATCCCATATTGCAAGATATTCTGTACTTTTTCTGGTGACCTGAAAATCTGGAATAAGAGATATTCTCTTCATGAACTCACTTTCTATTTTTTTCCTCATATCGGAAGACATTCCCCTGACACGCCTGACATACCCGGATGATGACATTATTTTTCTGGCGATCTGATCCTTGGAGATTGTTGACTGAAACACCCCTATTTCCAGCATTCTATCTGGGGGCAACTCATCAATTACTGCTGCTTCGAACCTGTGATTGTAATTTTCCCTGTCCCTCTGGCCCAGGGATATTCCGGATTCAGAAGATACTTCCATTAGTATATCTCTTATTTCGCCCCTTGGTTCTTTAAAGCCAGAATTGTTGTCCCTGACCCTGATTATGGACATTACACACTTCCTTGAAACACGCATAGCTTCCTTCATTACCCTTTTCCTGTCATTGATAAGATGGAAGACGTGGACCAGAAGAGTGACGTCAAAACTGCCATCCTCAAAAGGCAGATTGGAGCCATCCGCAATCACTGTATTTTTGAGCCCCTTTGATTTTGCCCTTTCAAGCATCTTTCTGGAAATGTCGGCACCTGTGACCTTAAAGCCTGCATCCTGAAGAGGAATTGATATTCTCCCGGTACCTGCACCTATCTCAAGGATGTCTTCGGATCCCTTCAGATGCTCTATGAGAAACGCCAGAACCTCCTCCCTCAATGGCTCCCTGGTTTCATCATAATATTCTGCAATAGAGTCAAAAACTGGCTCCTCCTCATACGGATTCTCCACCATACCCGTATATAAGAATCCGGACATATAAGCATTGATTAGGGATTTTTGTATATTCACATTTAAGTTAGGTTCCTGGTCACTTCCGATTTAATTCTGAACTTTCTCTGAAAAGATTTATCTTGGAAGTTTCCGATTGAACATGGATATTATGCCAGTAGATCCAGATGTTGCAAAGCTCTTGAAAATGATGGAAAACATTCCAAAACCTGATTTGGCAAATATAGATATAAAGGAATTCAGGAAGATGATGGAACAGTCTCCGTTGCCAAAGAAGAATGAAGCAGTTAAGTCAGTGGAGGATATGAAATTCATACACGATGGATTCGAAATACCACTCCGCCTTTATACACCTGAAAATGCCGGAGACAGTATAATAATATATTTCCATGGAGGGGGCTTTGTTTTCGGAAATATTGAATCACATGAAGGAATTTGCAGGCTCGCTGCAAACCGCTCAAGGTCTAAGGTACTGTCCGTAGACTACAGGCTTGCTCCCGAATATAAGTTTCCCGCTGCCCTTGATGATGCGCTGGAAGCATTAAAATGGGTGCAGAAGAACTCCAGCAGGCTTGGGATCAACCCGGATCGGATTGCTGTGGCAGGAGACAGCGCCGGTGGTAACATTTCTGCTGGTCTCTGCCTGAAAGCCAGGGACATGAAACTCAAACTGCCGAGGCTGCAGGTTTTGATATATCCGACTGCTGGAAGGAGCGGGGCAACTTACTCCTTAACAGAATACGGTGAGAATTTTTACCTAACGGAAAAAGATATGAAGTATTTCGGGCAGGCATACCTCAAAGAGCCCTCAGATAGTTTGAACCCATATTTTTCAATAATAACCCATCCCGATCTATCAGGGCTTCCTGAAGCAGTTGTTGTTACAGCAGAATACGATCCGCTCAGGGACGAGGGAGAGACTTATCTCGCCATGATGCAGAAATCAGGAGTCAGGGCAACAGGAATAAGGGCCAAGGGCATGATTCATGGGTTTGCCAGTTTCTTCCCGATTGTCCCGGCAGCTGAAAACCTGCTCACAATGATATGGTCCCTGGCAGGAAATTTGCTCAACGGAACCGGATCTCAGACAATTCTCTGAAAATTACATTTACCATATATTTTTTCAATTCAAATAATGTATATCTCCCTTTAGTATTGAGTATCATGGAAGAGGAGAAAAACAATAAAGAAGATTACAAAATACCGATACCTGAGGGATTTACTGTATTCCGAATGAAATACCCGCTCACAAGCCTTGAGAACAACCTTGTATTCTGGGATGGCAGTGATCCTTCTGAATTCTTTTCTACCGCAAAGGAGATGGGATCCAGATTCATTTATGTATACCGGGAAAAGGAGAGAGATCCCGGAATAGAGATGGATATTGAGAAGGATGAGTTTGGTTTCCTTGTTTCAGGTGTTTTTCATGTGCTATCGGCCAGAATTGATCCAAAAAGTGGCCAGCAGATAAGAAGCCCTAAAAAACCTGAAGAGAAGGTCATAGAGGATGCAGGAAGCAATATCCTTACAAGATCTACGGAAGAGATTGCCTCTGACATGGCAACATACGTCAGGGCAAATCTAGACTATATGAGCCCGGACCCATTTAACCTTCAGTACTTTTTCAAAAAATTCTGGGAATCCCATGGTGTGAATCCATCACTTCCACCAGGGTCAGAAAAGAGAAGGCTGATGACACAGATCGAAAACCTGGCCACTGCAAAGATAAAGAAATTGTGATTCTGAATTCCTCTGGCGGATTCAGATTTTCTAAAAATAATCACATTACCTTGTTTTCATTTTTTTACATAAGAATATTTTAGGAATTACAAAATTTAGTATACTAAAACATCAATTTAAATATAGAATGTAATTTACATTAATTGGTTCACTTATGATTGGTAATTTGACATACTCTGAAAAAGAGAAAGCTGGGGCACTCGGCGGGGTTCTTTTTGGTCACTTCAGCGATGGCTATGATCTGGTTATCATAAGCTATCTGTTCCTTGTTCTCTCAGCTTCGTTCAAGGTGTCAGTTGCAGATATAGCAATTGCCCTGACAATAAGCCTTGTTTTCTCTGCATTCGGTGGGATCCTTTTTGGGTTTATCGCAGACAGATACGGGAGAAGGAAGGGGCTGATGCTATCCATTGCAGTATTCGGAGTTGCAACTCTTCTTACAGCCGGAATAAACAGCCTATGGCAGCTTTATCTGTTGAGGGCGGTTGAAGGGCTTGGGATAGGTGGAGAGTGGGGGATCGGTTTTGCACAGATAACTGAAATTTGGTCTGCGAGAACACGGGCTACCGGTGGAGGTATTCTTCAGGGAGTCTTCATACTTGGATCAGTGACAGGGGCCTTCACCGCGGGATTCACAATATCCCATTATGGTGCTCTTCTAGGATGGAGATATGCATTCCTGATAGCGGGAATTGTTGCAATAGTGGGCGTTGCAGTTAATGCTCTGATACTCCCGGAGTCGAAGTACTGGCTCAAGTTGCAGGATCAGCTCAAATCCTCCACAGAAATGAGGAAAAAGGAGAAATCACCGCTTGCAGACATTTTTAATCCCCAGGTCAGGCGCTGGACACTGATCTCCCTGCTCATTGGAGGCGCAAACCTATTCATATACTTCTCTTACTCCAGCTTCATGCCAACCCTCCTTTCAGTCTCATATCATATGACTACAACAGAGTATACACTCCTGCTTGTTGTTGGGCAGCTCATAGCTGTGCCCTTCTACTGGATCAACGGGTTCCTTGCAGATCGCTTTGGAAGAAAGATCACCGCAATCGGCTATGGTGCCCTGTATATTATTGCGGTTGGAGCATTCTTCGCAATCATCCTGATGAAGGCAACATATCTTGAGCTTTACATGTTTCCGATGTTCTATGCCTATACCATCGTATCGGTCAGCCAGGGAATATCCGGTGAATACGGTGTCTGGTACAGCGAACATTTCCCCACAAGGATGAGATCAACTGCAACGAACTTCGGCTATATGGTTGGACGCGGAGTGGCAGGTGCTGCTGCATCCCTTATAGTTCCCCTAATATATGCTTCAATTGGTGGAATTAAATACATTGGAATAGCCATGTCCATTGCCATGCTTGTGGGAGTACTCTTCCAGTTTGGAGGTCTGTTTGGCCTTAAAGAGACACTGGGTACTCAGATAAAGGCAGACTGAAACCTGCCCTTACTCATTTTTTCAATGTAAATCAATGGCAATCGATTATCTGATCAATTACAGTTTCAATTTTATCTTATACCCACTTGAGTATTGTTAACAGAGAATATTGGAGGCAGATTCAACGGCTTGCTTGAAATTGCCAGAAGAAACAGAATATACAATCGTACTCTAAATCTGAAATAACACATTACAAGGTGCAATTTCGCCCCATCATTTTTGCCCACTGGAATAAAACAGATCCAAAATAGAATCATAATTTGGAAAATATGCTTGCCACCATCTCTTTAATATTCAGAATTTTAAAACCCAGGTTGCAATAATAAAAGTCATCTGCTGAAGATTCCATATAAGAAAAGCATTGCTCCAACCGCAACAGGGATTAGAAAATTCAAACGGTGGTTGCGAATCTCAAAGAATACAAATGCCACTGCCATAATAACTATTCCGGCCAAGACAAACCTCGATTTCATAGAAAACATCACCATATCTTCCAAGCTGACATCAATTTCCTCTTTCTAACAGTACCAGAGAAATATCAAAAAGGTATAATATTTGGTGTATTTATAATTATTGTAAAAAAAATTAAGATGAGTCCGGTTCTGACATCATCTCCTCTTTTTCCTTGAGTATGTTCCCCTTTGTCTCTTTGCTGAACAGTGTTCCTATGAGGTACATGAGCCCAAGAAGCGCTATGGTTACCGCAGCAGTGATTGGATATACCTTTATTCCGTAAACGGCTAGAACCGCACTAACAACTATGGGCCATACACCTGCTATACCGTATCCCAGGTTCCAGTTCAGTGAGAGAGCACTTCCTCTTACTGATGTTGGAAATGCCTCATTCAGATATATGCTGAAATCGGCTTTGCTCACAGATGAGAAGAAGTAAAGTGGCATTAGGGTCAGTACAATTGCATAATAGGCATCTCCTGGCAGGGTTCCCAGGTGAATATACAGGTAACTTATGGCAATCAGAACTATGCCGCCAACTATGGAAAGAGGTTTCCTTCCTGTGTACTGTGATATAACACCACCAAGAATGGAGCCTATCACTCCTGCGAGAGCACCCACCAGAACTATTTCAGCAAGAAGCGAGTGTGGCACTTTGTTAAATGAAAGCAAAAATGTAGGAAATTGGTTTTCTGTCATGTTATCATAACCAAGGAGACCGATTGACATTATCAGTGAAAGCATGAAGACCTTTCTGATGGATTTTTTTTCTGCAACCAGCGTCTTGAGAGGATTCTTTGTTGTTTTTCTTTTCTTCCTTGCCAGCTGGTATATGTTTGATTCCGGTGTTTTGACCAAGACTGGCAGTATAAGAACCAGGGGCAGTATTGAAACCAGAAACATTATTCTCCAGCCAATTGTGTCAAATGAGGAAGTGGTTGCAAATATGAAAGAGATCATAAGAAGCCATGCCGCACCTATAACATGAGCCCAGCTTCCCCCTGATTCTGCAAAACCGGTCAACAACCCCCTGAATCTGTCTGGGAAGTTTTCAGGGCCAAAAACAAGACCCCCAGCTATCAAACCACCTATGAATACGCCTCCAATTAGCCTAAGCCCGATAAATATTATCGGAGAATAGATACCTACACTGGCATAGGTTGGGGTGGCAGCCAGAAGGGCCGTAAAAATTGAAGAACCCAGGATGTTTATATAAAGGGTCCTCTTTCTACCCTTCGCATCCGTATCATGACCAAAAATTGCTGCACCAATAGGCCTTGTAACTGATCCTGCAGCAAATCCACCCCAGAAAATAATAAGTGAAATTCCAAGAGTGCTGGATGGATAAATGGCCTTTGCTGCCTGCACGGACACAAATGTCAGAGCTACAAAACTCAATATATCAAAGGTGTAGGCAAAGAAAGATATGTACAGAGCCTGTCCGTGATATCGATCCAGCTTTTCACCCGGGGGCTGAGATGAATTTACATTGTTTTCCATTAATGAAGATAATTAATAGTATTATTTAAAATATGGTGTATTTGAAATACTTAAGATGATTTTTGTAATTATATAAAAATAAGCGCCGTTTTATGATTAACAGTACATAAGGTATACTGTGTTGCGATTTTATAACTCTTTATAAATAGAGAACTGTTTCCACCTACTAATTATAAAGTAGATTTCAAAACCAGCTATAATTTCAAATAGTAGCTGTAAGTTAATAATTGAAATTGCAAAAAGTTTCATGCTTTTACTCAATACGGAAAATATTACTCAGGTGTGTTTCTTTAGGTCAAAATTAAGAAAACAAAGAATTTAGAAGGAAGACGGGCGGTCTTTAATCTAATTTGAGCTCCACCTTCCATCCATCTGGCTTAGATATTTATTGAAGACTTCATTCCTCAGTCCGAGACTTGCTTCACATCTCCTGGGAAAACTGTCTATCCTTTCGTAAGGTACAACTGCAAAGATTATGCCCCTGCTGTTTGTGTATTTTGATGCTGGAAGATCCCGAGGTCTCAGAGGATCTACACCGCTTGCCCACCCTTTTTTTATAATTCCGATCTCTGTTGGATCTGCCCTGCTGCACATAGCCCAGAGAACATCATCCATGTCATAGGGGTTAACATCCTCATCCACTACAACAACCCATTTGCCCATGTATGCAGCACTTCTGGTCTGTGAAGCCATGTAACCAGCTTCAGTGGCATGCCCAGGATACTTCTGCTCAATTGATATGTTAATAAATTGTCTGCCCACTCCAAATGGCGGGCAATAGACTCCCTTGATTCCTGGGATACCATTCTTCAAAAGTTCGTCGTAAATTAAGGCAGATTTCCATATACTCCTCCAGCTTGCATGATCGTTGTAGCTTCCTCTAGACATTGCTGAACCAAGCATAATTGCATTGTTTCTGTAATATAAGGATTCTACGGATACATAGGGCTTTTCCCTTGCGTCGCTTGCATAATATCCTGTCCATTCTCCGTGTGGGCCCTCAAGCCTTGTTTTATCAGGATATACGAATCCCTCTACCGCTATTTCTGCGGATGCAGGTATTGGGAGGCCAGTCTTCCTACCTTTAATTACCTCCATCCTCTGTCCTTTGATAGCACCGTAGTATTCAAGTTCCGAGACTCCTGTCGGGATTTCACTTCCGGCCAGGATATAGAGGAGAGGGTCCGGGCCAAATATGAGAACAACTGGCATCGGCTTACCCTGAGAAAAATACTTCTCCCTGTGTGAAGCACCATGCTTTCCCCTCTCTATATTCAGGCCGATAGTTTTAGAATCGAACAGCTGCGCCCTGTAAGAACCAACATTTATACTTCCATCATCAGGATCAGCAGTGATGACCGCCACTCCAGTACCTATGAATTTGCCCCCGTCACTGTCATGCCAGAAGGGGGTTGGAAATATGTTCAGATCGATACTGTCCCCTTCCCTGTAATTCTCATTGACGGGCCCATTTTCCAGAATTTTCACCGGATAGTTTCCTGATTCCTTTTCCCATCCTGAAGGCTTTCCCTTTAAGTTCTGTACAGTACTGCTAATGTCAGGAAACTGTTGAAAACCGAATGTCAGATTAAACAGGTGAAAATTGCCAACAGAGTTTGTAAGTACCCTGAACCCTTGAAAAGCACCCTCGCTGAAATTCTGAAATAAAAGGGCAGGGCCACTGTTTTTAGCGTTTACCTGGGCAATGGCAGATAGCTCAAGATTCAGTGATGCGCCATTTAATGTTTTCAGTTCCTGGATCTCATTCGCCTGGACTATCCATTCTCTGAGATCTTTCCATGTTTTCATACATGGTTAAGGGCCTCTAATAAAATAAGCATTATTATTACATTCATGGAACAAATAACACCAATACTCTACAATGTATTTCCGCATTGAATACCATTTGCTTTAACAGGTTTACCAATAACAGATTGTGCATATCAAAATTAAATAACAGGTAATTAGTTTAAAAGAAATATCATCAGATTATTATGGTAAAGTAAGTAAAGTAATCACCTATAGATGGATTAACAAAAAAAATATAACTGATATGTTGATATGCATAAGGTCAATATGAATTCATCTAATTCACAGATACTTGAACCTGCCGACAGATCCTTAACTTCTACCACAAGGAACGTTGGAAAGGCAGTCAGAAGAATGGAAGATCTCAGAATAATAAGGGGAAAGGGAGGTTACACTGATGACATTGAACTCGCAAACCAGCATTACGCCGCCATACTCTCAAGCCCATATGCACATGCCAGAATAAAGAAGATTGATGCCAGCAAGGCAATGAGACTGCCTGGTGTTGTGCTTGTCCTAACCGGGCAGGAAGCAGCAAAAATTACCAGACCCATGACTTCCAGGGCCGCAACAGTTTCGCCAAAATCCCATTATATAATGGCAAACGACAAGGTCAGATACATGGGGGAGCCTGTAGCTGCTGTTGTTGCAACTACAAAGTACATTGCACAGGATGCTGTTGATCTCATCGAAGTTGAGTACGAACCTCTCCCAGTGATTGCATCAATTGAGGATGCTATGAAGAAGGATGCCCCCAGAATATACGAGGAGCTTGACTCTAATGAAATTGTTACAGATCATTTTGAGTTTGGAAATCTCAAGAAAGCGTTCCAGGAAGCAGATAGAATAGTGAAAGACAGAATAAGGATACACAGATATGCATCCACTCCTCTGGAAACCTTTGTAGTGAACTCTTTCTATGATCAGACAAGAGATGAACTCCTGGTATATGCCACAGATCAGCAGCCCGGAAGGACTGTAGGATCTGTCTCCGCATGCCTTGGAATACCTTCATCAAACATCAGGCTAATCGTTCCTCCGGTTGGTGGCGGGTTCGGCTACAAACTTGCCGTATGGCAGTATGTTGCCATAATATCCCTCCTGAGTATGAAATGTGGAAAGCCTGTAAAATGGGTGCAGACAAGAATGGAAAGCCTTTACGCATTCCATCGGCCCAGAGGTTATATGGATGCTGAATTTGCCCTGAGGAAAGATGGGAAGATCCTTGGCGTGAAACTCACTGACT